>SVKF01000017.1 GCA_015068605.1 Oscillospiraceae bacterium
TATATTTTTAGTAATGCGGTCGCCAAACCATTTACTATTATATCATGGAGGTTTTTCTTTTGCTAAAGCTTTTTATCTTCCCCCAGTAGAACTGGGGGTTTATTCCCACGCCTTAAGGCACCAATATTTAAAAAAATCAAAAAATTTGATTTTTTTACCCCTGTTTTTAGGTATATTCAGGGATATATTCTACAAAAGGTTTTCTCAATCCCTGTTATTTTTCCTCTTTTCTTGCGTTCCGAAGTTTTTTAACATCCCCTTTTGTATTAAGTTTTATGACTACTGCTGACTATTTTGTCCCCGTCGAGCCAAATCCGCCTTCGCCTCTTACTGTTTCGGAAAGCTCCGAAACTTCAAAAAATTCAGCTGTATAATACGGAGCAATAACCATTTGGGCAATTCTTTCCCCATGCTCGATTGTTCTTGGAACTAAACCGTGGTTATGGAGAGCAACCATAACTTCGCCACGATAATCACAATCAACAACTCCAACCTTATTGGCAGGCGCTAAATCTTTTTTACTTGCAAGACCGCTTCTTGCATAGATAAGGCCAACCGTCCCCAAGGGAAGCTCCATAGCTATACCCGTATGAATCAAGACTGTTTCACCGGGATTAATTGTAACCTCTTCCCCTATGCATGCATAAAGGTCAGCCCCGGCAGCATATTCACTGCCGTATGTGGGGATAACTGCTCTCTCGTCAAGTTTCTTTATGTTTATATTAAATTTCATATTTTAAACCTCTTCGTTGTCCCATAAAACAACTTCATCCTTTTCCATTGACTCACGGACTTTTATAATCCTCTGATTTTCAGAGCCTTTAAATCTCAAGCCGGGATTTTTAAGCTCCTCAACAAATTCGCCGTCAACAATAACATCAATGCACCCCAGCATTCTTTTGGTTATTGCCCAATCGCCAATCTTTCCGGCGAGCAAATCCGCTTCAAAATCATACCCAGAATAGCACCAGATTGTCTTTTCAGGATAAGCTTTTTTTATTCTCTCCAAAAACTCATAAAGTCCCTTTTGATTTTCGGGCTCGAACGGCTCGCCCCCAAGGAGAGAAAAGCCTTTGATAAAGCTTGGAGCAAGAGCCTCTAATATTTTATCTTCCTGCTCCTTTGTAAACGGCTCACCATAAGCAAAATCCCATGTTTCGGAATTGAAACAGCCTTTGCAGTGATGAGTGCAACCGCTCACGAAAAGAGAGACACGCACCCCCGGGCCATTGGCAACATCATGTGTTTTAATTGTCGCAAAATTCATTTCGTATGCCTCCTTGGATTAGAGATGAAGCACACGGGACTTAATTTCTTTCGTCTTGCCCACATTCCAGAAGTTTTCGCCCAAATATCCGCAGGTACGACGGGTAACATTCATTTTCTTCCGGTCCTTATTTCCGCAGGCAGGACATTCCCATTCATTATCATCATTTATTATGATTTCACCGTCATATCCGCAAATATGACAATAGTCGCTCTTGGTGTTGAACTCCGCATACTGAATATTGTCATAGATGAACTTAACAACATCCTCCATTGCGGTAAGATTATGACGCATATTCGGAATTTCAACATAGGAGATAGCTCCGCCTGACGAAATCTTCTGGAACTGACTCTCAAAATCAAATTTTGAGAATGCATCAATATCTTCTCTTACATCAATATGGTACGAATTTGTATAATATCCCTTATCCGTAATATCTTCGATTGTACCGAAGCGTTCTTTGTCAATTCTTGCAAATCTGTAACAGAGAGATTCTGCCGGAGTTCCGTATAAAGCAAAGCCAATTCCTGTTTCAGCCTTCCATTTATCGCAGGTTGAACGGAGGTATCTCATAACCTTAAGAGCAAACTCTTTTCCATCCTTATGAGTGTGGCTTACGCCTTTCATAGCCTTAGTACACTCATAAAGCCCTATGTAACCGAGAGAAATTGAAGAATATCCGTCATAGAGGAATTTATCAATCGTTTCACCCTTCTCAAGCCTTGCAATAGCCCCATACTGCCAGTGAACAGGGCTTGTATCCGAAACAACACCCTGAAGAGAACGATGACGGCACATAAGAGCCTCAAAGCAAAGGTTAAGCCTTTCATCAAGAAGCTTCCAGAAAGCATTCTCATCCTTCTTTGCCATAATACCGATTTGAGGGAGATTTATGCTGACAACACCCTGATTAAATCTTCCTTCAAATTTATAATTTCCGTTTTCATCCTTCCAGGGAGAAAGGAAAGAACGGCAACCCATTGGCGAGAATACATTATTTTCATAGTTTTCACGCATCTTTTTAGCAGAAATATAGTCGGGATAAAGCCTCTTTGAAGAACATTTTACTGCAAGCTTGGTGATATAATCGTATTTCCCGCCCTTTAAGCAGTTGTTTTCATCAAGGACATAAACAAGCTTCGGGAATGCAGGAGTTATATAAACACCCATTTCATTTTTAATTCCCTCGTATCTCTGTCTTAAAATTTCCTCAACAATCATTGCGTTTTCTTCAACATATTCATCATCATCTTTAAGATGCATAAATATGGTAACAAAGGGTGACTGACCATTGGTTGTCATAAGAGTGTTAATCTGATACTGAATTGTCTGAACACCGCTCCGAAGCTCATCACGGAGTCTTGCCTTCGCAATTTTCTCAATAGTTTCGGCAGAAATGGTCTCATCTGCATTCTCAATAAGCTGACTCTTGAATTTCTCATAGCTCTTTCTCAAATATTTACCCAAGTGGCTGATATCAACAGACTGTCCGCCATACTGACAGCTTGCAACAGATGCAATAATCTGAGTCATAACCGTGCAGGCAACCTGGAAGCTTCTCGGAGATTCGATAAGCTTTCCGTTCATAACGGTTCCGTTGTCAAGCATATCACCTATATTTATAAGGCAACAGTTGAAAATCGGCTGGAGAAAATAATCCGCATCGTGGAAGTGGATTGCGCCCTCGTCGTGCGCCTTTGAGATATGCTCCGGAAGCAGAACACGGCGTGTTAAATCCTTGGAAACCTCTCCTGCAATAAGGTCACGCTGGGTTGCCGCCATAACTGCGTTTTTGTTGGAGTTTTCCTCCATAACCTCTTTATTGCTGTTTCTGATAAGGCTTAAAATAGAATCATCGGTTGTGTTAGCCTTACGAACAAGAGCCCTTGTATAACGATAAATAATATATGTTTTCGCCAGCTCAAACTTGTCCGCTTCCATAAGCTTATACTCAACCATATCCTGGATATCCTCAACCAGAAGACGAGGTCTGTGTTTGCTTTCTATGTAAGAAACAATTTCTTCAATCTTTTCGTCATTAATTCTGTCTTCAGGCTCAACTGCATCATTAGCCTTGTGAATTGCAACGATAATTTTACTGCGGTCAAAATCAACGGTAGTTCCATCTCTTTTAATAACTTTCATCTTTATCTCCCTTTCTTAAATTTAAAATGTATTATATGTAGTTTCGATAAGCCACCACTTTAATTGTCATAATATGATAATACCATATATATTGTTGATTGTCAATACTTTTATACAAGATATTGTGTTTTTTTCTAAAACTCTAAAAAAGCTTGATATAATAAGGAATTTTGGGATTTTTTTATTTTTCTTTGTAAAATTCTTGAAAAATTTTGTCGAATTTAAGCATTATCTTTTTATTGACTATTCGCTGAATTTATAGTATACTGAATGTATATATTTATGGAGGTATTAATTATGGCTAATTTTTGTTCTAAATGCGGAAGCCGACTTGATGCAAATAGTGTGTGTCCTGTCTGCAACCACGTTGAAATTGATGCAACCGAGCCGATGCCCTTTGCAGCTTCAGAAGCTCCGTCGGTTACGGATATTCCCGATACACCTGTAAGCGGAGCAGAAAATTATACGGATGAGGTTTTAACCGAAATCCCTCTTGAAATGCCCGTTGGAGGCGCTGACTTCCGCGCTCCGGTTATGGTTGAGGAAGAGGTTGTTGCGGAAGAGTTTGTCGACGAAGCACCTCTTGAAGTGCCAGTTGACAACACAACCTATCAGGCTCCCGTTGAGGTTCAAGAAGAGACTGCTACAGAAGATGTTGTTACGGAAGAGTTTGTCGACGAAGCACCTCTTGAAGTGCCAGTTGACAACACAACCTATCAGGCTCCCGTTGAGGTTCAAGAAGAGACTGCTACTGAAGATGTTGTACCCGAAGCTCCTGCAAAGCCCAAGAAAAGAATTTTAAAAACAATTCTTTCTGTTTTTATGACAATGCTGTTTTTCATTTTTCTGACCTCTTCTCTCTTTATATACAATGTCAGAACTGCCCTTAACCAAAAAAGGCTTGAAAATGTATTAAATAACATAGATGTATTTGATGCAATGGAAGAAATGGGTGTTGATTATGAAGAAAAAATGGCGGATGTTCGTCACTTTATGTCTAACTCATTGGCAATAGATATGACGGAAGACAATATGAGAAATATTGTTGAAAACTCAACAGCCCAGGAATTTTTAGCTGAAAAAATTTCTGAATTTTCGGATTCATTCTTATCGGAAGGAAAAGCAAAATTCAGCATTAAGCATGAGGAAATTTCACAGCTTATCACTGATAATCGTGATGTTATATATGAAGAAACAGGTCAGGGCTTCACGCCTTACGATGTTGAAAAAACCGCTGACAGGATTACAAAGGGAAAAGATATGCTGCAATTTAATGTAGATATTTCGGATAGTGAAAACTCTTTGCCTTATAATTTAATTTATTTCGGATTTTCATACATATCCTTGGCTATATTGTTAATCTTAAGCATAATGCTTGTTGTCTTTATGCTGAAAAACAGCCTGCGACAAGCCTTTATGGGTATAGGAATCGCCTTCACGATTTACAGCATTCCCGTATTGTTAATATGGCTTTTCACAGCAGTTCTGCCGGGAATTCTCGGAACAATCTTCGGCGATGCATTTTTCGGCAATCTGATTGGCTCAATCATTTCCTTCAATGGAATTATTGCCGCATCATTGCTTGGAATTGCAATAATTCTCTTTATTGTCAGAAGATTTTTGCCTAAGAGATAATAAAACGCAACGAGGCTGTAGCAAAATGAAATCATTTTGCTACAGCCTCCTTATTTTTTTACATCCGTCAAATTTATGGGTATTCGTTAAATTGAAATCGTTTTGCTACAGCCTCTTTAATGCCTCTTGTCGGCTAATTTCAGCACAGAAACTATGGGCATAATAAGACATCCTGCAAAAATATTTCCTACTCCATGAACAATATCCCACGGCAATCCGGCAACAATCCAAGCCACCATCCCCTGAAAGTTCAGACCGAACATTAACGCCTGCGCCACCGAATAGAATGTCCCATAAAGAAATCCGTGAGCGGCGCACACTCCGATATAGACAAAGGGCGCAACCTTTTTCGGCATATTTTTCGGAAGGAGCATAACCATTCCCCACAGAATTGTCCAAATATATGTATATGGTATCCACCACATGGAAAAACCTGCAAATAGCCCGTTTAAAAACACATAAATATATATCGGATATAGAGCCTTTTTCCTGTAAACCACGGTGGTTGCCACCACAAGAGTCCCCAATAGATGTATATTGGGAAGAAACTCCATAAGCATCTTTGAAACATACATAATCGTTCCAAGCATGGCGAAAATCACCATTTCATAAGGTTTAATTTTCATAGTCTATTTCCCAATCTCAAATGAATATTTCTCGCCTTTTTTTATTTCTGTGGAATCAACTCCGCTTGTTGCATATTCTCCGTTTATATAAAACGCCCAATATGTTTTCGTCTTATCAAAATCAGCCAAAACTCCGTTTACTGTTTTCACATAAAGCCCGTATTTCCCGTCTTCACCGGTTATTATTCCGTTTTCAATAAGTGCCTCGCCAACGGTTTTCTTATCGGTTTTAACAATGCATTTTTCAGTCTTTCCGTCCTCATATTTAACAGAAAACTCAAATGATTTCTCGCCTTCTCCCACAACATCTCCGTCTCGGAAAACCTTCTCGTCCGGGGAAGAAGTATCCTTTACCTCACCCTCACAGCCGCAAAATACCATAACCGACAACAACGCCATTATCAATGCAATAATTCTCTTCATTTTATTTACCTTTTATCCTTTCAAGTGATTTTTTATATTCATCATATCCGTAAACACGATTAATAATTTCAATTAATCCGTTAGTCGACAGTCTCGGTGGCAAGGACAAAGCCTTTGCTAATTTCCCCCGAAGCTCATTGCTGTCTTCCTTTCCTGTTAGTCCATCCTCATAAAGCATGGCTTTCGTTAAAACTTTTTCAGGTTTTATGGGCTTTTCAATTATTTCCGTGGTGTTTTGAAGAATTTTCTCAAGGACCTCATTATCCATTCCCTCAACGCCTAAAATTCCTTCTTTCCCGGCAGTTTCCTTGCGTCTTTCCTTGCCCTTCACCGACGGAATATATGCGTTCAAAACCCTTCCCTTTCCGCCAACGCACTGTTTAATATAATTTCTTATTCTAAACCCTGCTCCGTCGGAATCCGTCAGAATTATTATCCCCGTTTCCCTCGCCGCACTTATAATCGACCTGATTATCCGCTTATCACGATAGAGGTTAAACCCTTCTGTCATTATAACGGGAGCATCGGTAATCTCTTTCAGCCGTTGACGGTCATATTTTCCTTCAACAACGATTGTCTCTCTTATATGAAGCACCGCTAATCCACCTTCTTCCCAAAAGTGCAGGCATATTTGACAAGTGTCTCTTTTTCATTCTCGCATTTTCCCAAAATAACTGCATCAAGCAATTTGTCAAGAGCCACTCCCAGTTCATGGTTTTCGGGAAAACCCACTTCAATCAAATCCCGTCCGCATATTTTCAGTTGTGAAAGGGAATAACACTCATCATTTTTTATAATCTTTCGCAAAATCGCTCTTCCCTCTTTTGCCTCAATCAGTCTGGAGGGGAAATTTCGGTTTTTCGCCATATTATCCGCAATTTTGACCTCATATAAAAGCTGGACCATGGTTTTCCCGTATTTTTTCAGCCACATTTTTATCTCTGTTTTATCGGGCTGAAGGGCGGCGTCATGATATCTCACCAAAAACGGAACAATTTTCATTGTTACCCCGTCATATTTAAGCCGTCGCAAAATCTTTTTTGAAAGCTCTTTTCCCTCCGTCTGGTGTCCGGCAAAATGCCCGATTCCACGGTTGTCAAACTTCAGGCAAGAGGGTTTCGCTATATCATGAAAAAACAAAGCAAGTCTGACATAGATAAGCTTTGGAGAAGCGGCAATTGCCGCAATAATATGTCCCCAAACATCAAAAATATGATGATAATTTCTCTGGTCAAAATCAAAGGTTTCCTCAATTTCAGGAATAAATACTGCGATAACATCCTTATATTCATGGAGAATTTTCTCAACATAATCCCCCAGCAAAAGCTTGTTAAACTCCACAGCTATCCTCTCAACCGCAATGTTTTTCAACAGCTCCCTGTTTTTATGAATTGCAACTCTTGTATTTTCTTCAATTTCAAAGGATAACACAGATGCAAAACGAACGCCTCGCATAATCCGAAGTGCATCCTCTTTAAAGCGCGTGTCAGCGTTCCCGACACACCTTAAAATCTTGTTTTTGATATCTTCTATTCCCCCAAACATATCAACAATCCCACTTTTGGGACTATATGCCAGGGCATTCATGGTAAAATCCCTGCGGGATAAATCCTCTTTTATGCTCTTCGTAAATTCAACATAATCAGGGCGACGATTATCGCTATATTCACCTTCTGTTCTGAAAGTCGTCACCTCAATATGAAAATGGTCGATTATGACCGTAACCGTTCCGTGTTTTATCCCCGTTAAAACGGTTTTATATTTTTTAAACACCTCGCATATCTCATGGGGCGTTGCAGAGGTTGTAATGTCCCAATCAGAGGGCTTTCTGCCCATAATCGAGTCTCTGACACAGCCCCCGACGATATATGCCTCAAAGTCCTTTTCATTAAGCATAAAAAGCGCCATTTCCACTTGTTTCGGCATATTTATTTCCATACAACAACACCTCCTTATCCAAAAGCGCTTACTTTTGATTTTTCTTTGCAATTATATTAAGTTTACCACACCGCTCTCGTTTTGTCAAACATAGACAGCTATTTAAATCTTGTTTTTTTATAATGGAAAATAGCAGGTTTCCTATTATAAAAAATGTGGCTGAAACAACTTTAAAATCGTTTCAGCCACATTTTTTAACTGGCATTTTTAATTTGAAGTCTTAGTCTATCGGCAATCATTGCGATAAATTCGCTGTTTGTCGGCTTTCCTTTGGTGTTAGCGACGGTATATCCGAAAATTGAATTGAGAACATCTGTGTCGCCTCTGTCCCATGCAACTTCTATGGCATGACGGATTGCTCTCTCAACACGGCTTGAGGTTGTTCCGAAGTCCTTGGCAACTGTCGGATAAAGCTTTTTTGTTATGGAATTTATAACATCAAGGTTATCCACAACAAGCATAATCGCATGGCGAAGATACTGATAACCTTTTATGTGTGCAGGAATCCCTATTTCATGGATTGTTTCTGTTACCATGGTTTCAATATCATAATCTTTTCTTCCGCTTCTGCCAATAACGGTTCCTCCGCCCGTACTCTCCCTGTAAAAAAGCTTAATCGTATTTATGAGGCTTTCTATACTCAATGGCTTGACCATATAATATTCAGCGCCAAGGTCAATACAATTTTGCGCAATGTTTTCCTTTTTAATGGAAGACAAAATTATAATCATGGGACCGGGTTTTCCCTGACGCATTTTCAGTCTTTCCAAAACTCCCATTCCGTCAAGAGACGGAAGAATTAAATCCATTATGAGAACATCAGGCTTTAAAATTTCAACCTTTTCGAGCACCTCAAAACCGTCACTTGCAAGAGGACAAACCGAAAATCTGTAATCCGCCTCCATTTGCTTTTTCAACATTTCTCCATAGCCTCTGTCATTGTCGGCTATCAAAACCTTAATCTGCTTTTCCATTTTTTAATCTCCTTTTATTTTTTAATCATTATCTGCAAAAAAACGAAAAAACTCCGATTGGTCTGCATTTCTTTACATATTTCCACAATTCCCAAAATTTCCCAATTTCAGGAACATTTAGATTATAACCTAAATTACCAAAATTTGTCAATAGTTTTTTGAAAATTTTTTTAAAAAAATTTTTATATATTGTTATTCGTGTCAAAAAAAGGCACAAGATGTTGTGCCTTTTGTGAATTTGTCGCTATTTTGTGTCGGATTTCATCATATTCTGAATTATATACTGATTAGCCGAATTTTCGAGGAAATCATCAAGGGAAGCAAGCTCGCCAAAATCAGAATATTTGTTTATCAGCGCAGATTTTAGAATTTTATCGCAAAGCATGGGATTTTTCGGAAGAAGGGGGCCGTGGAGATTTGTTCCCGTAAGATTTTTACAGACAACACCCTCAAAACCGCTTTTCCCGTCATTTCCATATCCCGAAAGGACTTTTCCTAAAGGTTGATACTCCCCGATATTTGTTCTTGCGCCATGGTTTTCAAAGCCAACGATTTTCCCAACCTCGTCATTTTCCAGAATAATGTCACCGATAAGACGCTTTTCATTTTCTTTAAACTCCGAGGTTATATCTAAAATCCCAAGCCCTTCAATTTCAAACTCGGGAGTTTTATAGCTTTTCCCCAAAAGCTGAAAACCGCCGCAACAAGCAAGCATAACACCGCCGTTGTTGACATATTCTTTAATTTCATCTTTTTTGCCGAACATCAGCTCGCTGACCTTTAACATATCACGGTCATTCCCACCGCCTAAAAAAACAATATCAATATCCGTCAAGTCGAAATCAGACTCTTTCTCCGTTGCAGTCATCACATTTACTTCAATGTCTCGCCAAAGCAGCCGCCTTTTAAGGCACTCAATATTCCCCTTATCTCCATACAAATTAAGAATATCAGGATAAAGATGAAGAATATTTATCAAATAACTCATTTTCGTCCACCCTCCTTTTCTTTCTTTATATCAAGCAAAATCTGCTGGGTTTTAAACAGCATTGTATAGTTAACAAGAACATAAACAACTTCGCTGTCGCTGTCAAGACAGGAGAGAATCTCATCCCTGATATTTCCGCTTATTTTATCTATTTTTACATCGGAATATTTAAAACGAAGCGCTAAATCAAGCATTCTTTTCCCCGAAAGCTGCATAGTATTTAAAGTTTCATCGTCAAGCTTTTCAAAATCAACATCCCAGAGCCAGGAAACATCCATTCCGTCGCTTTCCTCTGCATTAACCGCAACAATTATGTCCTTGGGACGGGTATCCGACACAACTGTTGAAATAGCCTGATTAAATCCTGCCGGGTTTTTGGCAAGGTTGAGAATAACCTTTTTCCCTAAATCAAACTCCTCCATTCGCCCAATCTGGGGCTTATAATCCTTAAGAAGATCATTGAAATCCTTGGGCACATTTCCCGTGAGATTCATAACCGAATAAACCGCCAAAACATTATAAATATTGTAAAAGCCTCTGTAATTAAGGGAAATTTTATCACCGTTAACTTCAAAATCGAGTCCTTTTGCTATATCAACATCTGTCGCTTCATAATCTATTTTGTTTCGCTTGTTATCACAATTTTCACAGTAATAGTCACCAAGCTGACTGTAATGATAATAATTATATTTAAGCTCCTCGCCGCAATAAACACAGCGTTGACCTTCTCTGCCTTCTTCGGTTTGAGGAAGGACTTTTTCGCTTATTCCGAAATATACGGCATCACGATTTTTCCCGAGCTGTGCCGTTATCGGGTCATCCCCGTTTAAAACCAGTTTGATGCCCGGAGCTTTCTCTATTGCCGTTTCAATAAGCTTAACTGTTGTTTCAATTTCGCCGTATCTGTCAAGCTGGTCACGGAAAAGATTTGTCACAACCATATAATCGGGAGTCAAATGGTCAAAGACCTTGACCGTTGATGCTTCATCGACTTCAAGGCAGGCATAATCCGCCTTGAGCTTCCCGAAAATATTGCACCCCATTGCAAAGGTTGTTGCAACCCCACCAAGCATATTTGCGCCTAAATCGTTACACAAAACTCTGTGTCCGCTTTTTTTGAGAGCCTCATAAATCAAGTTATTGGTTGTTGTTTTTCCGTTCGTTCCGCAGGTCACTATTATCTTTCCCGATACATTTTTCTTTAACCTTTTAATAAGCTCGGGGCAGATTTTAAGGGCAAGAACACCCGGTGTTGCCGTGGATTTTTTTCCGATGATTTTTCCGATAAGTGAGGACAGCTTTGCCGCCCAGACCGCAAGTATAAGTCGCATAACATTAAGTCCTTTCTCTTATTTCTCAACAAGCTTTATGTCAGATTCTTCAAATATTTCATAAAGAGCGTCATAAGGAATTTTCCCTTCATCTGCCCACATGGTTTTCGGTGCTGCAAATGCCTGCTTGGTATCCTCATAGTAGATATTGACAGGTATGTTTCCGCCGGTCAGTATCTCTTTAAGCTCTGCAAGCTTCTCGGTTTCATAAGACTTCATTTTTATATAAAGCTTTTTATATTTCTCCGCCGTCATTGACATTGCAGATATCGGTGCAACATTTTCAATTCGCAGTTTTGGAGGCTTGTCCTCGGGCATATCAAGGTTCCCCGAAAGGCATAAAACCGCATCCTCTTTAAGTAAATTATAAAACGCACGAACCTGAGACGGGAATACGATAACCTCCATCGCACCCGTTAAATCTTCAAACATCAGATAATACATAAGCTCATTCTTTTTGGTGAACTGTTTTCTGATTGCCGTTATTATTCCGCAAAGATTCACCTTATCACCGCTGTCAAACTTATGATTTTCATTTTCGTTTATCTCATAAACCGTCGCATTGGACAGTTTTTCAATCTTCTCCGCATAGGTATCAAGGGGATGTCCTGAAATATAAACACCCAAATATTCCTTTTCATTTTTGAGGATTTCACCGTGAGGAAATTCCTCTTTATCGGGAAATTCGTCATTATCCTTGCCAAAATCCTCAAAAAAGCTACCGAAATCCAACTGTCCGTCAAGAGTATTTTTCTTGGTATCGACTGCGCTGTCAAAGGTCTGCTCAAAAACATCCAAAAGCACCGCCCTCTTAAGCCCCATAGAATCAAATGCACCGCACCTTATAAGGGCTTCAAGACTTCTCTTGTTCAGCTTACCCGTTGCCATACGGTTACAGAAATTAGTGAAAGAGGTGAAAATTCCGTTTCTTTCCCTTTCCTCTGCAATTTCATCAATAATCGAAACACCGACATTTTTGACCGCACCAAGGCTGAAGCGTATATCCGCTCCGTCAGGAACAAATGCTGCTGTGCTTTTATTTATATCCGGTGGCAGGATTTTAATTCCCTGTTTCCTTGCGGAATTTAAGTATTTCGTAATCTTATCGGGATGCGCAAGACAGCTTGTCAGAAGTGCCGCAAAAAACTCAACAGGATAATGACACCTTAAAAATGCTGTCTGATATGACACAAAAGCATACGCCGCCGCATGGGATTTGTTAAAGGCATATTTGGCAAAATCCATCATTTCGTCAAATATATCTGCCGCAGTTTTCTCGTCAATCCCTCTTTTTATTGCGCCGTCAACCTCATATTCACCCTGCTCATTTTTAATTCCGTAAATAAAGTTTTTCCGCTCCTGCTCCATAACATCCGTCTTTTTCTTGGACATGGCACGACGCACCAAATCGGAACGACCGAGAGAATAGCCTCCCAAATCACGGACAATCTGCATAACCTGTTCCTGATAAACGATACACCCGTATGTCACATCAAGAATTTTCTCCAGAGAGGAATGCTTATAGGTTATCGCCTGCGGATTTTTCTTATTGGCAACATATCTCGGAATAGAATCCATAGGACCCGGTCGATAGAGGGAAATCCCCGCAATTATATCTTCAATGGAGGTTGGGGCAAGGTCCTTCATAAAGGACTGCATACCCCCGCTTTCAAGCTGAAAAACACCGTCGGTATCCCCTCTTGAAATCATTTCATAAACCGCTTTATCCTCAAAATCAATTTTGCCTATATCAAGGCTTTCGCCTCTTGTTTTCTTTATATTATCAAGAGCATCACGGATAACCGTCAGGGTGCGAAGTCCTAAAAAGTCCATTTTAAGTAACCCTAAATGCTCAACTGTATCCTTTGTAAACTGTGTTGTCACCACATCGTTATTACACTGAACCGGCACATATTCCGTAACAGGCTTCCTTGTTATAACAACTCCTGCCGCATGAGTTGAGGAATGTCTCGGAAGACCCTCTAACTGAATCGAGGTGTCTATGATACCCTTAACCTGCTCGTCAGAGTCATAAAGCTCTTTCAGATGAGGATTAATTTTAAGTGCCTTTTCAATAGTCATATCAAGTGCCGCAGGAATTTCCTTTGCAACTGTGTCTGCAACGGAATAAGGCACATCAAGGGCTCTTCCCACATCACGGATTGCAAGGCGAGCCGCCATTGTTCCGAAGGTTATAATCTGGGCAACATGGTCGCTTCCGTATTTTCGGTTTACATAATCAATAACCTCGCCTCTGCGTTCATAACAGAAGTCAATGTCGATATCCGGCATGGTGACACGCTCGGGGTTTAAAAATCTCTCAAAAATCAAGCCGTATTTCACGGGATTTATATCCGTTATTCTAAGGCAATATGAAACAATACTCCCTGCCGCACTTCCTCTGCCGGGACCTACCATAATGCCGTTTTCCTTTGCATAGTTTATAAAATCCCACACAATGAGAAAATACTCAACATAACCCATGGATTTTATGGTTTCAAGCTCATAATTAAGTCTTTCACGGATTTCGCCGTTGTCATCAGGGAAACGCTCTTTAAAGCCTTTTTCACAAAGCTCTTTTAGATAATCATAAGCCGTATATCCATCGGGAAGGGCAAATTCAGGAAGATGAAGCTTTCCAAACTCAATTTCAACATTACACATATCCGCAATTTTTTGCGTATTTTCAATCGCCTCGGGAATATAAGAGAAAAGCTCTTGCATTTCCTCCTCGGATTTAACATAAAGCTGAGAGGATTCCATTTTCATTCTGTCGGTATCATTAACGGTTTTCCCCGTCTGAATACACATCAAAATATCCTGATACTCGGCATCCTTTTCGGTTACATAGTGAATATCATTGGTTGCAACAAGCCCTAAACCCATTTCCCTCGCAAGAGAAACCAGCTGGCTGTTAAGCTTTTTCTGGTCATAAAGACCGTGGTCCTGAACCTCTATGAAAAAGTTGTCCTTACCAAAAATTTCAACAAAGGTTTCAGCGGTTTTCTTAGCCTCGTCAGGGTTGCTGTCGAGAAAATGTCTTGCAACAACTCCGAACATACATCCACTCAAAGCGATAAGCCCTTCGCTGTGTTCCCTTAAAACATCAAGGTCAATTCGGGGTTTATAATAAAAACCCTCAACCCAGCCCATGGACACAATTTTCATTAAATTTTTATAACCCTCTTCATTTTTCGCAAGGAGAATCAGATGATAATTTTTTGAATCAAGCTCATGCACCTTATCAAAACGGCTTCGCCTTGCAACATAAACCTCACAGCCAAGCACAGGCTTTATGCCGATTTTTTTTGCATATTCATAAAAATCAATAACACCATACATATTTCCGTGGTCGGTTATCGCCATTGCCGTCTGACCAAGCTCTTTGGCACGGTCAAGAATTTTAGGAATAGTCCCTTCTCCGTCAAGCAGGCTGTAAATTGTATGCGTGTGAAGATGCGCAAAAGACATTGTTTCTCCCTCCTTTAAAGATTTTCCGCCATTTTAAGCAATCGTTTCATTCTGTGGTTTACCCCCGATTTGGAAAGAGGGGGATTTAAAAGCTTACCTAATTTTTCAAGGCTCAAATCTCTGTTTTGAAGCCTTAATTTCGCAATTTCCGAAAGGTCTTCGGGGATTTCCGAGAGTCCGATTTTCTCATCAATCAAGGAAATCGCTTTAATATGCTCTGCCGAGGCTGTAAACACCTTGTCCATATTCGCAATTTCGCTGTTTGAAATTCGGACAAAATCGTTTCTGACCTCTCTCTCGATTTTTATATTCACATATTCCATATAAGATGCCGTCGCCCCAAGATACGACAGCATATCACATATAGTTTCGCTGTTTTTCACATAAACAACCCAAGAGCCTTTTCTCCTAACCTTTTTAAGATCAAAGCCAAGTTCTTTAAGAAAATTCAAAAAGTCATCCGTCAGAAGCTCATATCTTGTCAAAAATTCCATATTATAATTCTTATTCGGGTCAATAACCGTTCCGCCGCCTAAAAAAGCGCCCCTTAAAAATGCCTTTTTGCAACAATCCTTCTCAACAACTTCCGGAGTTATGCGGAACTTGATATTATTTTCGCAAAGCCTCAAAGAATACAGACATTTTGCAACAATTCCCATTTCATTGCAAAAAACCGAATAGAACTTTCCGTCCTTTTTAACTTGTCCCGAAAAATCGAAAAGCCCTTTTAAAAGAGAGCAGAATTTCTCTGCCGCCATAGGGCTTTCAGTCACAATTTTAAAAGATGACCCCGTTATATTCCCTGCAAAAAGAAGCATACCGAAAAGCTCCGCTCTCATGCAACAGAGTGAAGCATTTTCGATATTTATAAGTGGTTCTTTGGTTTTTTGTGAAAATGATTTCATATTTTATCCTATCTTTTCCGTAAGTTCTTTTATGGCAAGTGCCAATGCACTGCTGTTATGACGAATCAGCCCGTCGTCATTTATATCTACTAAATCCGTTTCTATAACCTCTATGCCTTTTTCACGGATTTTTTCAACATCTCTTTTTACCAGTTCAGCGCCGTCTGCAATATATTTTTCAAGAATATCATCGCCTGCCGTTCCGCAATTCACTATACAATAATCTATAAATTCCTCGCAGGAATGTTTTAATATCGCCCTTATATGGTCGTAAGCGCTGTATCCGTCGGTTTCCCCGGGCTGAGTCATAATATTATTTATATAAACGGTTTTTGCCCTTGCATTTTTAATCGCATCAACAATTTTCGGAACTAAAAGATTCGGAATAACGCTCGTATAAAGGCTTCCCGGTCCTAAAACAATTAAATCCGCATTTTCTATGGCATCAATAACCTCGGGAAGAGGCGAAATTTCTTCTCCCTCATTGGTTGCAGTCAGATAAACCTTTGAAATTTTCTGCTTAACCTCATGAGTTGCATGACCTATGTTGGACTCACCCTGAACTGTCACACCGTTTTTCATAAGAGCGTTAAGGCAAACATCCTTTTCCGTTACGGGAAGAACCTTCCCCTTAACCCTTAAGACATCACTGACTCGCTTGACGGCATCAACAAAATTTCCTCCCGAAATCTCATTCATTGCCGCAAGAAACAAATTCCCAAAGCTTTGCCCTTTTAAAGTTCCTTCATTAAATCGGTACATCAAAAGCTCCTTCATAAAGGGCTCTGTTTCCGACAGAGCAATAATACACTGTCTTATATCCCCCGGTGGAAGCATTTTTAAATCGTTCCGAAGAACTCCGCTTCCGCCTCCGTCGTCTGCAACGGTCACAACAGCCGTAACATTAGGAAAAATCTCCTTAAGGTTACGGAGCATAACCGAAAGACCTGTTCCGCCGCCAATGCAGACCAGTTTCAGGTTTGATACCTCCATATTAAATTTCCTCCTCATCTAAAACTCCTCATTTAAACTCCTTATGCTTAAACACCCTTTTGAATATCCCTGTGGGTTGACAGGGCATTATGCTTATTCTCTTTTAGCTTTCTGCATAGCGCTTCCGCAATGGTCACACTTCTGTGATGACCCCCCGTACAGCCGATTCCTATAACTAAATGTGTTTTTCCCTCCTCAATATAGTGAGGAATAAGATATTCCACCATATCCGAAAGTCTTCTCAAAAATTCCCGGCTTTGCTCAAAGCTCATAACATAATCCGAAACACAGCTCTCAAGCCCCGTATGGTTTTTCAGCTCCGGAATATAGAACGGGTTTGGCAGAAATCTCACATCAAACACCAAATCCGAATCAAGCGGTATTCCGTTTTTAAAGCCAAAGGACATAACATTTATAATGATTCCGTCAAAATAATTCTCACCTTTATAAATTTCCGAAATCTGTTTTGAAAGCTGACTGCTGCTGAACATGGAAGTATCTAAAATATGCGTGGCTTTTTTTCGCACTTCCGCAAGAATTTCCCTTTCCTTGTTAATGCCGTCGATAATTCTTCCGTCCCCCGAAAGAGGATGTGCCCTTCTCGTTTCCTTATACCGCTTTATAAGGGTTTCATCCGATGCTTCAAGGAACAAAACATCATAGTTATGCCCTGCACTGTGAAGCTCCTCCAAGCTTTGGGAAAGCTCCGAGAACATACTTCCGCTTCTTATATCACAGACAATGGCAATTCCCTTTTTCGTTTCACCGCTCCGATAAAGCTCAACAAACTTCAAAAGAAGCTGTGGCGGCATATTATCTATGCAGAAATAGCCCATATCCTCAAGGCATTGAATTGCTCTTGACTTTCCTGCTCCCGAAAGACCTGTTACAATTATAATTTTCATTTGCTTTTCACCTATCTTTTTCCTTATGCAATCAAAACTCGCCTAAAATCCTTATTTCAGGCTCAAGGTCGACTCCAAATTTTTCCTTAACCGTTTTCTTTGCATATTCTATAACTTCCAGAACATCTTTTGCCGTTGCGTTTCCGTTGTTTATGACAAAGCCTGCGTGCTTTTCGGAAATTTCCGCTCCGCCGATTTTAAAGCCTTTAAGATTTGCCTGTTCTATAAGCGCTCCTGCGAAATATCCCTCGGGACGCTTAAAGGTACTTCCAGCGCTGGGCTTATCAAGAGGCTGTTTTGACACTCTCCGTTCACGAAGGTCATCGGTTTTAGCTTTTATTTCCGCCTTATCACCTTTATCAAGGCGCAGCGCACATTCCGTCACAATTCCGCCATGACACTCAAAAAGGCTTCTCCTATACCCAAAATCACATTCACAAAGCGGAATGGTTTTTATGTTATTTTCACAATCAATATAGGTTACGCTCTCAACAACCCCCGACATTTCCTCACCGTAAGCCCCTGCGTTCATATAAACCGCACCGCCCAGCGAGCCGGGGATTCCCGAGGCAAACTCAAAACCTTTGAGAGAATTTTCATAAAGCACATTTGCAAGACGGGATAAAAGCACTCCTGCTCCTGCACGGACTCTTGTTCCCTCAATTTCAATATGACTCATATTTTTTGAGATTATCATAACTATTCCGCGGATTCCTTTATCCCCCACCAAAACATTTGATCCGTTTCCCAAAACGGTCAGCGGAATATTCTCCTCTTTCGCAAGATTTATAACCGAAACAACCTGCTCTGCCGTTTCGGGCAACACAACAAAATCTGCATTTCCGCCGATTTTAAAGGTTGTATGCTTTTTCATGGGCTCATCTTTTAATACATTCTTTTCGCCAAGAAGGGAAATAAGTTTATTTTCTATCATAGTGCCTCCTGACTAAGAATCAAATTTTATATGACTCTTTTTATTTTTCAGATAATCGATAATGGTTTGGGCATTTCGATTAACAATAAGCTCTTCCGGAAAATCAAGCTCCGAGAGAAAAGAAATCGCATCGTCAAAATCTCCGATTGTATTCCAAAAATGGCTGTCCGACGAAACCGTTATTTTCGCCCTGTGTTTTTTGCAACAAAGAATAATCTTTTTGCACTCCTGACGATATTCTGAATTTTTTATTGTCAGGCAATTAACCTCAATACACACATTTTTCTCAACTGCTTTTTTAACAACCGCTTCATGGTCAAATTTAAATCCGTTTCTTCCCGTGTGCCCCAAAATATCAACATAAGGATTTTCCATTACATTAAGCCAAGTCTTAGTTTGGTCATCTTCCTTTTTACCGTCAAACAGCGAAGGGTGAATTGATGCAATCGCAACATCCAGCCTTTTAAGATGATTTTCGTCCAAATCCACATCGCCCGCCTGACTTAAAATATTAAGCTCAGCACCTCTTAAAACCTTGACTCCGTTTATAACCCTTGGAATTGCTTTCATATTTTCAAAATGCCATAAATGAGGTGCTTCCTGCATATTCGGGCAATGATTTGTCATCGCAATAAGCTCAAGACCCTTTCCCCTTGCGGCATTAACATTTTCCGTAAGGGTTGAATAGGCATGGGCACTCGCCATTGTGTGAGTATGAATATCTGTCAGTATTTTCATTTTCTGCCTCCTTTTAAAAGCTCATCTGCTCCATAATTCTCTTATTAAGCTCTTCTGCCGCATTATATCCCATTCTTCTCTGGCGGTTATTCATCGCCGCAACCTCAAAGATAATGGCAAGATTTCGCCCGGGTCTTACGGGAATTGTCAGAGACGGAATATCAAGCCCCAAAATATTTGTGTATTCATCAACCAAACCGAGGCGGTCATACTGTTTTCCCTTCTGCCATGTTTCAAGGTGGATAACAAGGTCAATCTTTTCCGTATCCTTAACAGCACCCATACCGAATATTCGCTTAACGTCAACAATGCCTATTCCTCGGATTTCTATAAAATGGCGAATAATATCGGGCGATGAGCCAACCAAGGACTTTGATGAAACCTTTTTGATTTCAACCGCATCATCAGCAACAAGACGATGCCCTCTTTTCATAAGCTCAACAGCCGCTTCGCTTTTCCCGACACCGCTCTCACCCAATATAAGTATACCCTCACCGTAAACCTCAACCAAAACGCCATGTCTTGTTATTCTCGGCGCAAGTTCAACATTAAGATACGCAATAAGAGCACTCATAAACGCAGATGTGGGTGTTGATGTCCTCAAAACAGGAGTATCATATTTTTTTGCAAGCTCAAGCATTTCGGGAAGAATCGGGATATTTCTCGCAACAATTACCGCAGGCACTCTTTTTTCAAAAAACTTGCCGAGGTGTTCATACCGCTCCTTTGAAGTCATATCCTCAAGATAGGAGTTTTCAACCCTTCCCAATATCTGAATACGGGTTGCATCAAAATAATCATAAAACCCGACCATCTGAAGCCCCGGACGGTTAACATCCGCGGTATCAATAAGAACTTCCTTTTCCGGAAGATAAATAGATTCAAGCTTAAATTCCTTAATGATTTTATCTAAACTTACCGTAAAATTCTCTGCCATAACTGACACTCCTTATGTAAATGCATAATAATATAATTATATTATACTATATTTTTCTGATTTTGCAACGAAATTTCGCAAATTCCGCACAAAAAAATAAAAAAATTTTAAAAAGTACTTGCATTTTTCTAAATAATCTGTTATAATAGTGCAAGTTGATATGGATTAATGCAAATCGGGAGGTGTTTATATATGGCAAAGTGTGAAGTTTGCGGCAAGGGTGTTACTTTCGGAATTAAGGTATCTCACTCACACCGTCGTTCCAATAAAATGTGGAAGCCAAACATCAGAAGAGTAAAGGCAGTTGTTGACGGCACACCTACAAGAGTGTATGTTTGTTCAAGATGCTTAAGATCCGGAAAAGTTCAGAGAGCTGTTTAATCCGGACCAAGACAGAATTTAACTCGCATAGAAATTCTATGCGAGTATTTTGCGTTAAAAGATTTTTAGTCTTTCCATTACAGACGGACAGCCGCTAAAAGGCAAGGCATCCCCCGACTGTTCGCATAAAGCTCTCTGCCTTTTCAATACTTCCCTTCGTCTCTTGATTTCAATTCACCGTCGGCTTTATCCTGAAAATGCTTTTTAATATTCCTCTGAAAAATTTTGGCGGTTTAACAACAACAATTTTCATTTCATATCATCCTTTCATTTTAATGCTTCAAAAGACACATAATACCAAAAATCATAATTCCGAGCCCAAGAAGGAATATTAATAGATAATACGGAATTATATTGGCAATAAAAATCCCAAGCCCCAATGTTATAAGCATACAGCCAATAAGCCTTGGAACACATATCGGTTTCCGTCGCCTCGGTTTCATTCTACCAACCACCTTTGCCTTTTACTCCATAATATTCATTTTTATAAATTCTGTGAAAATATTGTTCTAAATTTTTTGCATTTTTGTGGAGAAAATTTGCAGAAAATATTGTTTTTTTTTATTTATTATGGTATAATGTATATCTATAATATAAAATTCACATCCTTGAGAGGGGTATATTAAATATGGCTCAACGCAAGAACGACAAAAAATCTCGTTTCTTTAATAAATTTCGTAATAAATTACGTTTATTTTTCTCAATGAACTCCATGTGGTTTTTCATTTTTGCTGTGCTTTCTCTTGTTATTCCGGACCTTGTTTTAAAGTCCAGAGTAATTTTTGTCGACTTTCGTGTTGACGAAGGTCCTTTGCTCCGATTTTTACTTTGCGATTTTATTCCGCTCCTTTTTACGGCGCTATGGGTTTGCTTAATTCTGTTTATATGCGTTTATATGCTGCCTAAAAGATACGGAAGACTCCTGTTTATATTGATTGCGACTCTTTCCAATGTTCTTATGATTTCTGAATTTATATACTACACTATGTTTGGCAGATTCTTTATGCTTAACAGCATATTCCTTGCTACCGAAGGTGCCGCATATATTCCGATTTTGCATCAGTATATTTCAGGTCAGTTGATTTTGTGGACGATATTGTCAATCACTTCACTTGTTATGGCGTGTATTCTGTGGAAGAAATACACTATTCCGAAAAAATTCTGGTCAATCGGTCTTATTTTCCCGGTTGCAATACTGTCCCTTTCACTATCTATGACAGTAAGCGACGCCGAAAAAACCGATACCGAAATCTGGTCAACATGGAAGAGACCCCGTTTTGTTTATTCCGATATGGCTGACCCTGACAGATGTATGAGGGTTATGGGTATTTATCAATTTATGGCAAGAAGTGTTACCTATCCGCTTTTTTACGACTCCGGTTTTACCGACGAGGATTATGACAGAGTTGCAAAATATATCGAGGAACGCAACGACTTCTTCGACACCCATCCTGCCGAAAACGAAATGACAGGTTATTTCAAAGACAAAAATGTTGTTGTTATTATGCTTGAAAGTATAGATGACTGGATGATTAGCGAAGAGACCACACCAACCATCTATGAGCTTATGAATAATGGAATTAACTTCAAAAACCACATCGCCTCTCCCTTTGGCGGCGGCTACACATTTAATTCCGAGTTCGCTTTAAACACAGGTTACTATACTCCAAAATCATCATCAACCGCATCTATATACGGATATAACGAATTTCCTTATACTTTACCAAAACTATTCAAGAAGAAAGGATATTCCGCAAATCAGTTCCATTACAACAAAATGGAATTTTACAATAGAGCGACAATGCATAAATCATTCGGGTATGATGATTATATATCCTTTATGGATTATCTCCCCGAACAGGAAGCTGAACTTGACAGCAATGCTATGCTTCTCCCCGATGATGAAATCTATAAGAAAATGACGGAAAACGAAAAATTCTTCGATTTTGTCATAACCTATACAGCTCATCTGCCTTACGCCGAAAGCAGCAAGGTTGACATCGCCGCAGAAAAATACCCTGAACTTATTGACCTTGTCAGCACCGACGATTTTAAGGCCATGCTTCTCGAAGCAGACGCTGCTTGCGATGAAATTGATTTATCATCTATCAGCGACCAGGAATGGGAAGCTTATGCCAAAGAATACAATACAGCAAGGCTTCTTGCAAAGGATACCGATGAATTCATCAGACTGTTTAAGGAAAAGCTTGAGGCTGATAACCTGCTCGATGATACTGTTTTAGTTATTTTTGCAGATCATTATACCTATGGATACTCCAATCAGGACATCGTCAAAGGGTTATCGGTTCGTGACGGAGAAAGATTCATTGAAGAAACTCCATTCTTCATTTATCATTCGGGCACTCCGAAAGAGGAAGCTGACAGAATTTCAGCAATGATTGAAAATAAGGTTTCAAGTACGAAGGACATTCTCCCAACCCTTGTAAACCTCTTCGACCTTGACCGTTTTAACGGATATATCGGAGATGATATCTTTGACCCCAACAATGAAAAAGGGTTTGTTTATTTCAGTAATATGACATGGTATGACGGTGAAATTTTCCGTGATGACAGTCTTAAAATAACCAATGACATCAAGAAAACCGTTGAAACTAATGATAAAAAACTTATGACATATGTCGACATTAACGATATTATTGTTGCCGGAGACTATTTCTCCAAGAGGAAGTAAGAAAGGAAGATTAAATTGAAAGAACAATTAAACCAAATCAGATTAAATGCCGAGGCACAGCTTGGCGAGATTAATTCCTTAGACAAAATTGAGGAATTTCGTGTTAAGTTTTTAGGAAAAAAAGGTGAGCTTACCGCTGTTATGAAAGGTATGGGCGGTCTTTCTGCCGAGGAAAGACCAATCATCGGTCAGCTTGCAAACGAGGTCAGAACTTTCATAGAGAGTGCTATTGAGGAGAAGAAGGAAAGCATTGAAAAATCTGCTCTTGCCGACAAAATCAAGGCAGAAACTCTTGATGTTACCATGCCGGGCAAAAAAGCAAAGCATGGTACACTTCATCCTCTTACAAAGGTTTTAAACGACCTTGAAGACATATTTATCGGTATGGGCTTTACAATCGCAGAAGGTCCTGAGGTTGAGCTTGACTACTACAACTTTGAAGCCCTTAACATCCCGAAAGACCACCCTGCCCGTGATACGCAGGATACATTCTACATTAATGACGATGTTGTTTTAAGAAGCCAGACCTCACCGGTTCAGGTTCGTGTTATGGAAAAGCAGGCTCCGCCAATCAGAATTATTTCTCCGGGCAGAGTTTACAGAAGTGACGCCGTTGACGCAACTCACTCCCCTGTTTTCCACCAGGTTGAAGGTCTTGTTATCGACAAGGGCATAAAGATGTCCGACCTTAAGGGAACTCTTGAAGTATTCGTTAAAAAGCTTTATGGCGACGATACGAAGCTTCGTTTCCGTCCGCACCATTTCCCGTTCACTGAGCCAAGTGCAGAGGTTGATATTTCCTGCTTCAACTGTGGCGGAAAGGGTTGCCGTTTCTGTAAGGGAGAGGGCTGGATTGAAATTTTAGGTTGCGGAATGGTTCATCCTAAGGTTCTTAAAAACTGCGGAATTGACACAGATATTTATTCGGGATTTGCGTTCGGAATCGGTCTTGAGCGTGTTGCACTCTTCAGATATGACATTGACGACATAAGACTCCTGTACGAAAACGACACAAGATTCTTGGAGCAGTTTTAAGAGTTAGAACAGATTGAAAGGATGGAATAGAAAATGAATTTACCAATGTCATGGCTTCGTGACTATATGAATATAGGCGAAATCGATACAAAAGAATATGAACATAAAATGACAATGTCCGGCTCAAAGGTTGAGGGAACTGAAAGACTCGGCGGTGAGGCGGAAAACATAAGAACAGGAAAGGTTTTAAAGGTTGACAAGCACCCTGACGCTGACAAATTGGTTGTATGTCAGGTTGAAGTTGGGGAGAGTGAGCCGATTCAGATTGTTACTGCGGCAACGAATGTGTTTGAGGGCGCAATCGTTCCTGTCGCAATGCATAAATCCACGGTTTACGGTGGTCAGAAAATTACGAGAGGAAAGCTCCGCGGTGTTGTCAGCGACGGTATGTTCTGCTCAACAGACGAGCTTGGAACTTCAAAAGAGAGAGCAACGGGAATTTTAATTCTTCCTGAGGACACTCCAATCGGTGTTGATGTTTGTGAATATTTAGGGCTTGACGAGAAAATTGTTGAGTTTGAAATTACCTCAAACCGCCCTGACTGTATGAGCATTATCGGTTTAGCGAGAGAAACTGCCGCAACCTTTGGCTATGATTTCTCAATTCCTGACCCGACTGCATATGAAAAAATCTCCGAAAAGGCTGAAGATAACGCAACGGTTGAGGTTCTTGATTTTGACCTTTGTCCGAGATTTTTGGGTAAGGTTGTTAAAAATGTTAAAATCGGACCTTCCCCCGAATGGATGCAAAGACGGCTTGCCGCTTGTGGCATAAGAGCAATCAATAATATCGTTGATATAACAAACTATGTTATGCTCGAATACGGTCAGCCGATGCACGCATATGACCTCGACTGTGTTGCAGGCAAGAAAATCGTTGTAAGACGAGCAAAAGACGGAGAAATCCTTGAAACTCTTGACGACCAGGAAAGAGTGCTCAACTCATCAATGATTTGTATTTCCGATGCCGAAAAGGCAATCGGTGTTGCAGGTGTTATGGGTGGTGCTAATTCCGAGGTTAAGGATACAACAACAACTGTTCTTTTCGAGGCTGCAACATTTAACGGGACTTCTGTTCGTCGTGCGGCAAAGGCGCTTGGAATGAGAACTGATGCATCCGCTCTCTTTGAAAAAGGGCTTGATGTTTATAATCTTGACGGCGCAATCGAGCGTGCTTGTCAGCTTATCTCCCAGATGGGCGCAGGCGATGTTTTAGAGGGTACTATTGAGGTTAAGGGCGACCTTAAGGAAACAATCATTCTCCCATTTGAGCCTGAAAAAATGAACGCATTTTTAGGAATGGATATTTCAAGAAATGAAATGATTGACATTTTAGCATCCCTTGAATTTAAGGTTAAGGGTGATAAGGTTATTGTTCCGACTTTCCGTGGCGATATTGAGTCCATGGCTGATATTGCGGAAGAGGTTGCAAGAATTTACGGGTATGACAGAATCCCCACAACTCTTATGGATACAGCGGTTACCTGCGGCGGAAGAACTCCACAGCAGAAGGCTGAAGCTAAAATTAAGGATATTCTCGTTGCCGACGGCTATGACGAAATTATAACATATTCATTCACTGACCCGAAAGAGAACGAGCTTTTGGCAATTCCCGAGGGCGACACGAAATATAACTTTGTTAAAATCCTTAATCCTCTTGGCGAAGAAAACAGCGTTATGAGAACATCTATGCTCCCGTCTATGTGCGAAGTTCTCAAAACAAATTATAATAAGCGTATTCCATCAGCTTCTCTTTTTGAGCTTGGAAACATATATATTAATATAGGTGAGCAGCTCCCTGACGAGAGAAAGACTGTTTCAATCGGTATGTACGGTAGCGGTGATTTCTATGACTTAAAGGGTGCTGTTGAAAATATCTTTGATGCTATGGGCGTTAAGAAGGTTAAATATGTTGCGGTTTCCGATAACGCAACCTTCCACCCCGGTCAGTGTGCTGAAATTTATTGCGGAGACAAGAAAATCGGGGCTATGGGTCAAGCACATCCATTCGTTGCGGCAAACTATAAGATAAATGCTGAAATCTATCTTGCAGAGCTTGATTTTGCAACTATCTTTGAGTGTGCTGACAGCAAGAAAACATATAAAGCACTTCCTAAATTCCCTGCAACAACCCGTGATATTGCTATGGTTGTTGATGAAACGGTCAATGTTGGCGATATCGCTGAAATTTTTGAGGCTGAAATGGGTGGAATTTTAGAAAGCTATGCCCTCTTTGATATTTACAGAGGTGCTCAGCTTGGCGAAAATAAAAAAAGTGTTGCTTATTCTTTGGTATTCCGTGCAAACGACAGAACACTTACAGACGACGAAGTTAATGCCGTTATGGAAAAAATTCTTGCAGGACTTAAGAATACATTAAATGCTGAATTAAGATAATAAAACAAGGAGGTTGACAGATATGAATAACGATTATTTTGCAACAAGAAAATTTGATGTTGAAAAAAAACCTATGGAGGTCAGCGAAATCATTCTGACAGTCCATAATGCTCTTTCCGAGAAGGGCTATAACCCCATAAGCCAGATTGTCGGATATATTATGTCTGGCGACCCGTCTTATATAACAGCTCACAACGGAGCAAGAAGCCTTATCCAAAAGGTTGAGCCCGACGAAATTTTAGAAGAGCTTGTTAAATATTATGTAAACAGATAGAAATAGGCGAGGCATCTCAAGTGCCTCGCCCGATTTTTTGTAATATATTTATTTAAATTATTTACCAATTCCGAAATCTTAAATCCTTTAACCCCATATCAGCATCCAATAATATTAAATCAACATTCCCCAACATTAACTTTACCAAAAGTGGAAACGTTTCCACCACTATACTCTCAATATTACTATCGCTAACAGACGACGGAAAATTATCTTCATATTTAA
The DNA here is from genome assembly GCA_015068605.1 of Oscillospiraceae bacterium. Taxonomy (GTDB): domain Bacteria; phylum Bacillota; class Clostridia; order Monoglobales; family Monoglobaceae; genus SIG454. The sequence goes on from SVKF01000017.1 coordinate 27,215, forward strand.
TTCCATTTACCGGACAATTATCCAAGTTGACCTGTTCGGTATAAATCGTTCCTGTTGCTGTTATAGTATACCCTTCTCGTTCATATTCAAATTCGACCGTTTGTATGACACTGTCTTCGTATAAATCCATCACTGCCATATATGTACCATATTCCTCATCTGAAAAAAACAAAATGTCATGTTTCCTTCTTTGGTACACGAAATAATTGTCGTATAAATATCATCTCTTTCAATAATGGCATTTGTTCCTTGATAATTTTGCCCATTAGTTTTGATGTATTCTTGTAATTTTTCATAAGCCGTTTTGCCATATATTTCATTATTCTTTTTATTATCATCACTTATGTTTTCATTTTTTCATATAGCACTCCAAAATCCGAGATACTAACACCAAAATTTATTCCGGCATACACTTTTGGATTATCTTCCGGATAGACACACAAATTCATATCGACCATCGTTCCATCGTTATGCAGCATAATATACTCTTCTTTTTGAAAATATTTTCCCAAAATAGGCATACCTTCAGTAGTATCATCAAAACAATCTGTACACATTGCTCGTCAGCGGACGGCTCCCCTTCGCTCAGTATTTTTTCCTTTAATATAGAAAATGGATCCGTTTTTTCAAAACTTTCATTTTTTGATGACGACTTTTTTAATTTACTCCCATTTCTAGATAAGTATTGATAATTGATTTTTAAAAAAATTACTAGTTAATATGCATAAAAACATTTTATGACTACAGAAAAATATACGATTAAGTATAAATAATTTTCTGTGGAGGTTATAAAATGTCAAAGTTAAAGGATTTAAAAAATTTAGTTCAAAATGTCAATTTAACAGAAGAACAGATTGCAGAACTTCTCACTATCATTATTGATATGAAGAAGAAAAATGAAAATGCTGAAAAAGGTAAGGTCGTGTTACCCCCCGAATTAGTGGCATTATTAGAAAAATGCACTATAAACAGAGGGGAAGAATTGGTTTGTCCTTTATGTGGTAGCACTTCTGTAAATAAAAATGGTAAAAAAGATGGTAGACAAAGATACTTATGCAAATCTTGTGTTAAAACTTTTGGAGATACTTATGGAACTTTGCTTTATCATTCAAAATTAACAGTAAAGCAGTGGATTGAGTTTTTGACCTTAACCCTTTATAATGCAAGTCTAAACAGAATTAAAAAGGATATGGGTATCAACCTCGCAACTGCTTGGTACAACAGACATAAGGTATGTTCTCTTATAATGCAGTTAGAAGGCGAACAAGATAGTTTTCCCTCTATTGTTGAAGGTGACGAGTTCTTTATTCCGCTGTCTTTCATTGGTGAGAGAAACAAGGCTTTCTTCATTGAAGAATTGAAAAGAATGCCACGTCACCATCGTAACAGAGCAGAAAAGTTTGAATATATTGAACAGGCTGGCTATGAAATTGCAGAGGTTGAAGATATGGATGGCTTTTACGATGATGAAACTATTCCCTCTAATCTTTCAGTATCAAAGGAATTGAATGGTCTTGATAAGGAAGAAAAGAGAAAAAGAGGTATCAGCAACGAACAGGTTTGTGTTATTACTGCTGTGGATAAATTACAGAATGCTTATCTCGCGCCTA
>SVKF01000018.1 GCA_015068605.1 Oscillospiraceae bacterium
ACGCAGTTCTCTGGTGATTATTGTGAGGAGGTCACACCTGTTCCCATTCCGAACACAGTAGTTAAGCTCCTTAACGCAGAAGGTACTTGGTGGGTGACTGCCCGGGAGAATATGTCGTCGCCAGAACTTAATAAAGGACATCCAATAGGATGTCCTTTTTGCTATGCAAAAATATGTGCGTTAAGGAGTTGATGTGTGAATGGTACTTGGTGCCCTGCGTTACAAACAGTCCGGCTGCCCGGGAGAATATGAGAAAGGACATCCAATCGGATGTCTTTTGTCTGTAAAGTATATGCTGACTATTGATAAGGTGATTTAATAATTAGCTTATAGTTTTGACCATATTTTGTTTTCAAAATCTTTAATTACGCCGCATATTTTGAAATATGCATATAATGCTTTTACGGCTTGCCACCCTCCAAATACCATTGCACCATAGAACACGAAATAAATGCCTCCTACATGAGAAGCTACTGCGTACGAAATCCATGTTATTAATATTCCTAATACAAGCCAAAACAGACCTTTCAATAATACAATAATGGCTTGTTTTTTATAAGGGGCGGCTTGTTGATGAAATAATTTAATTAAAAAATCAATGTCTTGTGCGGTATATTTAGGATTATAATTATAATCGAAATTAAAATCTGTGGAATTATATGCATTTGTATTATTTAAAATATTATCTACCTCTTTTTTTGTCTTTGGATCTGAAAGGATATTATAAGCTTCAGTTATTTCGATAAATTTTTGTTCAGTATCCCTTGAACCATTATTTAGGTCTGGATGATATTGCTTAGCCAATTTCCTAAATGCATTTTTAATTGTTTTTGGATCGGCATGAGTATCTATATGTAAGACAGAGTATGGATTTTTCATAAAAATTCACCTTTTTTAGTTAGTGTGTTTTTAACATATTTCTTTATTATTCTACCACAACTATAAGTTGTTGTCAATAACTAATAAAAAGTTTTTTACATTACACCTACAAGTTGTTATCATAATAATATAAATGATAGTTAGGTGATGAAATGTTAAAGAATATAAAAAAATTAAGAATTGATAAAGGATTGAGTCAACAACAACTTGCAGACATAATTGGCGTTAGTCAGCAATCAATAAACAAATATGAAAATCATAATGTTGAACCGAATATTGAGACATTATCGCTCTTGGCGGATTATTTTGAAACATCAGTTGATTTTATTATTGGGAGAACAGAAATAAATAGAAAAATTCAAGAAGTTGAGATTTATGCTTTAAACGAAGAAGAAAAGAAAGTCATTGATTCTTTCAGACAATTAGATAAATCAGACAGAGAAATTATTTTATCTTTGTCTAAAAGATTGATTGGAAAATAATTCTATCAAAAAAGCCACCCCAAGGGTGGCTTTTTGCTGTATAAATTATAAACTTAAATTTATGCGCCGAAGAATGCTTCGTGAACAATCTGAACGGCTTTTTCTGCCTTTTCAACATTGATTAAAACAGAAACCTTAATTTCAGATGTTGAAATCATGTGGATGTTAATTCCTGCGTTATAAAGCGCTTCAAACATTTTAGCTGCAACGCCCGGATTATTAACCATACCTGCACCAACGATTGAAACCTTGCTCAAATCTTCTCTGTGCTTAATAGTTTCAAATTCAAGAGTTTCCTTTGCGCCCTCTAAGATAGCGATAGCTTCTTCAAGGTGAGCTTTTTGAACTGTGAAGGAGATATCCTTCTTATTTTCTCTGCCGATTGACTGGAGAATAACATCAACATTGATACTCTTCTTAGAAAGGAGAGAGAACACCTTAAAGGCGATTCCCGGTGTATCGGGAAGACCAACGATTGAGATACTTGCAACATCATTATCACGGGCAACGCCTCTGATTAACATTTTTTCCATTTTAATAACCTCCTGGACAACAGTTCCATCTATTTTTTCAAAGCTTGACTTAACCTCAAGGGCTGTATTATACTTTTTCGCCATTTCAACCGAGCGGTTATGGAGAACATTAGCGCCAAGACTTGCAAGTTCAAGCATTTCGTCATAAGTAATTTCGTTAAGCTTTTTAGCCCCCTTAACGATTCTCGGGTCAGCGGTATAAACACCGTCAACATCTGTATAAATTTCGCACTTATCGGCATGGATTGCAGATGCGATTGCAACGGCAGATGTATCACTTCCGCCTCTGCCAAGTGTTGTTATGTCATCATAACGGTTAACTCCTTGGAAACCTGCAACAATAACGATTTTCTTCTGGTCAATTTCAGCCAAAAGTCTTTCCGTATCGATTTTGTCAATACGGGCATTGCTGTAATTTGAATTTGTTTTAAAGCCTGCCTGCCAGCCTGTGAGTGAAATAACAGGACAGCCGAGCTTTTCAATCGCCATAGCCAAAAGAGCAATGGAAATCTGCTCACCGCTTGAGAGGAGCATATCCATTTCACGCTTTGAAGCATTGGGATTGATTTCTTTTGCCTTATCAATAAGGTCATCTGTTGTGTCGCCCTGTGCGCTGACAACAACCACGACGGAATTTCCCGCCTTGTAGGTGTCAACAACTCTTGATGCAACATTCATAACCTTTGCCGCATCAGCAACAGAGCTTCCACCGAATTTCTGAACAATAATGGACAATTTAAAAACCTCCTAAAATAACTGCACCTTCATTATCCGCTTTTAAGATATTAAGATGCCAGTTTTTCATTTTTTTGTTTAAAACAGGGCTGACCTTTTCGGAAAACACCGAAGAACGGTTATTCAGTATTCCGATAATGGTTGGTCCGGCTCCGCTTAAATAAACCCCAAGGGCCTTATTATTATAACATAAATCAAATATTTCCGCCATACCGGGGATAAACTTCTTCCGATAGCTTTGGTGAAGTCTGTCGCCCATAGACGTTCTGATATTTTCGTATTTCCCCGAAATAATGCTGGCGGTTAAAAGCGCACTTCGTGACAGATTGAAAACTGCGTCACGGTGCAAGACCTTTTCGGGAAGTACCCCTCTTGACTTTTTCGTTTGCAGAAAGAAATCAGGGATAAATGCGGCAAATTCCAAATCATCTTTAATTGGAGTTGAAATATAGTTAATTTTATTTTTCGAGGGAACGTTAACGCAAAATCCGCCAAAAACTGCAGGAGTAACATTGTCGCCGTGACCCTCCACTTCAGCCGCCATATTTAAAATATCCTCTTTTGAAAAAGGATTATCCAAAAGAGCGTTAGCTGCAACCAATCCGCCAACAATACTGGCACTACTGCTGCCAAGCCCTCTCGTTACGGGGATATTATTCTCCATAACAAGGCGGATGTTGACCATTTTCTCCCCTGCCGCATCGAAAAGCTTTTCAACGCATTTATAAATGAGATTATTCTCATTGGATGGAAGAAATTTTTCACCCTTGCCCACCACTTTAATTTCGGTAGGGGAGGAAATTTTCTCAATAGAAACATAATTGTAAAGAGTAAGAGCGAGTCCCAAACTGTCAAAGCCTGAACCCATATTTGCACTTGTTGCGGGAACTCTTACTTTTATCATCCTATATCACCCTTAATTTCCCTAAAACTGTATGCCCTGCAAAAGGCTCTGACTTAAGCATTTCGTCAAGCTCAATTTCCGTAACAGGGTCAACAATAATTGCAAATTCATCCGAAAGCCCGTCAATCGTCTTTATTTTGCCCGAAATTCCGTCAGGAGTTCCGGAAAGACGAAGGTAGTAAGAAAATTTCTGCTCGCCGCTGTCTTTTAAATACCCATCTTCCGACTCATTCCAGAGTATTCGGATATTGGTATTTATGTGCTTGGCAACATCAACAAGGTCAGAAACCATAGCGCTGGCTGTAGGAAGCTTACCTGCACCTCTGCCGTAGAACATAACATCGCCGAGAGCATCACTCTGAACTAAAACACCGTTAAACACATCGGAAATACTTGCCAAAGGACACTCTAAATTAATAAATGCAGGGCAAACTCTTGCATAAACCCCGTCCTCGGCGGTTTCACAGATACCAACAAGCTTAACGCTGTAACCCATTGCCTGGGCATATTTTGCATCATTGGTTGTTATATTTGTTATTCCCTCTGTGGGGATATTCATACTGTCAACATATTTTCCGTGTGCCAAAGATGCAAGAATTGCAATCTTACGGCAGGTGTCAATACCCTCAACATCGGCTGTGGGGTCTTTTTCCGCATAGCCTTTTTCCTGCGCCTCGGAAAGGGCTTCGTCAAAGGATTTACCGTTTTTAATCATCTGTGTTAAGATATAGTTGGTTGTTCCGTTTAAGATACCGATAATCCCCGATATATCGTTACCCGTAAGGCTGGAGATAAGGGGTCTTATAATCGGAATACCACCACCAACGCTGGCTTCAAAGAGATAGTTGATATTTTTCTCTTTAGCGATTTTTAAAAGCTCTGTTCCGTGTTTTGCAACAAGCTCCTTATTTGAGGAAACAACGTGTTTTCCTGCAAGGAGAAGCCTCTTCGTAAAATCATAAGCGGGAACAGTTCCGCCCATAGCCTCAACAACTGCCTCAACTTCAGGGTCGTTTAAAATATCCTCAAAGTTTTTGGTGAAGCATTTATAAGGGCTGTCGGGAAAATCACGAAGGTCCAAAATATATTTGACCTCGATTTTTTCGCCTGCTTTTTTTGCAATATTTTCAGCGTTTGAAATAAGAAGCTCACCGACTCCGCCACCGACAACGCCAAAACCCATAATTGCAACTTTCATAGGTATATCATTCCTTTCTTAAAAGGTTAGAATTTGTTTATTACAATGCCTGTCACGAGCTTTGGCCAGAAATATGTGGATTTCTGCGGCATTTTCTCGTTAGCAAGTGAAATTTCCTTAATATCCGAAACATTTGTTGCGTTAATCAAGAAAGAACACTGATATTCACCGCTCTGCACCTTTTCAATAGCCTCTTTAGCATCTCTTGTGTAAGATAAATTTTTCTGGTTTGCCATATTGTTTTGGTCAATTCCCAAAAATCTCTCTAAAACAAGAGTGTGAAGAAGGGTAACATCAAGGTTTTTATAAGCCTGTGACTTATCTGTTATATAATTATCAATAGCATTTTTATTTTTAAGCTCAAAACGGTAATAATAATCCTTACCGGTATAAAGTGCGAAGCACTTATCGTCTGCAACGGAGCTTATACGGTTTGTTATAATATCCGAGTAATCGCCTTCTGTAAGGTGAACTTTTGAAACCGTGAAATCCTCTGTGAGATACCCAACCAAAACAGCTTCGTCAAAATCAGGAAGATTTCTAATCATTCTGTGTGTGGGGAATACCAAAAGCCCCGGGTCGTTCATTGATGTAAGCATCATCATAACATAATCATAAGGAGCATCAACCACATCAGGGTTCTCCTCGCGCTTTGCATTTCTGAAACGGAGCGCAGTTTCGTATCTGTGGTGACCGTCAGCGATGAACAATTGCTTACCTGCAAACTTTTCTGTTATTTTCGCAGTTTTTTCTTCGTCTGTTATAATCCAGATATTCTGCTTAATGCCGTCAGCAACAAAAGAAACATCAGGCTCGCCCTTTGAATAAAGGTTGATAAGGGCTTCAACAGAGGAATCTTCATCTAAAAAGAGCGAATAAATCTGACTCATATTTGCATCGGTTGTGCTCATAAGGTTAAAGCGGTCAGTCTTTGCCTTTGAAAGGGTTTCCTCGTGAGGAAGAACAACCTTATTCTCAAATTCCTCAATTTTAACCGCAGAAATTATACCCTTAAGAGAAATTGGTGTTGCATTATACTGGAAAACCTGCTCATAGATATAGAAAGCCGGTTTTTCCTCTCTTTTAAGCACACCTTTCTCAATCCAGGAAGCAAATTCCGCCCCTGCTCTTGTGTACTTATTATTTTCCTCATTGTCGCCGTCCTGCTCTTTAGCAAAATCCACACGAACAATATTATATTCACTCTTTTCATAAAGAGCATCCTGCTCTGCCGGTGAAATTATATCATAGGGTGGAGCTGTCACACTGTCGAGATTTGAAAACATCTCGGTGTTATATCTCAATCCATTAAAAGGTACTACTTTTGCCATAATTTTTCCCTCCCGAAAAAATAATTCTACTTCTTATCATAATACACTAAAATTGCAAATTAGTCAAGAAATATATGCTAATTTAAGGCATTTTCAGCAATTTAATGAAAAAATAAACAGTATATATCAGCTATATGATAAAAAATGTAAAAAATATCTCAAATAAATTGAAGTTTTCGGGGGAAAATAAAACTAAAAACGAAAGGAGTTTTGAAAATGAAGTTTGTTTTAGGCTTTCTTGCAGGAGCATCAATTATTGCAGGGACAGCACTTATGATAAGTCCTGCCTGCATGAGAAAAATGAGAAGGAAATATAAAAACGCAAAACGCACGGTTATGGATATGTTTTAGGCTCATAAATTGCTGTAAGACGCATCGTCTGTACAAAAAAGAGACTGTGGCAAAAAGATGTATGCCACAGTCTCTTTTTAGGTAATGTTATTATTTTTTCAAAATTATCTTTGAACTCTGCCGCTTCCGTCGCCGCCTGCCAAAGCTTCAACCTCTGCTCTTGTAACCAAGTTAAAGTCGCCCGGGATTGTGTGCTTAAGTGCAGATGCCGCAACACCAAATTCAAGGGCATCTTTAAAGTTCTTTCCGTCTAAGAAACCGCAGATTGTTCCGCCTGCAAAGCTGTCTCCGCCGCCAACACGGTCAACGATTGGGTGAACTCTGTATTCCTTGGAATGATAGAATTCCTTTGTATCTCTTGAATAGATACAAGCTGACCAGCCGTTGTCTGACGCTGACTTTGAAACACGGAGAGAAGAAATAACATATTCAAAGTTGAACTTTTCAACCATCTGCTTGAATATATCTTCATAACCTGCAAGCTTTAAATCACCGCTTGTTACATCAGTTTCGCCCGGCTTGAATCCGAGAACCTTTTCAGCATCTTCCTCGTTGCCGATACATACATCAACATACTGCATAAGGTTTGACATAACCTTCTGTGCCTTTTCGCTTGACCAGAGCTTCTTTCTGAAGTTGAGGTCAACAGAAACCTTAACGCTGTGTGCCTTTGCAGCCTTTAATGCGATTTCTGTGAGTTCTGCAGCCTTATCGGAAACTGCAGGAGTTATTCCTGTGAAATGGAACCAGTCTGCACCCTCAAAAATCTTATCGAAATCAAAATCAGATGCGTCAGCAGTTGAGATAGAGGAATGAGCTCTGTCATAAACTACATTTGACGCTCTCATAGCGGAACCTGTTTCAAGGAAGTAAATTCCAAGTCTTTCTCCGCCTCTTGCAATATTCTTTGTTTCAACATTGTGCTTACGGAGAGCCGCAACAGCACATTCACCAATCGGATTTTCAGGAACTTTTGTTATAAACTCAGCATCGTGGCCATAGTTTGCAAGAGATACTGCAACATTAGCCTCACCGCCGCCGTAGCAAACATCAAATTCGTCTGCCTGAATAAATCTTTCATTGTTTGGTGTGGATAATCTGAGCATTATTTCGCCCATTGTTATAACTTTAGCCATTATGCACGAGCCTCCTTGATTTTAGCAATAAATTCTTTTGCAGTTTCTGTAATTTTAGCGTAGTCGCCTGTTTTAGCACCTGCAGTGAGTGATGAGCCTGCACCAACCGCAACAGCTCCTGCTTTAATCCACCGGTCAACATTGGAAACATCAACACCGCCTGTTGGCATAAGCTTTGCCTGTGGGAGCGGGCCTTTGATATCCTTGATGATTGTCGGGCCGAAAAGGTCAGCAGGGAAGATTTTGATAATATCACAACCGGCTTCCATAGCTGTTAAAACCTCTGTGATTGTCATACAACCGGGCATATAAGGAACTCCGTAACGGTTACAAAGCTTTGCCGCCTCTAAGTTAAAACCGGGGCTTACTATGTAGTTAGCACCTGCAAGGATTGCTGTTCTTGCAGTTTCGCTGTCTAAAACAGTTCCTGCACCCAGCATCATTTCACCCTTATTATATTTGTTCGCAAGAGCTTCGATAACCTTATGAGCGCCGGGAACGGTAAAAGTAAGCTCAATTCCCGTACAGCCGCCCTCAAGGCAAGCGTCAGCAATTTTAATAGCTTCGTCTTCGGATTTTGCACGAACAACCGCAACAAGACCGCAATCCGTAAGCTTTTTGATTACTTCAAATTTTTCCATTTGAATTCCTCCTAATAAATAAAATGATTTTGCACTTTTATGATTATTACAGTTGACATAATATACAAAACAATATATAATGATTATAGCAAAACCATTAGGATTAGTCGATAAACGATAATTGCTTTATTTGACACAATTATGACATTTAAGGAGGAAGAGGTATGTCAGAGATTTATTACAGAGAGCATTATATTGACCCGAAAATATGTCCCGTTCACTACCATAAGGACTCTTTTTTGAAGAATATTCTGTATATTTCCACCCTCACCCAAGCCGACAGCGAGATTATTTATCCCGAAAACAATATTCCAAACTGGCATAAAAACCTTGAAATTCTCTATTGCACAGAGGGGAAAGGGAATGTTATGTGCGCAGGAAAAATCTATGAATTTCAATCGGGAGATATTTTTATTGTAAATTCCGAAAAAACTCATATGATAACCTCGGATTTCACTCTGCAATACCATTGCATTATCATAGACCATTCTTTTTTGGAAAACGCTTGTCTTGATATATCAAAAACCGAGTTTTGTGCTTTAATTGATGACATAAAACTGACAGAAATTTATATGGAAATTGTTGATTTGCTGAAAAACTCCGACCACAGCGACACAGACTTTAAAATTGACATAAGAATTAAGGTTTTAGCCCTGATTCTCTATCTTAACCGTAATTATGTTTATGCTTACGGAAAAGAGGCGGCAAATCGGGCAAAGAGTGATTACTGCAAAAAAGCTATTGAATATATAAGGAAAAACTTTGCGAAGGCTCTGACCGTTGACGAGATAGCGGAGGAGTGTATGATAAATAAAGCATATCTTTCACGAATTTTCAAAAAAGAGACCAATAAAACTTTGGTTGAATTTATAAATATAATAAGATGCAACGAGGCAAAAAGGCTGATAAATCAAGGAATATCAATAAAAGAATCCGCATTTTCCTGCGGATTTGATAATCTTTCGTATTTTTCAAGAACCTATAAAAAATATATGGGCTATATGCCCTCGGAAGAAAGGAAAAATTTATCACAGCCGTGAAAAATTAAAACAAGCCGTCAGGAATTAAATTATGTAGAAATTTCATAAATTATATTGACATGGGAAAATTTGTATGTTAAAATAGTTTTAAGTTCAAACTATTTGAATTGAAAAGTATTTGGGGGTAAAAATATTGAGAAGTGAACAAAGGGAAATGATTAACGGCTTTTTTGTTACGGCGTTCAATCGTATTCTTGCCTGGGAGGATCAAAGCCTTCGCAGTATCGGGAAAAAGGATATTTCCGTTCGGGAAATGCATATTATTGAAGCGGTTTCCATGCTTGAAGGTAAAAATATGAATACGATGGCAAACATTGCAAAGGTTTTGTCGGTATCGCCGGGGTCTCTTACGACGGCGGTAAATGCTCTTGTTGCGAAAGAGTATTTGGTGCGTTGGCGAAGTGAGACAGACAGGCGTGTTGTTCTTGTCAGTCCAACGGAAAAGGGCGTTGAGGTAAACGAGAGGCATAAGCAATTTCATAACGAGATGGTTGAATTTGTTATGCAGAATGTGACAGAAGATGAGCTTGATGTTGTTTTGGCAACACTAAAGCGTCTGACAGAATTTTTTATGGAAAAAGCAGCTGTAAAGCGATAAAATATCAGTCGGGAGGACAAATAATGAATTTTAAAATTTTGGGAACAGGCAGTTATGTTCCGGAAAAGGTTTTAACCAATGATGACCTTGAAAAAATGGTTGAGACCAGCGATGAATGGATTAAAAAGCGTGTGGGCATCTCCGAGAGAAGGATTTGCACAAGTGAAACAACTTCTGATATGGGAATTGAGGCGGCAAAGGCGGCTCTTTCTATGAGCGGAGTTTCTGCAGAGGAGCTTGACATAATTATCTGTGCCACCATAAGCGGTGAGGACGTTTGTCCAACGGTTGCGGCAAAGGTTCAGGCGGCGATTGGAGCGAAATGTCCGGCATTTGATGTGAGTAGTGCTTGTTCGGGATTTTTGTTTGCTTTAGAAACAGCCTATGCTTATTTTGCAGGCGGAAAAGTGAAAAAGGCACTCGTTTTAGCCTCAGAAAGACTTTCAAAGCTTGTGAACTTTGAAGACAGAAATACCTGCGTTATCTTCGGAGACGGTGCAGGTGCGGTTGTTCTTGGCGAGGGTGAAAATTATATTGATTCCGAGCTTCGCACAATCGGGGGCGACGATGTTATAAAAATTCCGTCATTTGCAGGAGCATCGCCTTTTTATACAGGCGAGAACAATGAACCTTATATATATATGAACGGACAGGAAACATTTAAGTTTGCGGTTGAAACCATGTGTAATGATGTTCAGGCTATTATGGAGTCCAACAATCTGACGAGTGATGATATTGCGTATATTGTTCCTCATCAGGCAAATGAGCGAATTATTCAGTTTGCCTTAAAGCGACTTAAAATGGAAAAAGACAAGATTTTTATGAATCTTTCCAAATACGGAAACACAGGCGGAGCAAGTATTGCGATTTCTCTTGATGAAATGAACAGAGCAGGAATGCTCAAAAAGGGCGATAAGTTAATTCTCACGGCTTTTGGCGGCGGACTTTCATCGGGCGTTTGCCTTATTGAGTGGTAAGGGGGAATTATAATGATAAAATCACCGATTTGCGAAATGCTTAATATAAAATATCCGCTTTTTCAGGGCGGAATGGCTTGGATTGCCGACGGAGAGCTTGCGGCGGCGGTTTCCAATGCAGGCGGACTTGGTATCATCTCCGCTATGAATCTTGACGGAGATTATCTCCGTGAGCAGATAAGAATTGCAAAAGAGAAAACTAATAAGCCTTTTGGCGTTAATATTATGCTTATGAGCCCTCATGTTGCATCCGTTGCTAAAATTGTTGCTGAGGAGAAGGTTCCCGTTGTAACAACCGGTGCCGGAAACCCGTCAGCTTATATGGAAATGTGGAACGAAGCAGGGATAAAGGTTATTCCCGTTATTGCATCTGTTGCAATGGCGAAGAAGGTGGAGAGAGCAGGCGCTTATGCGGTTATTGCAGAGGGCGGAGAATCGGGCGGTCATGTTGGTGACCTTTCCACAATGGCTCTTGTTCCTCAGGTTTGTGACGCAGTTTCAATCCCCGTTATTGCCGCCGGCGGAATAGGCGACGGCAGAGGTGTTGCGGCGGCGTTTATGCTTGGTGCTGTGGGCGTTCAGATGGGAACAAGATTTTTGGTTGCTAAAGAGTGTAATGTTCACCAAAACTATAAGGATAAGGTTTTAAAAGCCGGCGATATTTCAACTATCGTAACGGGAAAAAGGCTTGGGCATCCCGTTCGTAGCATTAAAACACCTTTCTCAAAAGGTTATCTGAAAGCAGAATACAGCGCAGTTTCCGATGAGGATTTAGAGGCAATGGGCGTTGGCGCTCTCCGTCTTGCGGCGGTTGAGGGCGACGAAAAGCAGGGTTGCTTCCCTTGCGGACAGATTGCAGGAATGGTAAATCGTGAACAGACTTCGGAAGAAATCGTAACAGAGGTTATGGCTGAAGCAGAGAAAATTTTAGGAGGAGCAAACATATGGGTAAAATAGCATTTGTTTTTTCGGGACAAGGCACACAGTACGGCGGAATGGGTAAGGAACTTTACGAAATTTCCCCTGTCGTTAAAAAGCTTTATGATGATGCGGAAGAAATAAGAAAAGGTACAATAAAACAGTCCTTTGAGGGTACTGCGGAAGAACTTAAAATCACAAGTAACACACAGCCTTGTATGTATCTTGCGGATTTAGGTGCGGCTCTTGCTCTTTCTGAACAGGGAATAAATCCTGACGCAGTTGCAGGATTTTCGCTCGGTGAAATCGCCGCTCTTGCTTTTGCCGGGGCTTATACTTATGAAGACGGCTTTAAAATTGTTACAGAGCGAGGAATTTTAATGCAGAAGTCTGCTGAAGAAAAGGAATCATCAATGGCGGCAGTTTTAAAGGTTGACAGCAAAACAGTTGAGGAAGGTTGCGCTATGGTTGAGGGCGTTTATCCCGTAAACTATAACAGCCCAATTCAGACAGTTGTTGCAGGCGAAAAGGCGGCTCTTGAAAAGTTCAAAGAGGTTATGGCTGATAAGAAATGCAGAATTATGGATTTGGCAGTTGCAGGCGGATTCCATTCACCATTTATGAACTCTGCGGCAGAGGGAATGAGAGAAGTTTTAAAAGGCTTTGATATAAAGACTCCTGAAATGACAGTTTATGCAAATAAAACTGCTCTTCCTTATGAGAGTGAAGTCAGAGAAACAATGGCTGACCAGATTATAAGCCCTGTTAAATGGCAGACAACTATTGAAAATATGGTTCAAGACGGCTTTGACACATTTATCGAAACAGGCGTTGGCAAGGTTTTGTCAGGACTTATAAAGAAAATTGCTCCTGATGTTAATGTATATAATGTTGAGGACGCAGAGAGTCTTAAAAATACTATTGAGGCGGTGAAAAACAATGGATAAGACAGTTGTTGTAACAGGCGGAAGCCGTGGAATCGGTAAGGCGGTTGCTCTCGCTTTTGCGAAAAAAGGCGACAAGATTGCAATTCTTGACCTTAATATGGAAGCGGCAGAGGAAACTGCAAAGGAATGTGCCGCTCTTTCAGGAAAAGAGGCAAAGGCTTATTCCTGTCAGGTTGGCGACTTTGTAAACTGCACCGAGGTTGTTGACAGTATTATAAAGGATTTGGGTGGAGTTGATGTTTTAATCAACAGCGCAGGCATAACAAGAGATACACTTATGCTCCGTATGAAAGAAGAAGAATTTGATGCAGTTATAAATGTAAACCTTAAAGGCACATTTAATATGATTAAGGCTTGCTATTCGCATTTTATGAAAAAGCGGAGTGGAAAAATAATTAACTTAAGCTCGGTTTCGGGTATTATGGGAAATGCAGGACAGACCAACTATTCCGCATCAAAGGCAGGCGTAATCGGTCTTACTAAGTCGGTTGCAAAGGAGCTTGCATCCCGTGGCGTTTGCGTTAATGCAATAGCACCCGGATTTATTGAAACACCAATGACGGAAAGCTTTAAAGACCGCCCTGAAATCCTTGAAGCAATCCCGATGGGAAGAATGGGTAAGCCCGAAGAAATTGCTGACCTTGCAGTATTTTTGAGCGAGGCAGATTATATAACAGGCGAAGTTATCCGCATTGACGGCGGAATGGCTATGTAGGAGGATTTAGCTATGAATAGAGTTGTTATAACAGGAATGGGAGCTGTAACTCCCATAGGAAATGATGTTAAAACTTTTTGGGATAACCTTATCGCAGGAACAAACGGAATCGACAGAGTAACAAAGTTTGATGTAACGGGCTTTAAGGCAACACTTGCGGCAGAGGTTAAGGATTTTGACCCGACAGTTGCAATGGAAAAAGGCGCTGTAAGAAAGACTGACCTTTATACTCAATATGCAATGGTGGCGGCAACAGAAGCGGTTAGTGACAGCGGAATTGAGGGAACAATAGACGGAGACAGAGTGGGCGTTTATGTTGGCTCAGGTATCGGCGGAATGGGTACTTTCTGTGACGAGCATACAAACCTTATCGAAAAGGGCGAAAGACGAGTTTCTCCTCTCTTTATCCCGAAAATGATAACAAATATTGCGGCAGGAAATATTGCTATAAAATACGGTTTCAACGGTCCTTGTTTCTGTGTTACAACAGCCTGTGCAACAGGAACACATTGTATCGGTGAGGCATACAGAGCAATTAAACACGGCTATGCAGACGCTATGATTGCAGGCGGCAGTGAAGCAACAATTAATCCTTTAGCTTTCGCAGGATTCATTAACTGTATGGCGCTTTCAACATCCGAGGATAAGGACACAGCTTCAATCCCCTTTGATGCAAGAAGAAACGGCTTCATTATGGGCGAGGGTGCAGGCATTCTGGTTCTTGAAGAATATGAAAGAGCGGTTAAAAGAGGTGCTAAAATCTACGGCGAAATCGTAGGTTACGGAAGCACTTGCGATGCTCACCATGTAACTGCTCCTGACCCTGAAGCAACATGGGTTTCAAAGGCGATTGAGGATGCTATAAAAGAAGCAGGTCTTGAGGGCGAAACAAATGTTTATGTAAATACCCACGGAACAAGCACACCCCTTAACGACAAAACCGAAACAATGGCTCTTAAGAAAGCTTTCGGCGAGGGTGTTAAAGATATTCATATGAGCTCAACAAAGTCAATGACAGGGCATATGCTCGGCGCGGCAGGTGCAGTTGAAGCAATCGCCGCAACCCTTGCTCTTAAAGAGGGAATAATTCCTCCCACAATCGGCTATAAAGAGGCTGACCCCGAATGTGATGTGAACTGCACTCCAAACGAGGCGGTTAAGGCAGACATTGTTGCATCGTTCTCAACATCGCTGGGATTTGGCGGACATAATGCGTGCCTTGCTTTCAAGAAAATATAAGGAGCTGTGCGACAATGAATAAAGAAGAAATAATGCAGATTCTTCCCCACAGAGATAATATGCTTTTAGTTGATGAAGTTAATATTATCGATGGAGCAAGCTGTGGGAAAAAATATATAACAGGTGACGAATGGTTTTTAAAAGGACATTTTCCGGGCAATCCCGTTGTTCCGGGCGTAATCCTCTGTGAAATCGTTGCCCAGTCCGCTTGCGGTCTGACAATGAACGGGGATATGGCAGGCAAGCTCCCGTTTTTCACGGGGCTTGATAATGTTAAATTCCGTAATCAAGTTAAACCCGGCGACTTGTTTGAAACTAAATGTACCATAACAAAAGAAAAAGGCCCGTTCCGCTTTGGAAAGGGCGAGGGGTATGTAAACGGAAAGCTTTGCGTAAGCCTTGACTTCTCTTTTGCATTGGTTGATAAGGAATAGTCTTGACAAATTTAAAAGAGCTTAAGCGATAAACAGAATACAAATTAGATGTAATATGCAAAGTAAAAATTTGTTGGAATATGAAAAATTTTGTTTTAAAGCATATTGTGGGAAAGCCTTCCCCTGTGGGAGGGGAAGGTGGGTTTTGCATAGCAAAACTCGGATGAGGTGGTGAAGTAAAATATGATGCGAAACAACGTTTGTATTCACAACCTACACCTCATCAGTCACTTCGTGACAGCTTCTCCTCAAGGAGAAGCCTGCAACAAGATAACCCATTTATGGGTAGCAAGTAAAAATACGCACGACTGGCAGGTCAATAAGAAAACGCACTTGTGCGTAGCTAGTAGTGGATAGGGCTATGCCCG
Source organism: Oscillospiraceae bacterium (assembly GCA_015068605.1). Classification (GTDB taxonomy): domain Bacteria; phylum Bacillota; class Clostridia; order Monoglobales; family Monoglobaceae; genus SIG454. The sequence goes on from SVKF01000018.1 coordinate 15,427, forward strand.
AAAATGAAATACCCCCCGTTATACGGGGGGATATTTATTTACTTATTCATTTCAGGATTGTCTGTTCGCTCAAGGAGATAATCTATGGAAACATTAAAATAGTCTGCAAACTTTATTAAGGTGGCATAATCTGCCTCCCGTATTCCGTTTTCGTATCTGCTGATACTGTTTTGATTCATAGACATATCCATGGCAAGCTTAAGCTGGGATATGCCGTTTTGTTTTCGCAATTCTTTTAGTCTCATAATACAACCCCTTGACATTATTATACCAAAATGGTATAATAAAAATATCCCGAAATGGGATATTATAAAACAGATATTTTGAAAGGAGTCTTTTTATGTTTAGTAAAAAGAAAATTATTTCATTTTTCCTTGCGGTTGCTATGGTGTTTTCCGTTATGAGTATTCCTGCTTTTGCGGAAGATACATACACCTGGGAAATTGATGAAGACGGCGTATTAACCATCAGCGGAACGGGTGAACTTCCCTTTGTCTGGGGTGGCAGTAAAACTCCGTGGGAAACAGAAAAGGAAAGGATTACGGCAGTTGTTGTTAATGAGGGAATAACCTCTTTGGGTGATTGTGCCTTTGATGACCTGACCTATATAACAAGCGCAACTCTTCCAAAAAGCCTTGAGAAAATAGGTACGGCGACATTTCAAAAATGTAAATTTCTCAAAACCGTAAATCTGCCCGAAAATCTTGAAATTCTTGACCAATGGGCTTTTGATGGCTGTGCTTCCCTTACGGAGGTAACAATTCCAGCAAGCGTTACAACAATGGGCACCTATGTATTTCGAGGTTGTTCTTCTCTTAAAAAAGCTGTATTCCAAAACAGTCTTTCAACGCTCCCCGAACATACATTTTCCGGCTGCACAAGCCTTGAAGAGATAACATTTCCCGGCGAAGTGGCAAAGATAGGCGGTTATGCCTTTTACGGCTGTTCAGGTCTTAAAAAGGTAGTTCTTCCCGAAACAGCTACCATTTTGGGAAGTTGTGCGTTTAATGGGTGTACCTCTTTGTCGGAAATAAACACAGAAAATATTTTGGATTATTATGTTAATGGTAATAGACATTTTGCAAATTGTTCCTCTCTTGATACTATTGCGATAAATGAAACTGTTAAGATTATCCCTCCATGTATGTTTGAAAATTCGGGAATAACCCATCTTGTTCTTCCTGAAAATCTCCAAAAGATAGAGGGCAATGCTTTCTATGGCTGTGCAAAGCTTGAAACGGTTAATATTCCTAAAAAATTAACATATATGGGCTCTGCTATATTTAACGGGTGCGTTTCCTTAAAGGAATTTTCAATGCCGAAAAATATAACACAAGTGCAAGAGCTTTTCTTTGAAGGCTGTACTTCTTTAAGCGATGTAACTTTGCATGATGATGTGACCCGGATTGGACGCAGAGCTTTTGCAGACTGTACCTCATTAAAGAACTTAACTCTTCCGAAAAGCCTTAACTATCTTGGTGCAGAAGCATTTACGGGCACGGGAATAACGGAAATAACCATTCCGAAAAGCCTGTTAACCGCAGGTCACGGAGAAGGTCTTTCTACAGGGCTTTTCCCATACGATTATAACAAGGGACCGTTTGGGGGAAGTCCTCTGGAAACCGTATATTTTGAGAGCGGAACGACAGAAATCGTTGACGGCTTGTTCCAGGGTGCTAAAAAGCTTAAAAATGTTGATTTAAGCAATATTGAGAGAATAGGCTCTTATTCTTTCTCCAATTGTACGGAATTTGTCCCTGTTTTAACGGAAACAACAAAGGAAATCGGAAATTATGCTTTTACGAGATGTATAGGAATAACGGATTTTGTTTTCCCTGCTTGGATGGAAACAATTCCAAACGGTCTTCTGGCAGGAACAGGTATCGGATATGTTGTTTTCCCCGAAACCGTTAAGGTAATCGGAGCAGACGCATATAATGGGTGCAAAAACTTATCATACATTGAATTTTCCGATACAGTTACGGATATAGGCAACTATGCTTTTTATGGCTGTACTGCTCTTGATGAAATCGACATTCCGGGAACGGTTATAAATATAGGACAACAGGCATTTATGGCTTGTTCAAATCTTAAAAAGCTTACAATGCACAAGGGAACTCAGACAATGGGAAGCCAGGCTTTTGCAGACTGTAACTTAACCGAGGTAAGACCAAGTCAGACAATCAGAGTCCTTAATGATGGTATGTTTACCGGCAACCCTGTTAAGCTTTTGGTTGTTCCGAGATTCTGCGTAACATGGGACGGCTGGGGCAACTATTATAATACTTTTAACCCGTCAATATCCTATGTTCCTGCAAATGTAGAGAATTTTGATATTTACACTTATGAAGACGCAACAATCAAGGGTGTTGCGGGAACGGCAGGCGAGGCAGAGGCATTAAGAGAAGAAAATGTTTCTTTTGAAGCCCTTACTGCGGGGATTGAGGCTTTAGGCTTTGACATAGATGCTGTGGATATTGTTCTTGATGAAACCTATGATTCGGCGGCTGTTGTAACAGTTAATGTTGAAGATGTCATTGATTTAGATACTAAAAAGGCTGTTCCGACAGACGGGGAGCTTATAACCTTTAAATCCGACAATGAGGAAGTTGCAACTGTTGACAAATCAGGCTTTATTCACGGCGTTGGCTATGGAACGGCAAATATAACAATCTCCTGCGACAGCGGAAAGAGTGATGTTTTGACCGTAAATGTTGTAAGACCAAGCATTGGCGTTTCAATTTCTTCGGGATATATTCAGCTTCGCAAGGGCTATCAGCAAAGGTTATCTGCCAACACAATTCCGGCAGGTTATGAAGAAACCTTTATCTGGTCAAGCTCTGACGAAAGTGTTGCAACTGTAGATCAGAACGGATATGTTAGCGGAGTTGAAAACGGTACGGCTCTTATTACTGTTGAGGGCGTAAAGACAGGGAAAACCGCATCCTGTGTAGTTGCAGTTTCAGATATAAATGAAATGCCTGACAGAATTGCGATTGACAGCTTTATGGTTGGCTGTGATGTAAGCCTTACAGACGCACAGGACGGCGGAAATGTTATCGGTGCTTTATATGACAAAGAGGGCAAACTTATCGGCTCATCCGTTGTGCCTGCTGACGATAAGGTAAACTTTAATTTCACAGTTTCACCAACTGCTGATTTGAGCGGCGCAAATATTAAGATTTTCTGGTGGAATATGGCATCCATTAAGCCGATTTCATCGTTTAGAGTTATCGAATTAGACTAACATAAAAAAGGCGGTGTTTAAAAAGTCTTTTTGACTTATTAAACACCGCCTTGACTTTTTTCGTAACCGGAAAGCTCGTCAGCTTCCGAAAATAAAAAACGCGCAGTCTGTGAATTTGTCAATGATGTGTCTTGTTGTGACAAATTCCGTATGCGGATATCCCTGAAAAAGAAAAACAATATTTTCAAGCACAATTTTATAAAGTTTTATAAAAGTAGTTGACAAAACATAACTTATTATATTATAATGAATATAGAAAAAGGCAAGACCTCAAACGGTTATGCCAAAAGAATATTGTTATAAAAATAACGCTATTAGCTTTGGACGGCTGGCGTTATTTTTTATGGAAATTACTAAAAGTAAAAGAATAATCATAAATGAGATTATGTATTCATTCTCCATAGCTATCACCTCCTTTACAAAGAGATGATGACATAACCGCCCAGCTTTTACACTGTTTTCAGTCTTACCTTTTGTCGGATTTCTCCAACAAATATATTATACAACATCTTTCATATTATACAACATATTTTTTATTAAATTATTTATTTTTAGGCTGGAAGTTTACCAAAATTTCATCAAGTTGTTTCAAATTTTCCTTTGTGTTATAGAAAACATAGGAAACACCGTTCACATAAGCCGGAGTGTTCGGCAGAACATACATATGAACCTTCTCGGGCTTCAATTCCTTGATTGTTCCGAAGCTTTCCATAACATTTCGCAGAGCATAGCTTGTTCTTGTATTTTCGTTGACAATTTTGTATATATCATCAATTTTGTTAAGATTTGAAACGGTAAGATGCTGTCTGATAAGCTCCTTAATAAATTTCTGTTGCGTATCGATTCTTGCAAGGTCTGCCTGACCGTTGCGATAGTTTCTGAATCTGACAAGGTCGTGGGATTCCTTACCGTCAAGATGTTGAGGACCTTTTTTGAGATGAATATAGAGGTCCTGCTCCGGGTCTTCATAGTCCATATCCTCGGGGACATCAAAGTCAACTCCGCCCAAGGCATCGATTATATTGATAAATCCATCAAAATCAACTGTTGCAAAATAATGAATGGGGAGACCTGTTATTTCCTTGACCTTTTGAATAACAAGCTCTTCGGGGAAGTCCAGCTCGCCTTTTGAGGTTTTCTGTTTGCCGATAGCCATATAAGCGTTTATTTTGTTATAGTTTGGAGTTCCGGAGGAGGTATAGATTATTTCACCCTTGCTGTTTCTTGAAGGAATGGCAGTATCACGGGGAATAGAAAGAATATTCAGTTGTCCGGTTTCGCCGTTAAGATTAACAAGCATAATCGTATCACAGCGGTCTCCGCCACCGTCAGTTCCCATTAAAAGGATATTAACAACACCGCCGGCTTCAGGGGGTGCGTCAAGATTGGCGTTGACCTGTTCGCCTATTTCAACTTTATCAATGGTGAGGTCCAGAAGAGAACCGAGTCCACTTCTGAAAAACAAGCTTGAAATACCGTTTTCGGATGAAGTTATAGATGTTAGAGATGGCATACCCGTGTGGTGGATAACACCGGCAAATATACCAATATATATTGAAACGGCAACAAGAATAACCCACGCTCTGTGAAGAGGGTGCATTTTTCGTCTAATTTTAGCCGGTTTTTTTGTTTTTTTAATATCAGCCATAATCCTTATCTCCCTATTTGACAAATACAACTATATTATATAATATATTTCCTAAAAAATCAATAGGGCTACTCTTACAAAAGAATAGCCCCAATGTTAAATTTATGTTACAAATTTACTAATTAAGGATATAAACGGTAACATTTCTGCGTCCCCACTGGAGGGATTCAGCCCTTGTGTCCATACATAAGTCAATTATGTTGCCCTTGATAGCCCCACCTGTGTCGGCAGCCACTGCATATCCATAACCTTCCACATAAACCCTTGTTCCGAGCGGAATAAAGGACGGGTCCACAGCGATAACACCTCTTTGAGCGATAGCGCCCGTTGCCGTTCTTGCTTCGCCCGGCTTCTTTCCGCAACTTACGGCATCATAAGCAGTTGCATTACAAGTCAGCACTCTGCTGTATGAAAATGTTCCGCTACGGGAGGTGGTAATCGTACCGTTATACGCAATAGTATAGTCGTCAATTGTTCTTCGTTTTGTTCCGACCTCAACGATTTCTTCTATCGGCTCTGAGATAACCTCTTCGCTGATAACTTTTCTGCTTTTTTCAACTCCGTCAGCATAAGAAATCTTATAGGTTCTGAGAGTTTTGCCCTTCTCACCCTCACGGACAACCTTTCGGATTCCGAGATTGAGTGAAGCATTAGGCGTTTCTGTGCTTGCAAACTCTGTTTCTTCTGTCACTGTAACTGTTTCCGTTGTGTTTCTCACCAGAACGATTTTTGTATCAGCCTTAGCAATTCTTGTCGGGTTCGGCGTAACAGTATCTTCGTCTGTTAATTCATATCCAGCATCAGCAAGTATATCAGAGATTTTTCTCTTTGTTGTATTAACTGTTCGGGTCTCCCCGTCGGCAGTAATATATACCTGCATAGCACGGTAAACTTCAATGGTCATATCATCACGAAGGGAGTCACCGGATTCAAGGTTTAACTTGTCGCCACTATTAAGCACAATCCCTTGCTCCTTAAGAACTTCCTCCACAGTGTTCTTAAATGTTAAAACTTTTGTTTCCTTGCTTCCGCCGTCAATCACGGTAACACTATTGCTCAAAGCGTCAAAAGTGATAACCGATGCAGACATAATCAAAAGTGCGATCATACTGCTTATAACGGCGATTTTTGCTGAAAAGGATAAATTAACCTTTGTATCCTTTCGGCTAAAATTCATCAAATCACCTCTCTTAAATTTAAAGCAAAATATCATTTGCTCTGTCAATGGAGTGCAGGGAATTTCTTCCATTTTATGCCCCCAACGACCTGTTTATTATACCAAAAAAACAGAATTTGGTCAAATTTAATTAAACGGGGTTATCCGAGTTTAGCCAAGTTGAAACGGGATTTCGGGCTGTGGTTTTTATGAAAGGTCCTTTTTTCTTCCATTTGCTCCCGTTTCCTCCCGAATATGACTTAAGCGGCTCATTCTTTTGAGTAATGCGCAGTTCCATAAATATATGAGTATGTTGCTGTGCAAATTTTCTGTTTTTGTGAAAAATGTATAAAAGGAAAATCCGATAACTGCACTAAGCCCCGCTCTGATTAAGCTTTTGTTTTTTGTGCCTTTTTTAAACAGTTTTAAAATTGCCTGACGGGAAACCCGAAGGACATACCAAAAAAATATAAAGGAAATAACCGAAAAAAGTAATGACACAAAAATTCCGAAAGTGCCAAAACTTATGCTTGTGTAATTCGGAGATGCTCCCCTAAAGCCCCTGTTCCAAAAGAAATATCCGATTTTTATTATGTTTTTGCCATTCAATCCGCCTTGAACAACTTTTATTCCCATGCCGATAATCCAGGGGGATATAACGGCAATCAACGGAAGGAGATAAAATTCGCCAAGAATAATCATAATCAGAATACATATTCCGCCTCCTGCAAGGGCAGAGTTGCCGAGAGCTGCCAATGCGTACAGCCCGACACATAAAACCAAAGCCGAATATCCGAAGCGAAGGATATTTTTCTTGCTGTAGCCGCACAAGGTATATGGCAAAAGCGAAATTATCAGACCGCCCTCATTCCCTTTTATAAACAGGCTTTGAACAAACCATAAAATTGCAGAAGCTTTAAGCAATATGTTCAGGGTGAAATTATCTGTGTTTTTGATAAGAAAAAACAAAATAACGGCACTTTCTACATATATAATATACATAAACAACGACAGCTTTATAAAAGGAAAGAAAAAAAGGGTCAGGACCATTTCGTAAAGCAAAACAAATTCAACGGATTTCCCTTTGAAGGTCAAAAGGAAAAATATACTTAAAAAAATGGTCAATACAATTATATGCAAAGGATGCATTGTCCATAACTCCAAAAAAGGACAAAGGCTTAACAAAATTGCAAAAAAATATCTTTTTTTGTCAGTCGGGTTAAAGGGGATTTGTTTCTCAAATTTGATAAGCAACAGCTCTGTTTTGTTTTTTATAAAGCTTTCATTCCACAATCTGAACGCATAATCAAAATCAAAAAAGAGTTTTATTAACGGAACGGATAGCAGTTTATAATATATTTTGCCCGATATGCTTTCATCAAAATGCTTTTTTAACCGTGAAATAAACATTTTATCAACCCTCTTTACAGTTATATTCTTTTACTTTTTTTATATTTAATGCATATTTTGCCAAATTACACAACTTTTTTTGAAAAAAGTATTTACATTTACCACAATATATGTTATAATATGTCTGTTGAAAACACAATTTATAGTGTTTAGAAGTATTTTTACATATGAGGTGTCTACCAATGGATAACAAAAAAGAATTAGATAAAATAAAGTCAGACCTTGAGGATAACATCGGAAGCAAAATTAAGTTTGCTTCAAAAAGAGGCAGAAAAAAGCGTACGGTTCGCAACGGCGTTATTGAGGGAACTTATGCAAATGTTTTCGTTATAAAAGTGGATTCTCTTAACGAGGAAGAGACTGCCGAGAGACGAGTTTCTTATACATATGCAGACATTTTGACAAAAAATGTTGAGCTTGCGCTTTGCAAATAATTTATTTTGAATTGAAGACCACAAAAGCGGCAAAAAATTGCTGTTTTTTGTGGTCTTTTTTTAATTGACAAATCCGTAGGTTTGTGTTATAATATGTAGGCTATGTTAAATCGGGGCGGTAGCGGTGCCTTGTAACCTTCAATCCGCTAAGTGGGGATGACAACTTGAGATGAGGGCCATGCTTGTCCGGTCTGTTTCCGGTAAGTGGTGTTGACGGTCCGGTCCTACGCAATCAAAACCTGTGAACCATGTCAGGGCAGGAATGCAGCAGCATTAAGCAGTTCTTTTTGATGTGCCGTAGGGTAGCCGGGCTTGAGCTAACTGCCGTGTTTCCGCGGGTAGGTATGTCTCGAACTCAAGAACATAGCTTTATTTTTATCATGGAGGAGTTAAGCTATGTCCGAGATGTATCAGGCTTTATACCGTAAATGGCGGCCTATGATTTTTGAAGATGTGGTTGGGCAGGAGCATATTTCCGAAACCCTTCGCAACAGCGTTTTGTCAGGGCGTTTGGCTCATGCTTATCTTTTCTGCGGAACAAGAGGAACAGGGAAAACGACCTGTGCTAAAATTTTGTCCCGTGCGGTGAACTGTGAAAATCCGCAAAACGGGAATCCTTGTAATTCTTGTCCGTCCTGTCTCGGAATTATGGACGGCTCAATCCTTGATGTTTATGAAATGGACGCTGCCAGTAACCGCGGTGTCGGAGATATAAGACAAATTCGTGACGAGGTGGATTATGCCCCGTCAAATTGTAAATTTAAGGTTTATATTATCGATGAAGCCCATATGATTACGAATGAAGGCTTCAATGCTTTGCTTAAAACCCTTGAAGAACCGCCCGAATATGTTATTTTTATTCTGGCGACAACAGAGCCGAATAAGATTTTGCCCACAATCCTGTCAAGGTGTCAGAGGTTTGATTTCCGCAGAATTGGTGTTGATGATATTTCAAGGCGCATAAATAAAATATGCGAAGCGGAAAATATAAAAATAACCCCCGATGCGTCAGAGCTTGTTGCGGAGCTTGCTGACGGGTCAATGCGTGACGGGTTGAGTATTCTGGAGCAGTGCACAGCTTCGGTTTCCGGAGAAATAAGGAAGAATGATGTTGTTGAAGCTGTTGGTATTGTTGATGACGGAATTTTATTTGATTTGGCTGATTTTATTGCGGCGGAGGACACCTTGTCCTGCCTTAAAACTGCAGATGAGTTTTTGAATAAGGGTAAGGAAGTGGCAAGCTTTTTTGATGATATAATTGACCATTTCCGAAATCTTATGTTCTGTAAGGCGACGGATAATCCGTCGGAGATAATTGAGAGAAGCCATGAAAAAATCGAAAGATATAAGGTGCAGGCGGAAAAGTTCCCCGTTGAACGATTGCTCTATTCCATAACAACCCTGTGTGAATATTTGGCGCAGGCAAAATGGATTGCAAACCCCAGAATTTCCGTGGAAATGGCACTCTTAAAACTCGCCAAGCCCCAATTAGGTGACGGCGGAGACGCTCTCTCGGCAAGAGTTTCTGCACTGGAAAAGAAAATTGAATCGGGAAATATAACCGTTTCATCTGCCACTAAGACGAAAACTGCATCAAAGGAAAGCCCAAAAGCAGAGCCGAAACAAAAGACGGAGCCAACCTCTGCCCCGGCTCCTGACGGAAGCCGATGGGATAAGTGGGAAGAGGCTTTGGGAATTATCAAAAATGAAAGTAAGAAGCTTTATATGTTTTTGTTCCGTGCCCAGGCGTATATCACGGGTGACACTATTGAAATTATTTTGACCAACCGTGAAGCTTATGAGAGAATCGCAACTCCCCAGGGAAAGGCATATCTTATGGAGCTTTTTGAAAAAGTTGGTGGCGAAAATTATAAAATAATTGTATCTGAAAGCGGAAATCGTTTAAATCGGCAGACGGAAACAAATGAAGTTTCCATAGCTGACCTTGCGAAGAAAAAGGATTTGCTTGGAGATGTTATGACGGTGACCGAAAATTAAAATAAAAAGAAAGGCTGATAAAAATGGCAAAAGGTGGATTCCCAAGAGGAATGGGCGGCGGCCCGAATATGAATCAAATGCTCAAGCAGGCACAGAAAATGCAGGAGCAGATGCTTAAAATGCAGGAGGAGCTTGAAGCACAGACCTATGAAGCAAGTGCCGGCGGCGGTGCTGTCAATGTAAAAATAAGCGGAAAGAAGGAGCTTGTGGAAATTACTCTTTCAGAAGCAGTTGTTGACCCTGACGATATTGAAATGCTTCAGGATTTGATTATTGCGGCGGTTAATGAAGGGCTTCGTAAAGCTTCCGAAAACTCCGAAAACGAGCTGGGGAAACTTACCGGCGGACTTAATATCCCCGGCTTATTCTAAAAAAAGTTTTAAATTCTAAAAGGCAGAAACAAACGTTTCTGCCTCAGACTGTCGAAAAAGTCCAGAAAAGTCTGGGCTTTTTCTTCGTTTTATGGTATAATATCCTTGGGTGATGAAATATGATGCAAAAAGGATATGAGAACAGATATCAAGTTGAAATGATAAGTAT
>SVKF01000019.1 GCA_015068605.1 Oscillospiraceae bacterium
CAGAAAGGGTGCATATATCCGAGTTCACGCAAAGTCGAAGAAGAAAGTCAAAGACAAACTGCGAAAACTAACTTCCCGTAAACAAATGAAAGACTTGCAAGCCGTGGATATTATGACATATCCGAGGCATACAAGTCCTTGCACTTAATATGATTGAACCGCCGTGTACCGAACGTTACGCACGGTGGTGTGAGAGGTCGGCTAATCAACTAATGGTTAGCCTCCTACTCGATTTTTTGCGAAATCGTTCTCTACCGTACCATCGTACGCCGACGTCACTCCGTTAAGAAAACAATCCTGTGAATTGTTTTCAGGAGGGAAAAGGGAGCGACAGCGGACGATGAAAAGAAAAAATCTGTTAGGATTTTAACAGCTGTCAACGATTTCACAAAATATACACTTCGTTTCTCAATGTCTGCTCAGCTTAATGTAGAGAGAAAACCACACGGCAGGTGGTCGCAACTAAATTTCCTTCTTTTTTTGAGGGGCGGAAGAAATGGGAATTTGCATTCCGCTTTGGTCAATGTTAAAGCTTTCGGTGTAAATCAGCTCTGAAACAGGCACAATTTTATAGCCGTCTTTTTGAAGCTTCTCGAGAATTGACGGAAGAGCATCGGGGGTGTTGAGGGCGGCGTTATGGAATAAAACGATTGAACCCGGTTTAACGCGACTGACCACTCTTTCCGTGATTTCACCTGAGGACAAATTTTTCCAGTCAAGGCTGTCAACATCCCATTGGATTGTGTAGTGACCGCATTCCCTTAATGTGCTCACCACCTTATTGTCGTAATCCCCGTACGGTGCGCGGAAAAGGTGAGGCTTTTTCCCTGTTATTCTCTTAATTTTGTCATCGCATTTGGTGACTTCCTCTATCATTTGTTCTTTTGAAAGAGTTGTCATGTGGGGATGTGAGTTTGAGTGATTCATAATTTCGTGCCCTGCGTCTGACAGCTGTTTAACCGAGTCGGGATATTTGTCTACCCAGCTTCCAACAACGAAAAATGTGGTTTTAACATTATATTTTTCAAGAATTTCTATGAGCTTTCCGGTATCCTCGTTTCCCCATGCGGCGTCAAAGGAGATGGAAATAATTTTTTCTTCCTCGGGCTTTTGAACGCAGTATATCGGCAAATCTCTTTTATCGTTTGTAACGGGCATAGATGTTGTTTTTCCAAAATAGATTAAGGACAACACCAGTAAAACAGCCACAAGACATAGTATACCTGTCTTTTTTGTAAAAACAAAAATTTTCATATAAAAAATCCTTTCTTTTTTGTTAATATATATATTCAGGGAACCTCTAAAAATTCCTCGTACAAACATTGTCGGATAATATTTCCGTCATTCGTCACAAAATTTTTTTTCACATAAAGACAACTATGCGTGCAAAATTTTGTTTAGACTGACGAAAAATTCTCTCGCCACTCTTCGTACGATGAATATTTAGAGGTCCCCTTCAAAAAGAAAGGAAAATGTATGCTTTTGAAAATGTTATATGTGAATATTTAATCTTCAAGAATTTAATCCGTGATTGAAGGACACCAACGCAATTTTTTAAAATATAAATTAAAAAGGTATGGACAAATCGGGAGAAATGATATATAATGTACTATGCGATTAATTGTGAAAGGAAATGGTAAGATTTGAATAATATAGATTATAATTCGCCGGAGTATAAGAGGTCACGTAAGGCGTATATGGCACAGTGTACATTTGAATATTTTATTTGTCTTTTGGTGGCGGACGCATTTTTAGCGAAGCTTCTTGAACATCTTGGACTCAGTGATTCCGCAATTGGTATTGTGTCATCCTTCATATCCCTTGTGTTTATAATTCAGCTTGCGGCAATTCCTCTTGTTAAGGCGAAAATCAGCACTAAAAAATTAGTCCTCACATTAGATACCCTAAGCCAGGTTTTCTTCATGTTTATGTATGTAATCCCGTTTCTTCCGATAGCTGCTTCGGGGAAAAAGGTGCTCGTGGTTTTATCTATTCTTTTGGCGTATGTGTTTAAATATATTATTGTTTCGATATATTTTAAATGGGCAAATTCCTATGTTGAGCCGCATAAAAGAGGGGTATATTCCGCTGTAAAAGAAATGATTTCACTGGTGTTGGGAATTGTTTTTACAATGGTTATAGGATATGTGTTTGACCGTTATGAAAGCATAGGGAATATCAACGGCGGATTTATATTTATTGCATTTTCAATGCTTGTTATCAACATCTGTAACTTCATATGCCTTCTTATGATAAAAAAAGAAGATAAAACAGCTAAAGAGGAAGAAAATACTTCGTTTAAAGAGGTTATGAAGAATATATTTGCCGGAAAAGGCTTCAGAAATGTTCTCATTTTTATGATGCTGTTTAAGTTTTCTACATATTTTACAATAGGATTTCTCGGCATATTCAAAACAAAGGATTTGCTTTTATCAACATTTGTGGTGCAGGTTATAAATATGGTGGCAAACCTGTTCAGAGTGGCGGTTTCGATTCCCTTCGGAAAATTTTCGGATAAGTATTCTTTTGCCAAAGGCTTTGAACTTGCTCTTTTTATAGGTCTTGGTGCATATTTGTGTCTGATGTTCACGACACCGTCAACATGGGTTTTGATAATTGCATTTACTGTGCTTCATAATATTTCGATTGCGGGAACAAACCAAAACTCGTTTAATATTATGTACAGCTATGTGGATTCAAAATATATAACTCAGGCAATGGCGATAAGTAACTGTATCGGTGGCACTTTCGGATTTATCGGCTCTCTTATCGGCGGTCGGATTTTATCATATGTTCAGGCAAACGGAAACAGTATTTTCGGTATTCCGATGTACGGACAACAGTTTATGGCGTTTGTTTCGGCGATATTTATGATTGCTTCCCTTGCTGTTATTCATTTCGGAATAAGCAAGGAAAAGGTTAAGGTGCAGTAAAAAACCGGTGCAGATAAACGGTAATTTTTAGGATTTAGTTGTAAAAATTTTTTTTAAATTTAGGCTGTAGCAAGAGGTTGCTGCAGCCTAAATTTGTTTTGTTTGAAAAGCCTATTCATCTAACTTTTCACGCATTTTTGAGAGAATTTTCTTCTCAAGACGGGACACCTGAACTTGGGAAATTCCTAAACTTTGGGCAATTTGCGACTGTGTTTTCTGCCTGAAATAACGGAGAATTATAATTTTTTGCTCTCTTTGAGGGAAATCCTTTAAAAGGCTTGAGATTAAAAGCTTGTCTACGGTGGTTTTTTCAAAGTTGACAGGGCTTTCTATTCTGTCAATCAAGGACGCACCCTCTTTGTCCCCATCGTCAACTTTAGCATAGAGGGAATCTGGTTGCGATGTCGCTTCAAAGGCGGTCGCAATATCTTCGGGGGTTGCGCCTATTTTTTTAGCAATTTCCGAAATAGTCGGCTCTTCACCTTTTTCTCGGATAAGAGCCTCACGGGCGGAGGCTGCTTTGACGGACAGCTCCTTTATGCTTCGGCTTACCTTTATAATCCCGTCGTCACGGATATATCTTTTGATTTCGCCCATTATCATAGGAACGGCATAGGTCGAAAATTTAACATCAAAACTTAAATCGAAGCGCTGTATTGCCTTAATTAAGCCGATAGCTCCAATCTGAAACAAATCCTCCGCTTCATATCCTCGACCCAGAAAACGGCGGAGAACACTTTTGATAAGTCCTGTGTTTTGCTCAAGCAATGCGGAAACGGCATTGTTGTCACCTTTTTTTGCAAGGATTAGAAGTTCTTTATTGTTTTCACTATTCATTTTCGCTCTATCTTTTTCCGCATTGTAAGCCGTGTTCCTTCGCCTGCCTTTGACTCAATTATAAGAGTGTCCATAAATGTTTCCATAACGGTAAATCCCATTCCGCTTCGTTCTTCGTCAGGCTTTGATGTGTAAAGAGGCTCTCGTGCCTTTTCAATGTTGGAAATGCCGACTCCAAAATCGATTATGACGATTTCGATAATGCTTTCTTCAATGCGACAAATGATATTTATGACCCCACCCATGGTTTCATAGCCGTGAATTATAGCATTGGTAACACCCTCGGAAACTGCGGTTTTAATGTCGGAAAGCTCCTCAATTGTTGGGTCTATTTGGCTTATAAAAGCGCCGACGGTTGCTCTGACAAAAGCTTCGTTTGTGCTTTTTGCAGGAATTTCAAGCTTCATGTAATTGTTCATAGCTACACAGCCTCCTTTTTGCAGGAAAGTATTTTCTTTATTCCGGATAGTTCGAGAATTTTGTCAACCTGCTCCGATGTCCTGATTATCATCATTTTTCCGCCGAGAGCATCAATTTTCTTGTATCTTCCAACGATAACTCCGATTCCGGAGCTGTCCATAAAGCTTACCTCGTTAAAGTCGAGAATGAGGTTTTTAATGCTTTTTTCTATAAGCTCACGGTCTAAAACCTCCCGCAAATGATTTGTTGTGTGGTGGTCAATCTCGCCACTGATTTTGGCAATAAGCGTCCCTGACGCATATTCGAGTCTGACGTTCATTTTGTTCATCCTTTCATATAAAATTGTCAAATATTCCCAATTATAATTTTCTTTATACTTCATTGTTTTCCTTTAAATTAGAGTATAAAATCGTACGACAAAAAAATCTAAAATTTTCCTTGACTTATATAATAATTTTTAGTATAATGTGAAGTGTGCTACACTTTTCGGGGGTGATATTTTGAGAGAAGGAGACTTGGGGTATAGGTTCAAGCGTATTCACGAATGCTTCAAAGCCAATGGGAACAAAAGGGCGAAAAAGTTTGAGCTTACAAAGACCCAAATGGATATATTGCATTATTTATTTAAAAATTCGGACAGGCAAGTGACTCAAAGGGAGCTTGAATTGCATTTTTCCATTAAACATTCAACAGTTATCGGGATTCTCGGAAGAATGGAGAAAAACGGATTTATAAAAATATCGGTATGTGAGGATGACCGAAGACAAAGATGTGTCAAGCTGCTTGAAAAAGCCTATGA
This sequence comes from Oscillospiraceae bacterium, assembly GCA_015068605.1. Lineage (GTDB taxonomy): Bacteria > Bacillota > Clostridia > Monoglobales > Monoglobaceae > SIG454. The sequence goes on from SVKF01000019.1 coordinate 4,990, forward strand.
TGTTCGGGCGGAGTGTAAAATCAACCATGAATATATAGAAAATAAGTTCAGAGAAAATTTCAGCCATGATGAGCTTGAGAGCTTTATAAAGCTGCTGGATAAAACTTATGACATTTTAAAGGAGGACGCAGAAAATGATTAAAAAGCTTTTTGGTGCGGTGGGAAAATATAAATTTCAAACTATTCTCACCTTGATTTTTATGACAGGAGAAGCGGTAATTGAAACCTTAATTCCGTTTATAACTGCAAATCTTGTCAACAAAGTTGCAAGGGGGGCGTTGATTGATGAAATTCTAAAAACCGGCGGATTTTTGGCTATAGCGGCGTGTATTTCTCTTGCATTTGGAGGAATGGCGGCTTTTACGGCGGCAAAAGCTTCATCGGGATTTGCCAAAAATTTGAGAGGAATGCTTTTTAGAAAGGTGCAATCTTACAGCTTCCATAACATTGATAAATTTTCGTCTTCATCGTTGGTAACGAGAATGACCACAGATGTGGCGAATGTTCAGATGTCGTTTATGATGATTATAAGAACGGCTGTAAGAAGTCCTCTTATGCTGATTTTCTCGGTTATAATGGCTTATGTTATGGGTGGAGCACTTGCGACGGCATTTGTTGTTGTTATCCCGATTTTAGGTGTTGGTCTGTATCTTGTCAGCCGCAAGGCTATGCCTGCATTCCGCAGAGTTTTCAAAAAATACGATAAGCTCAATGAATCTATTGAAGAGAATGTTCAGGCGATGCGTGTTGTTAAGGGCTTCTCAAGAGAGAAATATGAAAACGATAAATTTGAGAAAGCGGCGGAAGATATAAGGGACGATTTCACAAAGGCGGAAAGAATTGTTGCGATAAATACTCCCCTGATGCAGTTTTGTATGAATTTCAACTGGATTGTTATTCTTTTAATCGGCTCTAAAATGGCTATTTTGCATATCGGTGGAGTTGATGTGGGTCAGATTTCTGCAATGCTGACTTACGGAATGCAGATTCTTATGTCTCTTATGATGCTTTCAATGATTTATGTTATGATAACTATGTCAGCGGAGTCTGCTAAGCGTATTTTTGAGGTATTGGAGGAGGTTCCGTCTCTTGAAGAGCCCAAAGAACCTGTTTTTGAGGTTAAGGACGGCAGTATTGAATTTAATAATGTTAATTTCAAATACTCAAAGGAAGCGAAGAGAAACTCCCTTTCGGATGTTAATCTGAAAATTGAATCGGGAATGACGGTTGGAGTTATAGGCGGAACCGGCTCGGGGAAATCCTCTCTCGTTCAGCTTATACCAAGGCTTTATGATGTGACAGAGGGTGAAATCAAGGTTGGCGGAATTGATGTTAGAAATTATGATATAAAGACTCTGCGTGACTCTGTTTCAATGGTGCTTCAGAAGAATTTGCTTTTCTCGGGCACTATAAAGGAAAACCTTCGCTGGGGTAATGAAAATGCCACGGACGAAGAAATTGAAAAGGCGTGCAGACTTGCTCAGGCGGAAGAGTTTATCAAAACCTTTCCGGATAGGTATGACACAAAAATTGAGCAGGGTGGAACAAATGTTTCGGGGGGACAAAAGCAAAGACTTTGTATTGCAAGAGCGCTGTTAAAGTCGCCGAAAATACTTATTCTTGACGATTCAACCAGCGCAGTTGATACCAAAACCGATTCGCTCATCAGAAACGGTTTTAAGGAATTTATCCCGGAGACTACAAAAATTATTATTGCGCAAAGAGTTGCCTCGGTTATGGAGGCTGATTTGATAATCGTTATGGAGAATGGTAAAATAGACAACATAGGAACACATCAGGAACTGCTCCAAAGCAGTGAGATTTACCGAGAAGTATATGAGGAACAGACACAAGGAGGGGATAAGGATGAAACATCAAGGTAAGAGACCCGAATTTAAAAAACCGAAAAAAGGCACATTCGGACGAGTTATAAAAACCCTCTTTCAGTGTTATCCGGTTTTAGTTCCGGTCGCAGTTTTTTGTATACTTTTTTCGGCAGTTGCGGCAGTTGTCCCCGATTTTATTATTCAAAAGGTTATTGCTGTAATTGAAGAATACAGTAAAACCGGTGACTGGGCAGGAGCTTATCCTAAAATAATAGAATATATCGTGTTTATAGCAATTTTATATGCTGTTGCGCTGGCTGTAACAGTTGCCCATTCCCAGCTTATGGCTTACATTACGCAAGGCTTTTTGTCAAAGCTTCGTATTAAAATGTTTAAGGGTATGCAGGTGCTTCCCATTAGATATTTTGATACTCATAAGCATGGCGATATAATGAGCCATTACACAAATGATATTGATACACTCCGTCAGCTTGTTTCCCAGTCGCTTCCTTCATTGATAAGGGCAGGCTCTGTTGTTATAGGTGTGCTTTTCGCTATGCTCTATTACAGTTTATGGATGACATTGGTTGTTATTTTTGGCGTAATCCTTATGATGCTTGTTTCTAAAAAAGCAGGCGGAGGCTCGGCAAAATATTTTATCCGTCAGCAAAAATCAATGGGTAAGGCAGAAGGTTATATTCAGGAAATGATGAACGGACAGAAGGTTATTAAGGTTTTTAATCACGAGATAGAATGTATCGATGAGTTTGAAAAAATAAATGAAGAGCTTTGCGAAGATAGCAGAAAAGCCCATTCTTATGCCAATGTTTTAGGACCGATTATCGGGAACATAGGAAATATATTGTATGTTATTATGGCGGTTGCCGGCGGATTGTTTATAGCGACCGGAGCGAAAAATATCAGTATTTCGGGTTTTGCGTTCAGCCTGAGCATTGTTGTGCCGTTCCTTAATATGACAAAACAGTTTACGGGAAATGTCAACCAGCTGTCTCAACAGATTAACTCAATTGTTATGGGGTGTGCCGGTGCTGACAGAATTTTCTCTCTTATGGACGAAAAAGAGGAAGAAGATGACGGATATGTAACCTTGGTCAATGCTGAAATTGATGAGGGCGGAAATGTAATCGAAACAGAAAAGCATACCGGGAAATGGGCGTGGAAGCATCCTCATGGCGACGGAACAGTGACTTACACTCCTTTAAAAGGCGATGTTGAGATTAACGATGTGACCTTTGGATATGTTGAAGATAAAGTTGTTCTTCATAATATTTCTGTTTATGCAAAGCCTGGTCAAAAGGTTGCGTTTGTTGGTGCAACAGGTGCCGGAAAGACAACCATAACAAACCTTATAAACAGGTTTTATGATGTTGAAGACGGGAAAATCCGTTATGACGGAATAAATATCCAAAAGATAAAAAAATCCGATTTAAGGCGAAGCCTCGGAATAGTTCTGCAGGATACGAATTTGTTTTCCGGAACTGTTATGGAAAATATAAGATACGGAAATCTTGATGCAACAGATGAGGAGTGTATCAATGCGGCAATTCTTGCAGGGGCAGATGACTTCATAACAAGACTTCCCAAAGGCTATGAGACAGAACTTTCAAACAACGGCTCAAACCTCTCCCAGGGACAGCGTCAGCTTATCTCTATCGCAAGAGCGGCGGTTGCCGACCCACCTGTTATGATTCTTGATGAAGCAACATCATCAATAGACACAAGAACAGAAGCTATTGTTCAACGAGGAATGGACAGACTGATGAAAGGCAGAACGGTGTTTGTTATTGCACACCGCCTTTCAACTGTTAAAAATTCCGACGTGATAATGGTTATGGAAAACGGCAGAATAATTGAACGAGGCGACCATAACTCCCTCATTGAAGAAAAAGGAAAATACCATCAATTGTACACAGGTGCATTTGAACTTCAATAAAAAAGGGGATGTTAAAAAAACTCCGGATCGCAAGAAAAGATAATATATTTTAAAAAAATCAAAATTTTTGATTTTTTACCCTTGTTTTTAGGTATATACAGGGATATTCTGCAAAAGGTTTTCTCAATCCCTGTTATTTTTCCTCCTTTCTTGCGATTCGGAGTTTTTTAACATCCCTATTTTGTGTTTTGTGTGGTCGGTGCATTTTGCGCTGGCTCTGTTTATTTTTTAAAAGCTTAAGTAGAATTATTACTGCGAAGGGGAAAACGACAGCGGTCAAAATTCCCACTTTAAGTCCTGCCTGTTCGGGGGCAACATTGAAGAATTTGTCAAGACTCGTAAAATTCTTAACAAAGTCGGCAACGATGCCTGCGATATATGGTCCGAATGTACAGCCTATATCCCCGGAAACTGCCATAAGGCTAAAGAGTGCTGTTCCTGCAAGAGGATAGCGTTCTGCGGCAAGGGAGATAAATCCGGGCCACATCAGACTTGAGGCAAGACCGGCTAATGCGCAACCGATAAGCGCAATTACGGGTGACGGAGAAAGGGCAGTTAAAAGGTAGCATAAAGCACCCAAAATTCCGCAACACATAAGACATAGATTAAGATTCATTCTGCTGCCGAAGAAACCATATATAACTCTGCCCGAGCCCATAAAAAAGGCAAAAAGACAAGGTCCAAGCAAATCCCCCACAACCTTTGTAACCCCCAAACCCTTCTCAGCAAAAAGGGATGACCATTGGGAAATTGTCATTTCCGTTGCTCCTGCGCATAGCATCAGGAGGAGAAGGATAATAAAGGTTTTTGAGTTAAGCAGTTTTTTTAAGGGGATTTTATCCGTTTCCGAAACCATTGGCGCAAATGGAACTCTCATAAAATTAAATGTATTTATAAGGGGAACAATTGCCCAAAGGAGGGGGAGGATAAACCAATATCCCGTCCCCGTAATCTTCATAATAAGTGTCGAAAACAGCACAACAATGAGTTGACCCCAGCAATAAAAAGAATGAAGAAGACTCATTGCGGAGGATTTATTATCCGTTGGAAGTGCTTCAACGATTGGGCTTACCAAAACTTCGATTAGACCGCTTCCGTAAGCATATATGGCGATAGCGATAATCAGCCCGATATATGGTGTGGGCATAATTTTCGGCAAAATTCCGAGGCAAACAAGTCCAATGGTGCTTGCAATGTGGGCGAGCATAACAGATTTTCTACAACCCAGCTTATCGGTAAGGTAAACAGATGCCAAATCTGTTATAATCTGAACACCGAAGTTTATGAAAATCAACCAGCTTAATTGCGTTAAGGTGATATTATAATCTTTTTGAAAAATGACAAAGAAAACAGGAGCAAGGTTATTTATGATTGCCTGAGTGAAATAACCTGCATAACAAGCTTTCATTGTAGATTTATACGAATTCATTTCTGTCTCCTAATTTATAATCCTTGAAATATCATTCCATGTTGCAAAAATCATTAGTCCAAGCAGAAGAACAAGCCCGATAAAATGAACAATGCCTTCTTTTTCAGGTGGAACACGGCGTCTTGTTATAAGTTCAATCAGAATGAAGAAAATTCTTCCGCCGTCCAATGCCGGGAATGGAAGAAGATTCATAATTCCTATGTTGACGGAGATAAAGCCTGCGAGGAACAGAAGATTTAAAAATCCGACCAGCCCTCCGCCGGTGCTTGTAACCGCGTTTTTCATTTGGTCGACAACTCCGATTGGCCCTGATAAATCGCTCATTCCTGCCTTTCCGCTAATCAGCATTGAAAGGCTGTAAAACACAAGCTTCCCCATATAAACGGTCTGGAAAAAGCCTTCTCTTAAAACAGAGAAAAATCCTTGAGGGACAATTTCACAGTTAATTCCCAAAGCCTTGTATTTTTGACCGTCTTGTTCAAATTCATGAGGCTTTATATCTTTAAATTCAAGAATTTCCCTATTTCTTTTAACTTTTATATCAAATGTATCGCTTTCGCCCAAGGAGAGGGCAAGAGAAATTTCCTGCTTGATGTTAATATCATATCCGTTGATTTCAACAATTTTATCCCCCGGTTTAATATATTCAGAAATGGGTGAATTGGGAACAGTATCTTTTACTGTCGTTGTTGCAATTCCACCTCCGGAGGTTACACAAACAACAATAAGGCTTATTATGAGACCTAAAACAATATTCATAAATGCCCCTGCAGCAAGAATGACAAAACGGGCAAACTTAGGTTTTGAGGAAAATGAGCCTTCAGCATCGCTGTCTCCGTCCTCACCTTCCATTTTGCAGTAACCGCCAATGGGTATACAACGAATGGAATATTTTGTTTCTGATTTTCCTTTTCTTGACCAGATAGCCGGCCCCATGCCGATTGCAAATTCGTGAACAGTAACTTTGAAAATACGCGCCGCTATAAAATGACCAAATTCATGAACAAAAATTATCAGCGAGAAAAATAAAATAGCAAATAAAATTATAAGAAATGTCATTTCAAACGCTCCCTTACTTCCATATCAACACTTAATATATCATCTATTGTTGGATTATTTATATTTTTATATTCGGAAAGTGTTTTCTCAACAATATCTCCGATTTGGAGAAAGCTTATTTTGCCGTTTAGGAAAAACTCAACAGCCTTTTCATTTGCTGCGTTTAACACCGTAGGCATAATTCCGCCCTGTTTTCCGGCTTCCTTTGCAAGACGGAGACACTTAAAAGTATCCTCGTCAGGCTCAAAGAATGACAGATTTTTTATGTCCTTAAAAGACACTCTCTTATCGGGAGAAGGAAGCCTTTTGGGATAGGTGAAGGCATATTGGATAGGGTGCTTCATTGACGGCAGAGAAAGCTGGGCAATAACGCTCAAATCCTCATATTCCACCATAGAATGAATGATGCTCTCACGATGAATAACAACCTCAATATCATCAATATCCACACCAAAAAGCCACTTTGCTTCAATAACCTCAAGACCTTTGTTCATAAGCGTTGCGCTGTCGGTTGTGATTTTCGCCCCCATACTCCAGTTCGGATGATTAAGCGCCATCTCTTTAGTTACCGATTTAAGTTCATCAGAGGTTTTTCCGAAAAATGGCCCACCCGAACAAGTCAGAAGAATTTTATTAATTTTATTGGAACGATTCCCTTCAAGACTTTGGAAAATAGCACAATGCTCGCTGTCAACGGGCAAAAGTCGGACATTTTTTTCGGCGATTTTATCCATAAAAAGCTGACCGGCAGTGACAAGAGTTTCCTTGTTGGCAAGGGCGATGTCTTTTCCTTCGTCGATTGCGCACAGAGTTGGAACAAGTCCTGAAAAGCCCACGATTGAGGATAAAACCATTTCGGAATCCTTGTGGGTTGCAACATCTATGAGTCCGTCCTGACCGCAGACAACCTTGCAAGAGGTGTCTGAAAGTCGAGTTTTTAAATCCTTTGCAGAATTTTTATCGTAAGCTGCAACAATTTCGGGCTTGTATTTTCTCGCCTGCCCCTCTAATAGCTTTGTGTTTTTGTTTCCGCTTATAGCTTTAACGGTTATATCTTTAATGCCTTTTAAATCATCGACAACCATAAGAGCTTGTGTGCCGATTGAACCTGTTGAGCCTAAAATTGATATATTCATAAAACTAATCCTCCGTCTTAAACAATCTAAAGGGGCAGAAGCATAAGTTTGCGCCCCATTTTATCGGTTTAGTAAAAATTATTTAATTAAAAATACCTATGAACCGGATATAATAATACATAAGCGGTGCAACAAAGAGAATACTGTCGCATCGGTCTAAAACTCCACCGTGACCGGGGAAGAGATTGCCGTAATCCTTAATCTGATACTGACGCTTTATGCAGGAAGCTGAAATATCCCCAAGCTGTGCTCCGACGGAGCAGATAAGCCCGAGAATAAACAGTCTGATGAAATTAACATCTGCACTGAAATAACGGCTTATTATCAGACCAAACACCATGCAGGAGAGACCACAACCAACAACGCCGCCAACTGCACCTTCGATTGTCTTGTTAGGACTTAATTTAGGGCAAAGCTTATGTTTGCCCATAGCCTTACCTGTAAAATATGCACAAGTGTCGGTTAAGAATGCACAAACAATAATGAGCCAAATATAAAATTCTCCGCCGGCTTCAATTCGTCTTAAACCCACAATATAGTTTAAAAGATGAGGAACATAGACTATCCCAAACCAGGAAAGGGCAAGCTTTTCAAGAGAGACTTTATTATTTGAGAATATAAGTATCAGGAAAAGCAAAGCGGTATACCAAAGGGCAATAGGGAAAATTGAAACAGGGAAATAATAACTCAATGAAAAATATATACAAGCCAGAAATCCTGTAACACAAAGTGATATATGCTTGATAATATCGGTTGCCTTATAAAATTCGTAAAGCCCTATAAGTGACGCTAAAAAAGCGATACCACCCCAAATTTGCCAATAAGGCTGAATAAGTGCGGCAATAATAAGAGGAAGTGCAAAAATCGAAGTTATAATTCGTGTTTTCATAAGTAAAAATTTCCTTTCATTAAACCTTACCGAAACGACGGTTTCTTTTCTGATAATCAATTATGGCTCTTTCCATATCCTTTTCTGAAAAATCAGGCCAGTTAATGTCGCTGTACCAAAATTCAGCATAGGCTGCCTGCCAGAGAAGGAAGTTGGAAAGGCGTTTTTCACCGCTTGGTCTTATTATGAGGTCAACAGGAGGATTATCCGCTGTATACATCAGCTTATCAAGATATTCTCCATCAATTTCATCAGGGGAAATCATGCCGTTTTTCACATTTTCGGCGGCAATCCTTGTCGCACGGACAATCTCATCACGACCACCATAGTTTAATGCCATATTAAGGACAATTCCTGTGTTTCCGTCAGTTACACCGATTGCGTGGTCTATTGCCTCGTTTATTTTATCGGACAAAGCAGACCTGTCACCGATAACACGGAGGATGACATTAGTTCCTGCAAACTTTTCCTCTGCCATAAGAAGATAGTTATAAAGCAGATTCATAAGATTGTCAACCTCTGCCTTTGGTCTGTTCCAGTTTTCGGTTGAAAACGCATAGGCGGTTATAGCCTTAATGCCGATTTTGTCACAGTATTTAACGATTTTTTCAAAAGTGTCGGCTCCGGCACGATGCCCGGCACTTCGGGGGAGATGGCGTTTTGCAGCCCATCGCCCGTTACCGTCCATAATAACCCCGATATGAAGGGGGAGATTATTTGGGTCAATCTTTTCGATGGTCTGCTCTTTTTTCTTTTTAAAAAACATAAAGCGACCTCCGCTTAAACTTCCATAATTTCCTTTTCTTTATTAGCAACAATTGTGTCAATTTCTTTGACAAACTTATCTGTAAGCTTCTGAATATCTGTTTCAAGACCTTTTAAATCGTCCTCTGTAAGCTCGCCGTCCTTTTTCTGCTTTTTAAAGCCTTCAAGAGTATCACGACGCACGCCTCGAACAGCAACCTTTGCTTCTTCGCCGCGCTTTGAAATGGATTTTGCAAGTTCTTTTCTTCTTTCTTCGGTAAGAGGAGGAAAGTTAAGTCTTATGCATTTTCCGTCATTGTTTGGAGTGAGCCCTAAATCAGACTTTAAGATAGCTTTTTCAATGTCGTTTAAAATAGAGCCGTCCCATGGCTGAATAACAATTGAACGAGGTTCGGGAACGGAGATAGTTCCAACCTGAACAAGAGGAGTCGGTGAACCGTAATATTCAACAGTTATCTTGTCTAAAATTGCCGGATTAGCACGGCCTGCGCGGATAGCCGCAAAGTCATTATTCAAGGCAGCAACTGCCTTATCCATTTTAATTTCTGCATTTTTCATAATTTAAAAATCCTTTCTGTATTTGTTTTAATATACTAATGTACCGATTTTTTCGCCTTTTAAGCCTCTGATAATATTATCGGGGTTATCAAGCCCAAAGACGAGAATCGGAATATTGTTATCCATACAAAGAGATGTTGCTGTAGAATCCATAACTCCAAGTCCTTTGTTTAAAACATCTATATAACGGAGGGAGTCAAACTTCTTTGCATCAGGGTTCTTATGAGGGTCGCTGTCATAAACTCCGTCAACAGCTTTAGCCAAAAGTATAATTTCAGCATTGATTTCAGCCGCACGAAGAGCCGCCGCTGTGTCGGTTGAGAAGAAGGGGTTTCCGCTTCCGCAGGCAAAAATGACAACTCTTTCTTTTTCAAGGTGACGAACTGCTCTTGAGCGGATATAAGGCTCTGCAATCTGACGCATTTCAATGGCTGTCTGAACTCTTGCAGGAACACCCTGCTGTTCTATTGCGTCCAAAAGAGCGAGAGAGTTAATAACCGTTGCCAACATTCCCATATGGTCAGCCCTTGTTCTGTCCATATTTCCACCGCTTCTGCCTCTCCAGAAGTTACCGCCGCCAACAACGATAGAAATCTGAACACCCATATCAACGGCTTCTTTTATCTTTTCTGCGATGCGGTCAATGGTTGGAGTGTCAAGCCCGAAGCCTTTTCCGCCTGACATTGCTTCTCCGCTGATTTTCAGCATTATTCTTTTGTATTTGCTTTCCATATTATAAGAACTCCTTTATATTAATGTTTGAATTTAATCTAAAATCATTATCTCGTCGGAAGAATCGCTGTCTTCATCCAATGAATCGTTATTTTCCTCATCATCATTGGCAGTATCGTTGTCATCATCTGAATTTTCCGAGTCGGAATTTTCCTCTGAGGAAGATTCGTTGTCGGAATCGGAAGATGCGCCGGAATTATCGCTTGAACCGCTAAACATAGGCGTTTCAGCACGATTATCCGTTTCATCGTTATTCTCATATTTAATAACCTGCTCTCCCTGGATTTCAACGGTGTCTGTGGATTTTTCAATATCCGATATAGATGATTCGGGCTTATTGTCCTCTTTTTTGTTCAGAGGAAGGTAATCCCCGAGATAATACATTCCAACAAACGAAATTGCAAAGGCAACCGCACAGGATACAATAATTCCTATAACCGATAAGCTTTTGGCTGTGGATGACAATTTTTTTGCTTCAGCACGTTGCGGAGCAGTTTTTTTATTGTCGGAAACCGGAGAAATCTGTTCCTTAGACGGAATAGTGGATTTTATTCTTGGCTGAGGAATGGGAATTTCTATCTCAAATTCCTTCGGATGATGATTGGGCATATTACCATCGGAGGAAAGATCTCCTGCCATTTCAAATGAAGGGGACGAAGAAAAATCCTTGGAGACGGTTTGTTCATTGGATGATGAAGTATTGTCATTCGTATAACTTTCCAAAAATTCTTCATCTTTATCGAAATCGTAAAAATTATCACTCATTTAAATCAAATCCTTTCAGTTATTTTACAAGAAAGCCGAGGAAACCAAGGCTTTCTGCCCCGATTTTGCAAAGGAGAATCATAAGAAGCCCCGATGTCATAATTCCGAGAAGAATAGCCGGGAGAGCCCTGCGAAGTCGTATGTCAAAAAGTCCGGCAATCATTGAACCTGTCCATGCGCCTGTTGTCGGAAAAGGGATTGCAACAAAAACATAGAGAGCAATAAGACTCTTTAAAGAAGATGTGTTTGAGTTATTTGCAGTCATTTTCCCTGCCTTTTTATGAGTTCTGTTCTCCAGCCACTCGCATATTCCTCGGAAAATATGGAACTTTTTAAAAAATTTCAATAACGGCCTGAATAACAGAATGATAAAAGGTACCGGAAGAAAGTTTCCGATAACGGCAATAAGATACATTATAAAAAGATTCAAAGTATCAAAATTTTGCGTAAAACAATATATGATAGAACCTCTTATTTCAGCAATAGGAAGCATAGAAATTCCAAAATTATGAATAATTTGCTCCAAAGTCATAAAAATACTCCTAATAATCCATTCTATTCATTACAGTTAAAAATAGTATAACATAATATTTCTCTTAATTCAAGAGGTTTTTTGTTTTTTTATAAGTTTTATAATTGGTAAGCGAAAAAACAACAGAGGAAGCATAAAATGCCACCTCTGTTGCTTATGTAAAATAAAGATTTATAAATTACCAGTTGCCTTTTGCTCGGTTGTCATGCCATTTTTGATCGGATTTTATAACCTGATCCTGTACTGTTTGATATGATTTGCTTGGTGTAGAACTACCGGAGCTTGAACCAGAGGAACATGCGCCGAACAGACCGATAATTACACAAACGAATATGACGACTACTGCGAAAAGTTTGATCACTATAGGATCCGTATTTTTAGGGTCCATATTTAAAACTCACTCCTTTCTTGATTTTTTTAGGGCATTTTGCATCTTTAGGAATATGCCAAGCAGACCCTTTTTTGTCTTGTGTAGCGTCCTTGATGAGTCCTTGTTGACACCATTTTCGTATAGTTGCAGGTGTATATCCCCAAAGTTTTGAGGCTTCTGATGTTCCCATATCTGCCATACATCAACCTGGTATAATGTAATTGACTCATCTAACAGTCATTTTCATTATACCTTTCTCCTTTCTATCAACCTTTTTAATCCGTGGTTGATTACGGTTTTAAACATTGGTATTATATAAATAAGTGATGTGGATTTGTATAATCAACCTGTAGCTTTGACTACTTTAAGGAGGTTCTCACCACACCTTGTTTCTTAGTAATGATTAGTTAGATGAGTCTTTGAATTCGTATCTCGTACCAGGTTTTACGGAGCAAGTGCTGTGGATAACACATTACACATTTTTACGAAAGGAATGTATTACCATGATTTTAGTCGGAATTGACATTGGTAAAAACCAACACACTTTTTCTATAATTGATAAAGGAACAGGTGAAATTCTTTTAAATCCTTCTGTTTTTGATAATAACCAGAACGGATTTCTGTTACTCATCAAGCAGCTAAAGGATTATGACAAAGCTGAAGTTCTTATCGGCATAGAAGATACGGGACATTATCATTTTGCTCTGCTTAAATATCTTCTTGACAATCGATATACAGTTGCTCTCATTAATCCTACAACAACTGACCTTACAAGGAAGATACAAGGCGGTATCACAAAAAACGATCCTCTTGATTCTATCACTATCTGTGATGTTATTTCTTCTAATCAGCGTAAGAAACCTTATCGTGTTACAAAGGTAAACCGTTTCGACCTCTATGAACAGAAGCAATTAACCCGTCATCATCATAATTTGAAAGAAGAGTTAAACATTTACAAAAACCGTCTTCAGAAATGTATTGATATTGTATTTCCTGAATTTAACTCACTATTCAATTCAAAATACGGAATTGTCTATATGAGTATTTTAAAAACCTTTTCTTCCGCCGAAGCTGTTGCAAATGCTGACATTCGCAGTGTTCGTAAATGTTTTGAATACAAAGGACGAGGTGGTCGAATTTCTCTTTCTGCAGAGCAACTAAAAATGACTGCCAAAGCTTCTATCGGCATACCTTCTGCTGCTGAAGAAATTCAAATACGTCACCTTGTATGCCAAATTGAATTACTGGAGGAACAACTTTCTGAAATAGATAAAAGGATAGAAGAGTTCTCCATTCAAAACAGCTCTACTATCCTTTCGATACCGGGCATATCACATTTTTCCGGTACATCCATTTTAGCAGAATTGGGAGACGTTTGCAACTACCAAAAATCATCTCAGATAATTAAATTTGCAGGTGTTGCTCCTTATCACTACGAGTCCAGTCAATTCACGGCACAGCATACTGCAATTACGAAGAAAGGCTCCAAATATTTAAGGAAAACCTTATATCAGATTATTTTACCCGTTATCAACAACAACGAAGTATTTCATATTTATTACAACAAAAAATTATCTGAAGGTAAAGGTCACAGATGTGCTCAAGGTCATTGCATCAGGAAGCTCTTACGAGTTATCTATCACCTTTTAAGTACAGAACAACAATTTAATCCTGAACTTTTGGTGTAAGCAATAACTGATTATCCTTTTACAAACTGCCTTCTTTTGAAGGTTTATTTGCCATGCCACAAAATCCACAATTATTTATATATTTTCAATGTACAGTGTTTCGCTAACTAATTTTAAATTTTTTTGAAAAACTACTTGATTTTTATATAGTTAGCTCCTTCAATCGTTCTTTTAATGCACAAAAAAAGGCTTTGCCTTTTATCGGCAAGCCTTGAGCAAGCAATTCGTCCTCGTAAGCAAATCGGACTTCAAGCTGTTCTACAGAATAATCTTTCAAAAAATTACGCCATGTATGTTTATCCATATACCGAAGCTTCTCCCAAAGCTTTGGGAAATGTCTGCGGAGCTTTCGCAGTTCTTCTAAAGATTGTAACGGACAACACCAACAAGAAACCCTGTGAAATATATCATAAAGTCCATCCCAATCAAAACCACGTTCTTTACAGTATGCAAGGCAGTCCGATTCAGTCATTCCCCAATCAATGAGCGGATAATTAAACTCCCGGACACGATTTGGTTCGTCGGCAGCAATTCCTATGTATTGGTATATGGTATATTCCTTTGATAAAGCTTTAAGATATCGGTTGATTACCCGTGTCTTTAAAACAGAAGTACACCAACGGTTACGGGGTCCACTCCAACTGAAACCTTTTCTGCCTTCAAGATTTGGATTTTTTCTCTTTGGCATATGTTCGTAAAACATATATTCAAAAGACTGAGGAGCCTTAAGTCTTGTAATTGGTATTTTTACGTATTTCTCTAGTTTATCTATATGACGGTACATTGCTTCAAACTCTAACCCTGTGTCACAAAAGAGAATAATATCAACGGGCATACTCTCCTCAAGCATCCGAAGGAGCATTGCCGTTGAATCTTTACCGCCGGACAGTGAAACAATGTGCTTTATTGGTTTTTTCATTGTTGCCTCCCCCTTTATATAAACAATAATCCACGTTCATCGTATACGCTTTCAGTGATGGCATTTCCATTTCGTATAGCACGGTCAAGAGCCATAATGGAAGCGACTGCACCGTCAATACGCTCTGTTGAGCGTTTCTTCGATGGTTTTATGTTTTCCGCAGCATCCGTTTCAACACACACATTATCAAAGTTCCAACGAAGAACAGGATGCATATTATGTATAATTTTGTTTTTCAGAACAAGTGTAAACACTTCCTTCGTTGGGGGTGACATATCTTTAAAGCCTTGTCCGAAAGGAATCATTGTAAGTCCTTCGTCCATAAGATTTAATATTATTTGTGTTGCGTTATATCTGTCATATGCAATTTCCTTTATAACAAACTCACTTGCAATCCTCTTTATATCTTCTTCTATCCATCTGTAATCCACCACATTTCCGGGAGTTGTCCTGATATAATCTTGTGCCTTCCACACATCATACGGAACATGGTCACGGTTTACCCTCTTTTTAAGGTTATCTTCCGGTATCCAGAAGTATGGAAGAATTATATATTTCTCCGTACTGTTCCTTGGTGGAAATATAAGGACAAAGGCTGTAAGGTCGAGAGTGGTGGAAAGGTCAAGCCCAGCATAGCACTCTCTGCCCCGTAGTAATCTGACATCAACAGTTTCATCACACTCATCCCACTTCTCCATGGGCATCCATCGTGTGCTTTGCTTCACCCATTGATTAAGACGAAGCTGACGGAACAAGTTCTCCTCTGCAGGATTTTCCATTGCACTAAGGCAGGCATTACGTACTTTTTCAATGTTAATTGTATGTCCAAGCGATGGATTGGCTTTGTACCAGTTCTCTTCTTTAGTCCAATCCTCCGAATCGGGAAGTCCGTAAATAACAGGATAAAATGTGGGGTCAATTTTTCTGCCCTCTATAATATCTACTGCCTTTTGATGCTGTTCAAAGCATATTGACTCCCTGTCTGTTCCGGCTGTTGTTATAAGAAAAAATAACGGCTGAGTTCTCGCATCACCCGAACCCATAGTCATAACATCAAAAAGGTCACGGTTGGGTTGGGCGTGAAGCTCATCGAATATAACACCATGGACATTAAGTCCGTGCTTTGTAAAGGCTTCTGATGAGAGAACCTGATAAAAACTGTTTGTAGGTTTATATACAAGTCTCTTAACTGACATTATGGGTTTAATGCGTTTCTTTAAAGCCGGGCATTGCTCCACCATATCAACCGCAACATCAAATACAATACTTGCCTGTTGACGGTCAGATGCACAACCATACACTTCAGCACCCCACTCCATATCCGCACAGGTAAGATACAGTGCAACCCCTGCGGCAAGTTCTGAATTATGTGTTGGAATCATTGACCGCCCTGCAAGGTAACAATGGCTTTTACTATCCACCTGAATACACTGCATTTTTACTTTTTCATTTATCGGTTCGATATTTTCCAGATAATGAAAACAGGAGCGAGTTTTCTTTACTCTCTCCCGTTTCCTTGAAATTTTTCTATATAACTTTGATGTTGGTTGGTCATCAAACGTTGTAAACCTTATTTGATATAAAGTCTCACCTGTCGGAATGCCGAACCTTGTTGATGGTTTTTCGTGCATTGCATTTTTTATCCCTAAGCTCCATAATAGCTCCTGCACACTTTCTGCAAGCTGCTTTATTGTACTGACATATATACTCTGTGATTTTTCTGTTGATATACACCCATCAGAATCCATAAGCCCTTGCAACAGTGCCCATCTTTGAGACTCCGATGCACGCAGATATTCATTTGGTATTACCTTATCACGGAAGCTTTTTACAAGTATCTTTTTTAATTCTTTATACACAAGAATATGACTGCCACCACAATTTTGAGGATAACTATTATGCAGTGTATATGGTATAAAAGAAATGATATCTTTCACATCCGAATCTCTTACTGTCAACTCAGGCTTTACAGAATTTCCGTTCCCAAGCCAGTATCCATATGTATATGCATCAAGAGGTAACTCTTTGTAATCTGTTTTTAGCGGTTTTGCCACAGGAATACGTATTATGGACCGCCTAACCTCTTTCGGGTTATCCTTGAATTGCTCTCTGAATTTTTGGGTTCTTTCATATATTTCTTTTGTTTTCCATATCTTATGTTGTGCTTTCCCGTGAATATATTCCAAATCCCACAGATGGTTTTCTCCGGCAATTATGCAGCTTCCGTCACGGAAAGTAAGTCTGTACGCCTGTTCTGTATCATCAACTTCGCTTTTTGCAATTACATTACACGGGTTGCCATTTTCATCGAATACTTTATCTCCGACTTGAATATCACCCATAGTTTTAAAACCATATGGGGTTGGTAAATATGTATCTAACGCAAGTTGTTTCCCGTTCTTTTTTGGGATTTCAACATAGGCTGTGTTGTACTGTCTGTACCCATCATCTTTTACCGTCCCGAAAATATCGGATATAATTTTATTCTGCCAAGGTAATAAATCAAAGGGTACACCTTTCCATTTACCTTTAGTATGCTTTAAGGAAGAAAAGAAGTTCACAGCACGTTTAGCTTTTGCTTCATCATACATTCGGCTTATCACCGCCTAAACTTAAAAGATTCTCCATCATATCTTCTTCTGTTTCTGTGCCGTTTTCAGCGGATATTCGGCTTCTTGATGATGGTGTAAGACCGAATTCCTGACAGAAGTTTTTCATAATGGTAAGGTATTTATGCGCAATTGCAACCTGTGGCACCTGTTGCCAATATCCGGATGGTGTCTTTACGATGGCACCGTGCTTTGAAATAAATTCCTCGGCTTCCTTCCACCTTGCATAAGCCTGGCAGTATCCTGCAAAAGCAGTCATATCCACTTCTGTCAAAATTCCCATTTGCTCCATTTGTTTTGAAAGCCGCTTCCATTCCTTTTTCGCTTCATCATCAAGCCATTTAGGACAAGCAGGTGCTTTCTTTTTCGGTTTTGGTTCGTTTTTATTAAGCTCACGTTTACCCGGATTTCCTTCAAGCTCTTTTACCGCTGTAGGCTTTGGTTTTCTTCCTTGTGCCATATATAACACCTCCCTTCTATGTATAAAAAAAAGACCTTTTGGGTCTAAAGAAAAAAGAGCAACCCTTTTATAGGTTACTCTTTCAGATTATTTAAGTTATTTCCATTTCAATTCTTGTTTTATGCGTTCAAAATCTATAATTTCCTCTTCTGTTGCTATCCGAACCGCTTCCTTTCCACAGTCCGGGCATTGAGTTACCTCCCCGCATCTAACAAACTGAAACTTACACGCATCACATATGTAATATCTCATTCAGCCACCCCCATACGCCAAACATTATATCACATAACTCCAAAAAAATCTACTGTTTTTGTAAAAACTTTCTTAAAACAATCCCCATTCCGCAAACTTCTCAAATCCACCAAGTGCATTTATATATTCTCTTGCTGTATCAACAATCTCAGAATACGGTTTTCCGTCAATGGTGTCATCACCGATTGCACAGCAGAGGAAAATGGTTTCTCTCGTTTTCTGTGCTTTTAAAAATGCATAAATATTTACCGAAACATCAGCCTTGCTTAAGTCTTTACCATGAAGTCCACCGCCTGTAACTCCGTCTGCCATATCACTGCCGAGCTTACGGTTAGTTGCACCTGTGTCAACATCCGTACCGCCCGTCCATTCCCCTATGGGATTTACAATTGCATCAGGATATTCAGCTTTTAATTCATCCCCTGCATGGCTTTGGCAAATTATGAGTCGGTCTCCGTCAAGTATGTATTTCCCGTCTGTACCGTACTTTGCGTATATCTCTCTTGCAATACTGCCAAGCTTTATCTGTTCATCACTCATCGGTACACCTTTGAAAATACCATTGTCACCGCACCTGATTCCGTTGCTTTGATTTTCTGAAAGATGCGAGTCCTGTCTAACGCATTTAAAGTCCACCATAATTTTACTGCAGTTTGTAATTCTGTGTACAGCCTTACACACTTCAACCCTGTCAAGCTCTGCTGAAGTTTCTGCGATAATATGACACACACCGTGTCCAATCAAAACTTCAACGGCTATCTTCGGATTCTCCTCCACCTTATACGCAAGGTCAACTACCGCCCCTGCAATTCTGTCCGCAACCTTATCAGGATGCATAGGGTTTACTTTTTCAATCATAATATGTCCTCCTTGTATATGTAACGAACAGAGCATTAAAGCTCCGTTCATTTTAAGTTTTAGAAGTTTTCTGCCTGAACAAGAATTTCATAAGCAAGCCGAGCTTCGTCATCGACAGGCTGTATATCCCAACCTCTGTCGTAGTTACAAACTATCTCGCCCTCTCGCTTTAGCATAAGCTTTGATATTTTTCCGCCATCAATGCCGTATTGTGAACCCTCTCCGTACACCTTAATCCAATAATGAAAAATGGTGTTATGTACCTTGATTGAGCCTTCCTTCCACATATCAAATCCCCTCCCTATATGCAAAGCATTTTGATTGCAGGAACGACCTTGTTCTTGCCTGTATTGTAATCGGTGTACCTTGCATACACTTCTGTAAGCCCTGCCATTTGGAAACCGTGCTTTTGGAACTCTGCAAGGGTTTCAATAAGGCTTGAAAAGGTGCTTGAAATTGTAAATTCATAAACACCGTTTTCCTTAAGGCATTTTGCAATGTCCTCAATCTCTTGTTCCCAAATACACT
>SVKF01000006.1 GCA_015068605.1 Oscillospiraceae bacterium
CAAGGCGTGAACTCCTGCATCTGTTCTGCTGCACCCACAAACAGAAATTTCTTCTCCCGTAATTATCGAAAGTGTATTTTCAACGACTTCCTGAACAGTAATTCCGTTATCCTGCCTTTGCCAGCCATGATACGCTGTTCCGTCATAGATAATTTCAAGAGCAAAATTCCTCATAACCATTCCCTTATCTTAAAACACTCCATAATAATTTGTCAAAACAATTCCTGCAACAAATACAGCAACAACAATCCAGCCAATCAAATCAACAATACCCAATTTTAAAACATTAAGTCTTGTTCTGCCTTTTCCGCCTCTGTAACACCGGCACTCCATAGCGGTTGCCAGCTCATCAGCCCTTCTGAAAGCTCCAACAAACAGCGGTATCAGAACCGGAACCATTGCCTTTATCCTTCGCAACAGATTTCCCGATTCAAAATCAGCACCTCTTGCCGTTTGAGCCTTGGTTATTTTATCGGTTTCCTCAATCAATGTTGGAATAAACCGAAGAGCAATGCTCATCATCATCGCAATTTCATGATGAGGCAGCCCAATTAAACCAAATGGAGATAGAAGCCTTTCTATTCCGTCAGTAAGCATTATAGGGGAGGTAGTCAAGGTCAAAAGGGATGTTCCCATTACCAAAAAAATCAGCCTCAAAATCATAAATGCCGCATTTTTAGCCCCTTCATCCGTTACAGTAAGAAATCCCCATTTAAAAATAACTTGTCCCGTTTTTGTTAAAAACAAATTAAAAACAGCGGTAAAAACGATAAAAAACACCACCGGTTTTAAACCTTTTATCATAAATTTAACAGGTATTCTTGTATTAACCATGCATATAAGCAAAAACACACCAAGAACTATATATCCTGTAAAATTATCAATTATAAATGTCATCACAATATATGCGATAATCATTAATATTTTGCTTCTCGGATCAAGTCTGTGTATAAACGACTTTCCCGGAAAATATTGCCCGAGAGTTATATCGGAAAGCATAATATCATCTCATTTCTTCCGTGGCACAGCACTCTAAACAAATTTAAGTCTTTTTATTTCTTCAACAGCTTCTGAAACTGTGTAAATTCCTTTCCTGATGGGATAACCCGCCTTAATCAAATCATTGCATATCTTCGTAATCTGCGGAAGGTCCAGCCCCATTTTTGCCAGTTCATCACCTCTTGCAAACACTTGTTGAGGCGTTTCATTCATGGATAATTCACCCTTATTCATAACCAAAATTCTGTCTGCCATCTGAGCAATATCCTCCATGCTGTGGGAAACAAGAATAACCGTTATGTTCATTCGCCTTTGCAAATCCTTGATTTTAAATAAAATTTCTTCTCTGCCCTTTGGGTCAAGCCCTGCTGTCGGTTCGTCAAGAATAAGGGTTGTGGGTTGCATTGCAACAATTCCCGCAATCGCAACACGCCTTTTCTGTCCGCCGGACAGTTCAAAGGGTGACTTCTTCAGCATCTCATCGGGAATCCCCACCAAATCCGCCGCATAGCAAATTCTGCTTTTTATTTCATCTTCTGAAAGTCCCATATTTGAAGGGCCATAGGCAATTTCCTTTTCAACCGTCTCCTCAAAGAGCTGATATTCCGGATATTGCATAACCAAACCGACTTTAAAGCGGATATCTCTCATTTTGACATCTTTTGAAAAAAGCTCCTGTCCGTCAATTAAAATTCTACCCTCTGTGGGTTTCAACAGCCCGTTCATAAGCTGAATCAATGTTGATTTTCCGCTTCCCGTGTGACCTATAAGTCCAATAAACTGACCGTCGGGAACAGTCAAATCTATATTATGCACAGCGGTCTTTTCAAAAGGTCCGCCCGGCATATAGGTATATGATACATTCTCAAGCTTTATCATTTACTCATCTTCCAAACATTTCAAAATCTCTTCACTGCACTCACTCGTCGTGAGCACTCCCTTCGGAATATTAAATCCACACTCCGACAGTTTATATGCAAGATATGTCGCCTGAGGCACATCAAGCCCGATTTTTTTAAGCTCCTTAACCTGCGAAAAGACCTCTTTCGGCTTGCCTTCAAGATGTATCTTCCCGTGGTCAATAACAACAATTCTGTCCGCCTGTGCAGCTTCATCCATATAATGTGTTATCAGAACAATCGTAACATTCTCTTCCTTATTAAGAGTTTTTATTGTTTTTAAAATTTCTTTTCTTCCTATGGGGTCAAGCATCGCAGTCGGTTCATCAAAAACAAGCACCTCCGGCTTCATTGCAAGAACTCCGGCAATAGCCACCCTCTGTTTTTGCCCACCCGACAGCATATGAGGTGCGTGATGAGCAAACTCCGACATATTAACAGCCTCTAAAGCATAATCAACACGTTTTCTGATTTCTTCCCTTGGAACGCCCAAATTTTCGGGCGCAAATGCCACATCTTCCTCAACAATACTTGCAACAAGCTGATTATCGGGATTTTGGAAAACCATTCCAACCTTTTGCCTTATCAGATACAACAAATCTTCCTCAGCTGTATCCATTCCGCAAACCGTAACCTTCCCGTCTGTGGGAATATTAATCGCATTAAGATGCTTGGCAAGAGTGGATTTTCCCGAGCCATTATGACCGAGAACTGCAACAAACTCGCCTTTTTTAACCGAAAAATCAATCCCCTTTAAAACCGGAATTTCTTCTCCCGTTTCTTCATCCTTATATGAAAATTTCAGGTTTTCAACTTTAACAATTGTGTCCATTCTAAAAATCCTTCCAAAAAAGGGCTATCTATTCCATCTTGAACTGTATCCGCAAGGAAGAGTTAATCCACCTTGGGTTACGGGGAGTCCAACCTCATCTGTTTGGCTTTGTCCTCCAAACCTTTTCTTAAGCGTCAATTTATATATATTTTCCATAACACTTCCGGAAAGACCGGTTGTATATGAATTAACAAGGAAAAACAAAGGCGCATCCGACATAACATTCATGCAAAGCTCTATAAGATTAAAAAGCTCATCTTCAATCTTCCAGACTTCGCCCGACGGCCCTCTCCCGTATGACGGAGGGTCCATAATTATCCCGTCGTATTTATTTCCCCGTCGGATTTCTCTCTCAACAAACTTTTTAACATCATCAACTATATACCTTATGCTTCTGTCCGCCAAGCCCGAAAGCTGTGCATTTTCTTTCGCCCAGCCAACCATTCCTTTTGACGCATCAACATGGCAAACAGATGCCCCTGCAGACAATGCCGCAATGGAAGCTCCGCCGGTATAGGCAAAGAGATTAAGAACTTTAACATCTTTTCGCCCCGATTTTCTGATTATATCCGAAAACCAATCCCAGTTTGTTGCCTGCTCAGGGAAAAGCCCTGTGTGTTTAAAGCCCATCATTTTAATGCCAAACTTTAAATCACCGTAATTTACGCTCCATCTTTCGGGAAGTTTTTTATTAAACTCCCAATGTCCGCCGCCACTGTTACTGCGAATATATCTGGCATCAGCCTTATCCCACATGGGTGACCTTTCAGATTTGGGAATATTCCACACAATCTGAGGGTCCGGTCGACGGAGAATAATCTTCCCCCATCGCTCAAGCTTCTCGCCGTTTGACGCATCTATTAACTCATATTCCTTCCATTTATCCGATAAAAACATACTATCTCCCATTTTCAATTCAACATCATCTTATATTTTAACATTTTTTTATTGTTTCGTCAAGTAAATACTGTACATTTGATAATTTTTATGTTATACTTATATATATAATAAAAAATGGGGATGATTTTATGCTCAACAAAGAAGTGAAAAAATATCTGGGTCTGACTGTATTTGCGATTTTGGTCATAGGTATTTATAAATCCTGGAACACAGAATTTATAGATACTCTTCTTGATTTATTGGCACCTTTATTTATCGGAATCGGCTTGGCGTATTTTTTATATTTTCCAAGTAAAAAAATTGAAGGTCTGCTTAACAAAATTCCTTTTAAACCTATCAGAAAAATAAGCAGGCTGTTTTCAGTATTATTTGTGTATTCAATTATAGTGCTTGTGTTTTATATACTGCTTAGGATTTTTACCCCAAAGCTTATAAACAGCTTGACCGAGCTTATATCTCAAGCGCCCTCCGCTCTTGAAACACTCCTTACAAAACTCGACTCAGTCTCATTTATGGGCTACAAAATCAATAAAGATAATGTTATAACTTCTATAACCTCTACGGTATCTGTTGACGTTATACTGAATTATCTGAATTTCGACAATATAATTCTTTACATAGAACGCCTCATTTCTGTCTCCGGTGTATTGATTGATATTTTTATCGGAATTATCATTTCTGTATATTTAATCATTGACCGTGAAGACTTTTTCAGACTGGGGAATCGCATTTTGTGTTGTATATTCCCCGATAATATCAAGAATGAAATTATGAAATATCTCCGTAAGGTAAACGAATTTATGATTCGATACATATATTGCCGACTTATCGATGCCGCAATAATGTTTTTTGTTTCATACTTCGCTCTGCTCATATTCGATATTCCATACCCCTTCGTTCTTGCTGCAATTGTTTCTGTGTTTAATATTGTTCCGTATATCGGCTCGATTTTATCAACCATTATTTTGATAATCGTAACACTCTTCACTTCGGGAATAAGCCAGGGTATACTTGTCGGAATTGTTATGTTTATTCTCCAGCAAATAGACGGAAACGTTATCGCTCCGTTCCTCATTAAGGATAGACTTAAGCTAAACCCCGTTCTCGTTCTTGTTGCGGTTATTTTAGGCGGTGGTTTTGGCGGAATTGTGGGCATAATGCTTGGTGTTCCTTTGGCGGCAGTTATTCGTCTCATTGCAAATGACCTTATGAGACGACACGAAATCATTGCAAAATACAAAGCCCGTCACAACGGTAACCCACCAACAGCCTATTTTGGTATGAATACCGGCACCGTTCAAACCAATCACTCATCTCAATTATGTGTAAAAAATGAAAATAACCAAAAAACCACAGTATAGAAAGGATTTTTAATAATGATTAGCATGAAACTTTTACTCATCATAGCAGTTGTTCTTGTTTTGTTTGTAGCTGCTGCAATATTATTTATCTCACTATCTTCATCAAAACGCAAAGCAACGCCATATACTACAGCTCAAGCATATAATCGGAACACAACATCCCCCGGTGAAAATAATTTTTCCGGTATGGACGCCGGGCATTTTAAATTCTGCAACAAATGTGGCACAAAAAATCCGATAGGACAGAAATTCTGCGGAAACTGCGGAGCCGTTTTATCAAACAACGCTCAACAGTCACAAAACTATCAGCAATAATATTAAAATTCAGATACGGGGTAAATAAACCCCGTATTTTTTGTTGCAAAAATATAGACAAAAGCAGAAAAATGTGGTAAACTACAAATACCACACAAATTGAATAAAGATAGTTTCTTGTGATAAGCATAAGTATGTGTTTTTATTTCGGTAAAAATGCATGCTCTATTTTCGCATACTTGTTCTTAACGCAAGAAGGTATCTATGAAAATTTGTGTGGTAGCAATCGGAGCTAAGCATTTTTCGTGTGCAGGCTTGATTGCTTGCACACTTTTTTATTGTACATAGAACAGGAGGTGTATTAAATTTAACAATAAGGTGTGCCACTATAATAGACAAGAAAGGAAATTGTTATGAATATTTTTTTAATTATTATTGGCTGGATTGGTTCTGCCGCCGGAACATTAGGAAGCATTTTGGGCTACATCACCTACAGCGAAGGTAAAGCCGACATTAGACACATTCGTTCTATGGGTGAAACAAAATGGAATTACACAAACACATCCGCTTGGGGAGGCGATTATGATATAAGGCTTTCACGCGCCATAGAATCTGCCGAAGTTGGAGAAATCATCATGATAGTTGGCATAATTGTATTATTAGTTTCAATCTGTTTGCTCATTTTGGGCTATATTCTCCGCAGTAAATCGAAAAAATCCCTAACTAACAACCAGATACATAGCACTGTAAAATTCTGTACTAATTGTGGTACCCGTTATCTTGTTAATCAAAAATTCTGCAATAAATGTGGTGCTGTCTTATCCGGCAATCCTCAACAGTCGCAAAATTATCAGCAATAATCTACATACAAAAATCCGCAGGGCATACGCTCTGCGGATTTATTTGTTTAATTAAACGAGTTCCAATACTGCAACCTCAGCCGCGTCACCGCGTCTTGGTCCAACCTTTATAACTCTTGTGTAACCGCCGTTACGCTCTGCATATTTTGGAGCGATTTCAGCAAATAATTTTGTTACAACATCTTCCTTTGTTATCCAAGCTAAAGCCTGTCTTCTTGTGTGAAGAGTGTTCTTTTTACCAAGAGTAATCATTTTATCAGCTAACTTCTGAACTTCCTTTGCACGGGTAACTGTTGTTTCAATCTTACCGTTTTCGAGGAAAGAAGTTGTAAGGTTTCTCAGCATCGCTATTCTCTGGTCTGTTGGTCTTCCCAATTTTCTTTGGTTCGCCATACTATTCACCTCTTTCAAATATTTCCTCACGAATTTTGTGAGTTAAAACAAACAACTATTCTTCGTCATTTGTGAGTGCAAGTCCCATTGAATCAAGCTTTGCAATAACTTCTTCAAGAGATTTGCGTCCAAGGTTTCTAACCTTCATCATATCGTTTTCCGATCTTGCTGTCAAATCCTGTACATTATTAATTCCTGCACGTTTAAGACAGTTATAAGAACGAACTGATAAATCAAGCTCCTCGATAGTTGTTTCAAGAACTTTAACAATCTTGTTCTGTTCCTTCTCAACCATAATCTCTGTATTCTTTGCACTGTCAGACAAATCAATAAACAAATTAAGGTGTTCATTCATAATCTTCGCACCGAGAGATACAGCGTCAGGCGGGTTAATTGTTCCGTCTGTCCATATTTCAAGTATAAGCTTGTCAAAATCTGTAATCTGACCAACTCTGGTATTTTCTACCGTATAGTTGACCTTTTCAACAGGTGTGTAGATAGAATCCACAGGTATCAAACCGATAATAGGCTGAAGCAACTGCTTGTTTCTTTCAGCAGAAACATAGCCTCTGCCTCTGTCTAATGTAAGTTCCATAAACAGTTTAGCATCCTCATTAAGAGTTGCAATATGCAAGTCACCGTTTATGATTTCAACATCAGAGTCGCACTTAATATCTCTTGCGCAAATTTCACCGGCACCCTCATGGTTTATATAAACCGTTTTAGGTCCGTCAGAATGAAGCTTAACTGCGAGAGACTTGATGTTAAGAATAATCTCCGTAACATCTTCCTTAACACCGGGGATTGTTGAAAACTCATGGTTTATGTTTTCAATTTTCACAGATGTAACCGCAACACCCGGAAGAGATGAAAGAAGAATTCTTCTGAGTGAATTACCAAGAGTTATGCCGTAACCTCTCTCTAAAGGGTCAACAACAAACTTTCCGTATTTTTCATCCTCGGAAATCGCAACGCACTCTACTTTTGGTTTTTCGATTTCTATCATAATTTAGCCCTCCTTATTTTTTTCCGTGTTTTTTGAATGTACATCGTACATATTTTTAGGGCCTTAGTTCAGGGATAACCCCGAACTATGCATATTATTTGCTGTAATACTCGACGATAAGATGTTCCTCGATTGGGAGATCTATATCCTCTCTGTCTGCAAATGCAATAACTTTACCTTCTAATGTATCTTTGTTCATATCGAGCCACTTCGGAACTGCTCTGCTTTCTGTCGAAGCGAGAATAGTATCGAATTTAGTGCTCTTGCGGCTTGTTTCAGCAACTGTGATAACATCGCCAACCTTAACAAGATAAGAAGGAATATTTACCTTCTTGCCATTTACTAAGAAATGAGCATGAGAAACGAGCTGTCTTGCTTCAGGTCTTGAAACTGCGAGTCCAAGTCTGAAAACAACATTATCAAGTCTTCTCTCGATGAGGGTTAAGAGGTTTTCACCTGTGATACCCTGCTTCTTATTAGCAAGCTCAAAATAATGAGCAAACTGACCTTCTAAAATACCGTAAGCGCGTCTAACCTTCTGCTTTTCTCTGAGCTGTGTACCATATTCAGAGAGCTTGCGACGACCCTGACCATGCTGACCCGGAGCGTATGCACGTCTTGTTACAGCGCACTTATCTGTGTAACATCTGTCACCCTTTAAGAATAACTTCTGACCTTCACGTCTGCAGATTCTGCAAACTGATTCAGTATATCTTGCCATTTACAATTCACCTCCTGTAATTATACCCTTCTTCTCTTCGGTGGTCTACAACCGTTATGAGGAATTGGTGTAACATCCTTAATCATATTTACTTCAAGTCCTGCAACCTGAAGTGCACGAATAGCAGCTTCTCTACCGCTACCCGGTCCCTTAACGTATACTTCAACATACTTAAGGCCGTGTTCCATTGCAGCTTTTGCAGCTGTTTCTGCAGCCATCTGTGCTGCAAATGGAGTACTTTTTCTTGAGCCTCTGAAGCCCAAGCCACCGGCACTTGCCCAAGAAAGTGCATTACCTTCTGTGTCTGTAATTGTAACAATTGTATTGTTAAATGTAGACTTGATATGAGCAGCACCGCGTTCTATATTTTTCTTCTCTCTACGACGTCTGGTCTTCTTTACTGCCTTTGCCATAGTTAATTCACCTCCTGAAGATGCGCATTATGCGCAAATTCCATATTCAATAACAAGTATTATTTCTTTTTGTTGGCCATTGTTTTTCTTGGGCCTTTTCTGGTTCTCGCATTTGTCTTTGAACGCTGTCCTCTTACAGGAAGGCTCTTTCTGTGACGAAGACCTCTGTAACAGTTGATTTCAATAAGACGCTTAATATCGAGAGCAACATCACGACGAAGATCACCTTCAACCGTGTAGTTATCGATTTCCGCTCTGAGTGCAGAAACCTCATCTTCTGATAAATCACGAACTCTTGTGTCCGGATTGATTCCGGTAGCAGCTAAAATCTTTTTTGATGTAGAAAGACCGATACCGAATATATAAGTTAATCCGATTTCAACTCTCTTCTCGTTTGGTAAGTCAACACCTGCTATACGTGCCATACTCCAATTCACCTCCGTATAATTTTATTTTTTTGAAAAGTATGGAGCAGAATTTCACTTATCTTCAAAGGCTTTTCTCCTTTGAAACATCAGCTTATACGAAAGTTTTCAAAAAAACATTTCAAAGTGGTTCATAAGCCTAACCCTGCTCAATTTTGAAAATCTAAGGACGATTTCCGATTAACCCTGCTTCTGCTTATGACGCGGATTTTCACAGATAACCATAACCTTACCTTTTCTTTTAATTATTTTACACTTTTCACAGATAGGTTTTACTGAAGGGCTTACTTTCATTTTCCTTCACCTCCTATAGAAATTATCAGCAAATGCCCTTGGGCATTACTAACCTAAATATTATATCAACAAACCGTCAATTTGTCAAGCTTTTTTTATTATTTAATTCAATTATTTTGCACGCCATGTAATTCTTCCTTTTGTAAGGTCATAAGGTGAAATTTCAACCGTAACCTTATCTCCCGGCAGAATTCTGATATAGTGCATTCTCAGTTTTCCTGAAATATGAGCTAAAATCTTATGTCCGTTTTCAAGTTCAACCTGAAACATCGCATTTGGCAGCGCTTCAAGGACTGTACCTTCAACTTCCAAAACATCTTCCTTTGCCACAAAAAATCCCCCTCTCTTAACTTTCCCTGAATGTTTTGAGAATTCTTCTGATTTCACTGTCAGTCATCGTCTCACCACATTCAATTTTCTTTGTCAGCGTTTTTTCGCCGTCTCCTGCATATTTGATATGCTTTATATTCTTTTTCTTTTGTTTATTTAATTTGTGTAAATCCCCATCGCAGATTTCCACATTTTTATCCCCTGCGGTCATAACCACATAATACCGGTTCTTATCCCGTCCTGATGTTGAGGTTACAAAATCGCCCGCTTTAATTTCTCTACGGATACCCATTTATACCTCCCGTTTAATCAATCAGAGTAAGAAAAACAGGTTCACCGTCTGTTATCCAGATTGTGTTTTCGTAATGAGCACTGATTTTCCCGTCAGCAGTAATTACCGCCCACTCATCATCGCCCACATAGTATTCCTTATCTCCGAAATTCACCATAGGTTCAACGCAAATTACCATGCCTGCCTTAAGTCTTTGACCTCTGCCGTTCTTTGAAACATAATTGGGAACATCCGGCTCTTCATGAAGCTTTGCACCGATTCCGTGTCCGCAATAATCACGCAAGACACTAAATCCATTTTCCTCAATGTGTCTTTGAACTGCAGAAGATATATCACCAACTCGATACCCCTCTTTCGCAAATTCAGCACCTTTAAAGAAGCTTTCTTTTGTTACATCTATAAGCTTTTGTGCTTCAGCCGAAATTTTACCAACTCCAAATGTTCTCGCCGCATCACCGTGATACCCCTTATAACAAGCACCAACATCAACGCTAAGCACATCCCCCTCTTTAAGAGGAACATTGCTTGGAAATCCGTGAATTACCACATCATTAACACTTGCGCATATACTTCCGGGGAAGCCGTTATAATTTTTAAAAGACGGAATACAGCCCTGACTTCTGATATACTTATCTGCAATTTTGTTAAGCTCTGCCGTTGTAACTCCCGGCTTAACCGCTTCCGCAATAAGTTTCAGGGTCTCTCCGGTAACTCTGCCGGCAATCTTCATAAGCTCTATTTCAGATTTTGATTTAATGTATACCATATTCTTCTCCTACGCAAGAGCCTTTAAAACCTCAGCGGTTGTGTCTGCAATTTCGTTCTGACCTTCAGCGACTCTCAAAAGACCCTTTTCCTCATAGAACTTTTTAAGAGGCTCGGTTGTTTCATGGTAAGTGTTGAGTCTTTCTCTTATGGTTTCAGGCTTATCATCAGCTCTGGTAACCAACTCGTTCCCACATTTATCACATACTCCTTCTTTTTGGGGAGCATTATATATCTTATGGTAAGATGTGCCACAGTTTTTACACTCAAGCCTTCCGCCAAGTCTTTCAACAATAGTTTCGTCCGGAACTTCAATCGTTAAAACAGCATCTATTTCAATACCGGACTTTTCAAGAGCTTCCGCCTGAGTGATATTCCTCGGAAAACCATCGAGAATAAATCCGTTTTTACAGTCATCTTCCGCAATTCGTTTTGTAACGACCTGAATCATCACATCATCAGGGACAAACTTTCCGTCATTGATAAACCGTGCTGCAATTTCCCCAAGTTCTGTACCGTCGCTAATATTCTTTCTCAAAATAGCACCGGTGGATATCGTTGGTATATTATAGTGTTTTGAAAGCAACTCCGCCTGAGTACCTTTTCCGGCACCGGGGGCTGCAAGAATAATAAGTTTCATAACCACTTCAATCCTTTCAGATATCAATAAATAAAATATAATCGAAATATGTCAAATATCCAATAAAACTCTACAAGGGGCTTGCCCCGAAAGCCGTTTGGCTCGGGACAATCCCCTATTTAAAGCATTATAGTCTGCTTATTCCAAGAAGCCCTTATAGTGACGCATAAGCATCTGTGACTCGAGCTGTTTTACAGTTTCAAGCGCAACACCAACTACGATAAGGAGTGATGTTCCACCGATTGCAAATCCCGGCATTTTCATAACTGTGTTAAGGAAAATTGGGAGAACTGCAACCAATCCCAAGAAAATCGCACCAACAAGTGTTATTTTCGAAAGAATTCTTGAAATCAAGTCTGAAGTCGGACGACCGGGACGAACACCCGGAACAAATCCGCCGTTCTGCTTCATGTTGTTTGCCATTTCTATCGGATTGAACTGCAATGCCGAATAGAAATATGTGAAGAAGAGAATAAGCAAGAAGTATATGAAAGCGTACGCTATAGCTTCCTGATTAAATACATTTCTGAGAAGCCAAGGCATTACACCTTCTCCGTTTGATGTCACATTAAAGAACGAACAAACTGTTGCAGGGAATGCCAATATTGACATTGCAAAGATGATTGGCATAACGCCGGATGAAGCAACCTTAATCGGAATATGTGTGCTCTGTCCGCCATACATTTTTCTGCCAACAACTCTCTTTGAATACTGAACAGGAATTCTTCTTTCTGCATCGTTGAATGTAACAACAAAGCCTACAACAACAATTGCAAGAATTAAAATACCGATAACGCCGAACCAACCATATTCACCTGTCTGTCCGTAGTTATACAAGGACTTACAAAGCGCCGGACCGCGGGATACGATACCTGAGAAGATGATAAGGGAAATACCATTTCCGATACCCTTTTCAGTTATCTGCTCACCAAGCCACATAAGGAATGCAGTACCTGCTGTAAATGTCATAACAATTATTGCCGCATTCTTAAATCCCGGTTCAACAACTGCTCCGCCGCTATTGAGCATAAAATACAATCCTACACCCTGAATAATTGCAAGAACAACTGTTCCGTATCTCATTATTTTAGCAATTTTCTTTCTGCCTTCCTCGCCCTCTTTCTGCATTCTTTCAAGAGCCGGAATAGCAACGCACAAAAGCTGCATAATGATGGATGAGTTGATGTACGGTGTAATACTCATTGCAAAAATTGTTACATTCTGGAATGCACCACCGGATACCATATCGATAAATCCAAAAAGTGTGTTCTCTTTACCCTCGAACATCCCCTTAACAACATCAGGCTGAAGAAGCGGAACAGGGATAACTGAACCTAAACGGAAAATAACAATCATCATAAGCGTATATAAGATTCTTTTTCGAAGATCAGGAATTTTCCATGCATTCTTTATTGTTTCTATCATCTTATATCACCTCAACCTTTCCGCCTGCAGCAACAATCTTCTCTTCAGCTGTTTTGCTGAATCTCTTTGCCTTAACGGTTAATGATTTTGTTATTTCTCCTCTGCCTAAAATTACAATACCATCGCAGATTTTGGAAATAATTCCATTCTCCTTCAAAACTTCTGCTGTAACTTCAGTTCCGTTTTCAAGTTTATTCAATGCTTCAACGTTAACAGAAACATATTCCTTTGCGAAAATATTCGTAAATCCACGCTTCGGAAGTCTTCTGTAAATAGGCATCTGTCCACCTTCAAATCCGGGACGAACACCACCGCCGCTACGGGCGTTTTGACCTTTGTGTCCACGGCCACTTGTTTTTCCGTTACCGCTACCGTGTCCTCTGCCTACTCTGAAATAATCCTTCTTTGAGCCTTCGCTCGGAGACAATTCATGAAGTTTCATATCGAGTACACCTCCTCTTTACAGTTTTAATTTAAATCTGTCAGGCGCTATCTTACGCCTCTTCTACCTTTACAAGGTGAGAAACCTTAAAAATCATACCTCTAATCTGAGCGTTGTCAGGTTTCTCTACGCACTGATGAAGCTTCTTTAAGCCTAAAGCTTCAACTGTTGCTATCTGGTCTTTCTTACATCCGATTGTGCTCTTTGTAAGTGTTACCTTTAATGTTTTAGCCAAGGAAAAAACCTCCTATCTCATTTATATAAGGCTTAACCTAAAATTTCTTCAGGTTTTTTACCTCTGAGCTCTGCAACTTCCTCAATGCTCTTGAGAGCTGCTAAAGCTTCTACTGTTGCAGAAACAACGTTTTTCGGGTTGTTGCTTCTTAAACATTTTGTTCTGATATCTCTGATACCTGCAAGCTCAAGCACCGCACGAACGGGACCGCCTGCGATAACTCCGGTACCTTCTGAAGCAGGCTTTAAAAGAACTCTGCCTGCGCCATATTCACCGATTACTTCGTGTGGAATTGTTGTTCCAACCATCTGAACTGTTATCATGTTCTTCTTAGCATCGTCAATTCCTTTTCTAATAGCATCAGAAATTTCAGCAGCTTTACCCATACCGTATCCTACATGACCGTTCTCGTCACCTACTACTACCAATGCGCTGAAACGGAATGTTCTACCACCCTTTACAACCTTGGCAACACGGTTAAGAGTTACTACTGTTTCTTTTATATCAAGAACGCTTGCGTCTACACGCTCCTGCTTCTTTGTTCTTTCTACTCTTTCTGCCATTTATTCTTTCACCTCTTTTAAATTAGAATTCAAGGCCACCTTCACGAGCACCTGCTGCAAGCTCTGCAACACGACCGTGATACAAATATCCGCCTCTGTCAAATACAACTTCTTTAATATTCTTCTCTACTGCTTTCTTTGCAACAAGTTCACCTACTGCCTTTGCTGCGCTACAGTTTCCACCGTAGTTTGCCTTGAGTTCTGCATCAAGAGTTGAAGCTGAAACTAAAGTTGTTCCTGTTGAGTCGTCTATAATCTGTGCATATATATTCTTAAGACTCTTAAATACGCAAAGTCTTGGACACTCGGGTGTTCCGGATATTTTTTTACGAACTCTTGCGTGACGAGCTTTTCTTGCTGCCTCGCTGTTCTTTCTCTTAATCATTAAAATCGCACCTCCTTGCGGTTTAGGTATAGAAGTATAAAATCAATTCCAAAAATTATCTTACTTCTTCTTAGAACCTGTTTTACCTTCTTTTCTTCTGATAGTTTCATCAATATATTTGATACCTTTACCCTTATAAGGTTCCGGCGGTCTCTTTTCTCTTACATTCGCTGCAAACTGACCTACCTTCTGCTTATCAGGACCTGAGATTATAATCTGGTTTGGCTGAGGAACATCAATCTTTATGCCATCGATTTCTTCCATTTCAACCTGATGAGAATAACCAAGGTTCATTACGAGCTTGTTACCCTGCTTTGCCGCTCTGTAACCAACACCGTTAATTTCAAGCTCTTTCTTAAAGCCTGTGCTTGCGCCGGTAATCATGTTAGCAATAAGTGTACGGGTTAAGCCGTGAAGTGACTTATGAAGCTTGTTTTCACTTGGTCTTTCAACTGTGATTGTGCTTCCGTCAACTTTAATTATCATTTCGCTCTGCATTGTCTGTGTCAATGTTCCATTGGCACCCTTTACAGTAACTTCGTTGTTTTCGCCTACTTTTACTTCAACCCCTGCCGGGATTTCGATAGGCATCTTACCTATACGAGACATTTACTATTCCTCCTTCCTTACCAAATAAATGCTAATACTTCACCGCCAACATTGTTACGGCGAGCTTCCTTATCTGTCATAATTCCTTTTGATGTTGAGATGATAGCAATACCTAATCCCTTTAATACTCTTGGAAGTTCTTCGCAAGAAGCATATATTCTGAGACCCGGCTTACTTACTCTCTTAAGGCCTGTTATAACCTTCTGCTTGTTTTCAGCATACTTAAGTGTAATTCTGATAACGCCCTGTGTTGCGTCGTCAACATACTCTACATTCTTAACATATCCTTCATCAAGCAAGATTTTTGCGATTGCCTTTTTCATATTTGACGCAGGTACATCAACGCTTACGTGTCTCTGATTATTTGCATTTCTGATTCTTGTAAGCATATCTGCGATTGGATCTGTAATGTGCATTTTATTTCCTCCTTTTTATAGGATTTTAAGAGTCAGTTTGGTTTTCCGCACTGATTATCTTAACCACTTAACCCTTTATTTTGAGTTGTTTATTTTTCTTTGCGGTTTCAAACCGCGTCTTCCTTACCAGGAAGCCTTCTTAACACCCGGAATCTGGCCCTTGTATGCCAATTCACGGAAGCATATTCTGCAAATTCCAAACTTACGAAGGTAAGCGTGGGGTCTGCCGCAGATCTTACATCTGTTGTATTCTCTTGTTGAATACTTCTGTTTCCTCTGCTGTTTTACAACCATTGCCTTTTTTGCCATGTTTTATATTTCCTCCATTCTTACAGAGTCTGGACAAAATTTATTATCTTGTAAACGGTGCACCCATAAGTGTGAGAAGTTCTCTTGCTTCTTCGTCTGTCTGGGCTGTTGTTACAAAGATAATATCCATGCCGCGGATCTTATCAATCTTATCATAGTCTATCTCAGGGAATATAAGCTGTTCCTTTATACCCATTGAATAGTTTCCTCTACCGTCAAATGAATTCGGGTTGATTCCTCTGAAGTCACGAACTCTTGGAAGAGCTGCGTTGAAAAGTCTGTCAACAAACTCATACATCTTCGCGCCTCTGAGTGTTACCTTACAGCCGATATTCATTCCTTCTCTTAATTTAAAGGAAGCGACTGACTTCTTAGCCTTTGTTACAACAGCTTTCTGACCTGTGATAATTTCAAGGTCATTGATTGCACTGTCGATAGCCTTTGAATTTTCTTTTGCTTCGCCAACACCGATGTTTACAACTACCTTGTCAAGCTTTGGAATCTGCATAACACTCTTGTAGTTATACTTTTTCATCATAGCGTCTTTGATTTCTTTTGTATAGCGTTCTTCAAGTCTCATTTAAATGAACCTCCTTCCGTAATTATTCTCCTATTGTTTCTCCGCACTTCTTGCAGTAACGAACATGAGTTCCGTCTTCCAATACCTTACGGCCAACTCTTGTTGCTGCTTTACACTTGGAGCAAACATTCATTACCTTGCTGGCATAAATTGGTGTTTCCTGGCTGATTATACCGCCTGCTTCACCCATTCTGCGGGGTTTCTTGTGCTTTGTTGCCATTGAAACGCCTTCAACAATTACCATACGCTTTTCAGGGTTTACAGAAAGAACCTTGCCCTTCTTGCCCTTATCTTTACCGGACAAAACAACAACTGTATCGCCCTTTTTAACGTGCATTTTTGCATTCATATTGCATATCCTCCTTTCACGGTCGGAATTACTAAAATTCTTTAGTATTATAATACTTCCGGTGCAAGTGACAAAATCTTCATGTAATCTTTATCACGAAGCTCTCTTGCAACAGGTCCGAATATACGGGTTCCTCTTGGTGTTTTATCATCTTTAATGATAACAGCTGCGTTTTCATCAAATCTGATTTTTGAACCGTCAGCTCTCTTTACGCCCTGTACGGATCTTACTATAACAGCCTTTACTACGTCACCTTTTTTAACAGCACCGCCGGGTGTTGCTTTTTTAACAGATGCCACGATTACATCACCGATGTTTCCGTATCTTCTGAAAGAACCACCCAAAACTCTGATACACATAAGTTCTTTTGCACCGCTGTTGTCAGCAACCTTTAATAATGTCTGCTGTTGTACCATAATGGATTTCCTCCTAACTTAAAATCATTTTAATTCTGATTATCGTAAATAGGGCTTTATTATTTAGCCTTTTCTACGATTTCGACAACTCTCCATCTCTTATCCTTGGAAAGCGGTCTGGTTTCCATAACCTTAACCTTATCGCCTATGCCACATTCATTATTTTCATCGTGTGCTTTAAGCTTATAAGTATTCTTTATAACCTTATTGTAAACCGGATGCTTAACGCTGTCCTTAATAGCTACAACAACTGTTTTATCCATTTTATCGCTTACAACCTCGCCAATACGGGTTTTACGATAGTTACGCTCTATACTCATCTAAACACACCTCCAATTATGAATTGATGTCGGCACCGAGGCCTAACTCTTTTTCTCTTAAAATAGTCTTAAGCTTTGCTATATCCTTTTTAACCGCAGGAATTCTCATAGGATTATCCAACTGATTTGTTGCGTTCTGAAAGCGCAGATTGAACAATTCTTCTTTCAAATCCTGTATTTTTACTACTATTTCCTCTGCTGAAAGGTCTCTGATTTCATTTGCTTTCATTACTTATCACCTTCCATTTCCTGGTCAGCTTTTCTTACAAACTTACACTTGAGCGGAAGTTTGTGCATAGCAAGACGCATAGCTTCACGAGCCACCTCTTCACTAACGCCGCCAATTTCAAATAATACTCTGCCCGGTTTAACAACCGCTACCCAGTATTCCGGTGAACCCTTACCGCTACCCATACGAGTTTCAGCTGGCTTTTCTGTTACCGGCTTATCAGGGAATACTTTAATCCAAACCTTACCGCCTCTTTTTGTGTATCTTGTCATAGCGATACGGGCAGCCTCAATCTGGTTACTTGTTATCCAAGCTGGGCTTGTTGCCTGGAGACCAAATTCTCCGTATACAACTTTATTACCGCGGGAAGCTTTACCTTTCATTCTTCCACGCATAACTCTTCTGTATTTTACTCTTTTAGGGGATAACATTATTTTTTTCCTCCTTCCTTAACTTTGGCAGGAGCTTCCTTCTTTGCTTTCTTGCTTTCTGCAAGAACTTCGCCCTTATAAATCCAAACCTTAACGCCGAGCTTACCGTATGTTGTATTAGCTTCGGTAAAACCGTAGTCAATGTCTGCTCTGAGTGTCTGAAGCGGAATTGTACCTTCATGATACTGTTCTGTTCTTGCGATTTCTGCGCCGCCTACACGACCGGAAACTGCACACTTAATTCCCTTTGCACCCATCTTCATTGTTCTTGTCATACACTGCTTCATAGCTTTTCTGAAGGAAATTCTTCTTTCAAGCTGTGATGCGATGTTTTCAGCAACGAGCAATGCGCTCAAATCGGCATTCTTTATTTCGATTACATTCAAAATAACAGTTTTGCCTGTGAGGTTTTCAACCTCTTTCTTTAATTTTTCTATTTCGCTGCCGCCCTTACCGATAATGATACCCGGCTTTGCAGCATAGATTGACAAGCGAACTTTGTTTGCAAATTTTTCAATTTCAATCTTATCAACGCCTGCCTGGAAAAGCTTATTCTTAAGATAAACTCTAAGGTTATAATCTTCTACGAGATTATCGCCGTAATGTTTCTTATCAGCGTACCAGCGTGAATCCCAGTCTTTTATAACGCCGACACGAATACCGTGTGGATTAACTTTCTGACCCATGCTTATTTACCTCCTTTTGGAATTATTCTTTCTCTGCAACCTTTATTGTGATGTGGCTTGTTTTCTTGTTGATTCTGAACGCACGGCCCTGTGCTCTTGCCTGAATTCTCTTAAGAGTTGGACCCTGGTCTGCGAATACCTCAGAAACATAAAGGTCATCCACATTCATATTGTGGTTGTTTTCCGCATTTGCGATTGCGGACTTGAGCAATTTTTCAACTACCGGGCTTGCAGCCTTTGGTGTATTCTGGAGAATACCGAGCGCAACGCCAACCGGTTTATTTCTGATTAAATCTATAACTATGCGTACCTTTCTTGGTGCAATACGCACATGAGTAACTTTAGCTACTGCTTCCATTGCATTAAGCTCCTTTCTGATAGAGTTATCAAAACCTCAATTATTTAGAAGTTTTAGCACCTGCATGACCCTTAAAGGTTCTGGTTGGAGCGAATTCTCCAAGCTTGTGACCTACCATATCTTCTGTAACATATACCGGAACGTGTTTTCTTCCGTCATATACCGCAATAGTATGTCCTACCATTTCAGGGAAAATCGTAGATGCTCTTGACCATGTCTTAACTACAGCCTTTTCGTTCTTTTCGTTCATTGCAACAATCTTGCGCATTAAACTTTCTTCAACGAAAGGTCCTTTTTTAATACTGCGACCCATTAGGTGACCTCCTTAATTATTTTTCTTTGAAAAAACCGTTTCGACCTGTTTTTTCAATTACTTCGCATTTCGTCTCTTAACAATAAACTTGTTAGACTTATTCTTCTTATCTCTTGTCTTGTAGCCGAGAGCCGGTTTACCCCAAGGAGTAACTGGGCTTGGTCTACCGATTGGTGACTTACCTTCACCACCACCGTGCGGATGGTCATTCGGGTTCATTACAACGCCTCGAACTGTCGGGCGGAATCCCATGTGACGCTTTCTTCCTGCTTTACCGATGTTGATGTTTTCGTGTTCACCGTTACCAACCATACCGATTGTTGCACGGCAGTTAAGTCTTATAAGACGAACTTCGCCGGAAGGAAGTCTAACCTGTCCGTAACCGTTTTCCTTAGCCATAAGCTGAGCGAAGTTACCGGCGCTACGAACGAGCTGTCCACCCTTACCCGGGTTAAGCTCTACATTATAAATAAGTGTACCAACCGGAATATCTTCGAGCATCATAGCGTTACCCGGCTTAATATCAGCACCCTTACCGGAAACAACTACATTGCCTTTTTTGAGGCCTTCCGGAGCGATGATATAAGTTTTTGTTCCGTCTTCGTACCGGAGAAGAGCGATGTTTGCGCTAC
This sequence comes from Oscillospiraceae bacterium, assembly GCA_015068605.1. Classification (GTDB taxonomy): domain Bacteria; phylum Bacillota; class Clostridia; order Monoglobales; family Monoglobaceae; genus SIG454. The sequence continues at coordinate 20,084 of SVKF01000006.1, forward strand.
GGTTCGGATCGTATTCGATTGAAAGAACTGTTGCAGGCATTCCATCCTTGTTTCTCTTAAAGTCAATAATTCTATACTTTCTTTTAGCACCGCCGCCACGATGTCTTACTGTAATTCTACCGTAAGAGTTACGACCTGCTTTACTGTGAAGAGGGCTGAGGAGAGATTTCTCAGGAGCCACTTTATCAATTTCTTCAAAAGTAGAAACAGTCATCTGACGAAGCGAAGGTGTGGTAGGATTATATTTCTTTATTCCCATAATTACATCTCCTTATCTTCATTCTTTAATGCCCTTTGCATTAAATTCCGAATCTGTCAATTAGTTTTCAAAAATTTCGATTGTTTTGCTGTCAGCTGTAAGCTTAACAACAGCCTTTTTCCAATCAGCTCTCTTGCCTGCATGAACGCCCATTCTCTTTGGCTTTCCTGCATAGTTGATTGTTGTAACCTTTTCAACCTTAACTTTGAAAATTTCCTCAACAGCCTTTTTAATCTGAATCTTATTAGCAGACGGAAGCACCTCAAAGGTGTATTTCTTGTCCGCAACCTGATCCATACTCTGTTCTGTTATAATTGGTCTTCTGATAATATCGTGAGCTGTTAAATTCATTATGCGTACACCTCCTCGAGTTTTTCAGCTGCATCCTTTAAGATAATGCATTTTGTATGATTTAATACCTCGTATGTGTTTATTGCACCAACGAATGTTGTATCAACACCTTCGATGTTTCTTGCTGACATAACGATGTTTTTATCGTTTTCAGGAAGAACAAATAATGCTTTTTCCGTAACACCGAGGTTCTTAAGAACTTCTGCAACCTGCTTTGTTTTAATTGAATCAAAGCTCATAGCATCGAGAACGATTAAATCGTTATCCTCAACCTTTGAAGATAATGCAGAAACGAGGGCAAGTCTTCTTACCTTCTTGTTTACAGCATAACCGTAATCTCTTGGCTTCGGACCGAGAGCGATACCGCCGCCTACCCACTGAGCAGCACGGATACTACCCTGTCTTGCACGGCCTGTTCCCTTCTGTCTCCAAGGCTTAATTCCACCGCCGCGAACTTCACTGCGAGTCTTTGTGCTCTGTGTACCCTGTCTCTGGTTTGCGAGGTAGTTAACAACAACTTCGTGCATAACATCGCCTCTTACAGTTGCACCGAACACTTTTTCACTTAATTCTATATCACCGACTTTATCGCCGTTAATATTATACATAGCTACTTTAGGCATATCTTAAATCCTCCTTTCTTAGGTTTAGGCTTTTGCCTTAACTGCATTCTTTATAACGAGCAATCCGCCCTTAGGGCCGGGAACGCTTCCCTTAACTAAAAGCAAGTTACGCTCTGTGTCAATCTTAACTAAATCTAAGTTCTGAATTGTTACTGTGTCAACACCGTAGTGACCCGGGAGTCTCTTACCCTTGAATACTCTTGACGGTGAAGAACAAGCACCGAGTGAACCGGGACCTCTGTGGTAATGGCTACCGTGGCTCATAGGACCTCTGTGTGTGCCCCATCTCTTAATTGTGCCGGCGTAACCGTGACCCTTACTTGTGCCTGTAACATCAATCATTTCGCCTGCTTCAAAAACATCAACCTTGATTTCGTCGCCAACATTCATATCAGCAGCGCCGTCAAGCTTAAATTCTTTTACATAACGCTTAACTGCAACGCCTGCCTTAGCAAAATGACCTTTTTCCGGCTTGTTAGCCTTCTTTTCTTTCTTGTCCTCGAAGCCAACCTGAACCGCACAGTAACCGTCGATTTCAACTGTCTTCTTCTGAACTACACTACATGGACCTGCCTGAATAACAGTAACAGGAATGAGTGTGCCGTCTTCTGCAAAAATCTGAGTCATACCAAGCTTTTTGCCTAAGATTGCCTTTTTCATAATTTTTTCCTCCTATTTTTCATGCGCATCGGCTTAATTTAAGCATACACACGGGTTATTGGTTGGTTTGCACCAACATGACCAAAATTTTTCTGCCGAGATTAGATTTTAAGCTCGATATCAACACCTGCCGGCAAGTCAAGGTGCTTGAGCGCATCGATAGTCTTAGCTGTTGGGTTTAAGACATCGATAAGTCTCTTGTGAGTTCTCAGTTCAAACTGCTCACGGCTGTCCTTATACTTATGAACCGCTCTTAAGATTGTAACAATCTCTTTCTTTGTCGGAAGCGGAATAGGACCTGAAACCTTAGCTCCCGTTCTCTTAGCAGTCTCCACAATCTTCTCTGCACTCTGGTCAACGAGATTGTGGTCGTAAGCCTTAAGTCTGATTCTGATTTTTTCTGCTGCCATATTAGACCCTCCTTAAAAATTTTCAAGCAACTCTTCGTTTTTGCTTGATTTTTTAATCCGCTGTGCCGGGCGTTTCTCACAGCTATATAATAAAACCCGAACCACAAATAAGCCACCGGGCTTAACGGTTTCGGGGCAACAGACACAATAAGCCTCAGGAGCGACAGCATACCACCCCCTCGGAAATCATGCACTGTATTAAGTTAGAAAGTGACCTTTCCGCCCGTTTTTTAAAACCGGACAATCTCCTCCGAAATTTCCAAACCCTACGGTCTGCCACCTCCGGAATCATCGTATGTCTTTGTCACGCTCTACTATTATACAATAACTTTATCCAAAAATCAAGTGTTTTTTTCAATTTTTTTAAAGTTTTTTCTTGTTTCAACGTCATTTACGCAACTTTTAGCCAAAAAACGGGTTAAAATTACTAATTTTTACCCGTTTTTTGTTTATTTTGCATATTAATTTGTGTATTCGTTTTAAAAAGTTTGTTAAATCTGTTTCTTATCCCTACCGCAGACCTTATAGAACTCACAATACCTGCACGCACTGAAGTCACTGTCATTATGAGGATTTATGCCTATGGCACCGCTCATTATCTTTTCCGCAGTTTCCATTGCTTTCTTATGTGCATTTTCGATACGTCTCACTAAATCCTCTCTGCTCAAAAGATTTGATTTTCCGGACGGTATATAACCGCCCCCCTGTTCTGTTCGTCTGTCAAGCATTGAAATAAACCTATCATCACCAAGGACAATCCCTTTGATTTCGATTTTTTTGCGGCGCTCCTTCTCCAGCACCTCATCATCAGGCTCATTCTCAAACTTCAAAATCGGCTCGGTCATGTGAATATACATCATTCCCGACGGCGTTGCCTTAAGATTATCTCCCGCAATTCCTGCATACACAAGAGGCTGAATTTGAATTCCTGCCGTCTCCAGTCTCTCATTTGTGGACTTAACCGAGGATTTATAATCCACTATATTTATATATTTCTCACCGTCAATTTCCGCTATATCTATTCTGTCGATAAACCCTCTGACCTCCGCTTCACCGTCGCTAAGTTGTATTTTCATTCCCGAAAACACGCCTTCTCCGCCAATTTCGACCTCAAAACCAAAGGGTCTGAAGCAACTGTTTGCATAAAACCGGACAATTTCCCATGCGGTTGCTGTCGCAACGCCTTTCATTCTAAGTGCTATATATCTGTAATACGGCGAAGTTTCATACAAAAGCTCATCACTCTTTCTTGTTACCTCTTCCGCAAGTTGAGAAATTTTACGACGACACTCATCATAGGTAATACGCTCATAATCTACATTCTCTTCCTTAAGTCCCGACAAATAAAGCTCCAGAATCTCATGAAGAATTGAGCCTGTATTATTCGCCTCAAAGCCTGCAACAAGTCTCTCTTTTGCAAAAAGCCCATAGTTCATAAAATACGAAAAGGCACAGGCATTGTATTTTTCAAGCTTTGATACGCTGAGCATAAGCTTTTCTCCATAAAGCTCCCTAGCCATCGCCTTTGTCAGATTTTCGCCATATTCATAGTTTTTCACAGAAGCTGTAAATTCTTTCAATTCATCCCCAAGGTCGGACTCCGCAAAATAGTCATAAATGACTTTATCCTGTTTTGAAAGGCAATCAATCTTCCCTTCCGCTTTGACAATTCCGGCAAGAAGTGTTTTAAATATAACAAACGGACTTTCGGAAATCTCTCCGCCGCAGCTTATGGTTTCTATCCTTGGAAACAACCGCTTAACTCTCTCGATTATCTCCGAAGGGGATTTTGCCTTTCCTTCCTTATCGCCAATAGGAGATGACAGATAAAGCCGTTCAGACGGAGCCGCAAGAACATTGTAAATTAAATTTTGCTCCTCTTTCCTTTTAAAATCAGCTGTCGGCGCAAGTTCAATATCATACTCTGCGAGTAAATCTCTCTCAGCGTCAGAAAGCATACCATCTTCTATATAGCCTTTCGGGAAAACACCATCTGTCAATCCGAGAACAAACACCACTTTCGCCCCCGAGCTTCTGAAGGTGTCAATGCTCGCAAAAACAACCTGGTCCGAAAGTGGAGGAATAACATTTATCTCCGTTTCAGAGAATGCTTCCCTCACCATCTCATAAAATTTTTCATAGGTTATTGTGTCATCACCCATGCTCGCCTCGAGTTGGGTTATAATGGATGAAAACACATTCCACGCTCTGCTGTATTCCAATGACTGTGTTATTTTACCGCTTTCATTAAATTGGTTCACTCTGTCAGCCATCAGCCTGCCAATATTCTCTTTTTCGACCCACTTAATAATAGCATTACAGATTTCACGAACAGTTTTCCTCTCGCCTTTTTTCTTCCCGTCCTTTATGCTGTCTTTTAAATCAAGAACACTGTTTACCGTATGCCTTTTAACTTTATTAACCGTTTCAATATCAATTCTGTCTTTGTCCGGCTCAAATGTCCAGTCTTCCTTTTGCTCCCAGTATTTATGGGTTATATTTGAGGCAATAACATAATTTTCAAAAGTATCTGCTTCATTTCTGGTATAGCAATCCCCACAAAACCGTACCACAGGCATTATTCGCTCATAAGAAAAGCCGTATGCCAAAATTTCAAGAACTGACAAAATCTTTTTAATAAATGCATTGGAAGACAAGCTTTTCTTCTCACCGGAGAAAAACCTTATATTCCTTTCCTCAAACACAGCCTTAATCCCTGCATAATAGTTTTCCGGATTTCTTGCAAGAACAAGGAAATCATTATATTTATATCCCTTTGTTCTGCAAAGCTTTGATATAATCTCACCGCAATTTACAACCTCGTCATAGCTGTCCTTTGCAGAAACCAAAAAAATATTCGGAGTTTCTTCCTTATATATATAGTCGGGATATTTGAAATAATTATTTTTAAGATGAACAAGGTCTTCCCCTATTCCTTTTCTGCTTTCCTGTTCAAATAAAATTGATTTTCCAATATCAATCCCATTCACTTTTGCACTTTCCTCAAGCTTACTCCATGTTGAAACTGCAGATGCAAATATTCCGTTTTTATCCGAAAGAGAATCCGTACAAAGCACCGTTATAATATCTGCACACTTCATCAGCTCATTTAAAGCAAGATGATGAACTGGGGTAAAGCTTTTAAAGCCAAGCAGAAAAATCTCACCTTTAAAAAGTCCACTTTTAACAATCCCCGGAATTGCCTTGATAAGATTTTCCTCCGAGTCGGAATACTTCTCCGAAATGAGGCTATCATATTTTTCGTAAATCAACGCAATATCCGAAAGCTTTACGGAAAGCTCCGTCCCCTCAATTTTTTCCGATACCGTTTTAAATTCATCCTCATCAATTCCATACCGTTTAAGCTCGGATATAAGATTTGAAACCATTTGGGAAAAGCCCCTCTGATGAACATTTTTCCCATAGTACTTCAAGTTTTTCTCAATATCGGACAGAGTTTTCTTTATAACAAACAGTTTGCCTGCTTTATCGATATATTTAAGTCGAAGAGGTCCGACCTCCGAAAACACAAGATTGCAAAGTCTCGAAAATGTCAAAACTTCAACATTAAGCTGTGCTGAAAGCCCCAACTTTTCAATCATTCTTTTTTCCTCATCCATCGACGATTGTTCGGGAACAAGAATAAACGATTTTATCCCACTTTCCATATTCTTGCGAATTTTGTCATAAATATATTCAGTTTTCCCTGTGCCACTATGACCATAAATACAACTTAACATAATTCTCACCTGCTTGAAATCCAAAAGGGGCAAGCGCAAAATGCACCGACCACACAAAACATAAAAAAGCGAATAAAAAATCATTTTTAAAAGCGTAAATGACAAAATATACTCATAAATTAGGAAAGAAATTCGCTAAATTGCGAATTTCTAAATTCAAAAGAGTTTTGTGTTTTGAATAAACCTCACCTCTCGGAGTACCTATGTACGCCTTCGGGATTCGGTTTATTGGGTCTGCGCTATTTTGCGTCCATCCCCCAACCGGGGCCATGGCCTCATAGTGTTTAGTGTGCCATTGCTGTCGCGGGATTAACCTCCTGCGGTTCCTTAAATGTCGGAACTGCCTCGTGAAGAGTCTTTCTTATCAAATCCTTATCCTGACTGTCTGCCGCCCTGACAAGCTTTTCAATATTTTCCTCCACGGTTTCCAAGGAAACATCTATCTGCTTACCGATAAAGATTTTGCTGTGTTGAGTGGATTTAAGCCTTTCCTCACTCATAAGAAGCTCCTCATAAAGCTTTTCACCCGGACGAAGACCAATTTCCTTGATTTCAATATCAATTTCAGGTCTGTAACCCGAAAGCTTAATGATATTTTTCGCCAAATCATAAATCTTAACCGGCTCACCCATATCAAGAACAAAAATTTCTCCACCCTTTGCAAATGCGCCTGCCTGGATAACAAGCTGTGCCGCTTCGGGAATCGTCATAAAGAAACGGGTAATTTCCTTATGCGTTATGGTAACCGGACCGCCTTTTTCAACCTGTTTCCTGAAAAGCGGAACAACACTTCCGTTAGAATTAAGCACATTTCCAAATCTGACAGAAACAAATTCGGTTTTACTGTTATGCTGCATTGCCTCAACTATCATTTCGCACATACGCTTCGTCGCACCCATAATATTTGTCGGGTTAACAGCCTTATCCGTCGAAATCATAACAAAGCGTTTTACACCAAACTTGTCCGAGCATTTAGCAACATTATATGTGCCGACAACATTATTTTTTATCGCTTCCATAGGACTGTTTTCCATGAGAGGAACGTGTTTATGTGCCGCCGCATGAAAGACAACGTCCGGCTTATATTCATCAAATATCGTTTCGAGTCGTTCCACATCACGAACAGAAGCAATGATAACCTCCGGTTTGTTCTTTGGATATTTTTCGCAAAGCTCCATCTGTATATCATAGGCATTATTCTCATAAATATCAAGAATAACAAGCCTTCCCGGATTGAACTTCATAATCTGACGACAAAGCTCCGAGCCAATACTTCCGCCACCGCCGGTAATGAGTATGGTTTTGTCCTCAACATACTCCGAAATCTGCCCCACACTTAAAGAAATTTCATCCCTCTCCAGCAAGTCTTCTATGGCAATATCACGCATCTTATATTTCCCATTGACAAGCATCTGGTCAATACTCGGAAGGGTTTTTATTTTGCAATTAGTATGATTACATATTTCAATAATCTCTTTTCTTTGAGTTGCCGTTGCAGAAGGCATAGCAATCAAAATTTCGTCAACACGATAATCCTTGCATATTCGAACTATATCATTTCGATCCCCAATCACTCGATATCCGCTGATTATCTGATTATGTTTTGCCTTATTATCATCAACAAGCCCAATAATTTCATAATGAAGATTTATATTTCTGTTAAGGTCATGAATCATAACTGTTGCAGAATAGCCTGCCCCAACTATGAGCATTCTCTTTGTATCTCCATCACCTCTGGTTTTGGTATATCTTATGTATCTGTATAAAACAAATGCAAATGCTCTGATAAATACAATCGCACAGGCTTCCAAAAATGTAAAGCAAACTGCAAATTTAACGTGTCCCGAAGCAAATCTGTATCCATCAAACATTCGAGGCATTACATATATTTCATATCCTAAAAATATAATTATGCCAACCAAACACCCCATAATAGCTGCCTCAAACAACTGAATCCCGTCTTTAAAGGAACCGTATCTCCACATAATTCGATATATACCATTTAAAGCGGCGATAACCAAAAAAGCCATGACACTCAACGCAAACGGAATTGCAAAGACTTTAGCCGTTATAAGAAAGCCCTTCAATGTCTCTGTTCCAATCATTATGGTCAGGCTATAAGCACAGATAAAACCCAAAACATCCATTATCAGCAAATGTCTGTTACGCAACTCAAACCCTTTGTTTTTCACTTTTTTCTCTCCCTTCCCTATTGCATCACAAAGAAGAAGTCATAAAGCAACATCAAATCATCAAGCTTGTTATATTTCTGAATTATTGTTTTAAAAATTTCTCTTTCCGGCTTCGGAATTGTTTTATATATTTCAAATGTATCCTTTGACGCTTTAATATAATCATGAGTGTTATCTGCAATATATGCTCTCATATTATCTATAATCATTTTTGAAACCAGCTTACTTTTTTCATTTTCAAGAGCCGGAACAACATCTTCCGCCATAGCCTTAATAACCCGTTCCATCCGCATTTTAAGTTCGTCTTTTGCAATATTTTCAAGATTTATACTTTCAATCGGACCAACATCCACAAGGCATTTAGACAAAACAAGACACGCCTCTCCCCTTGTCATATCCTCTGTTGCTCTAAAAGTATCCCCATCTTCTAACGAAACCAATCCGTTAGAAAGAGCTTTATAAACCGCATCCTTTGCCCATTCCGAAACTTTATCCGAAGGTGGCGTGAAATAAGGGATTTGCTCCATATTAAGAATATTATCCATAATAACGCAAACCTGCTCACGGCTGACCTTATCCTCCGGTGCAAACAATCCGTTTCCGATACCATTAATATAACCGGCTTCAACAGCAATGCAAACATCATCATAATACCATTTTCCGGCAGGAACATCCGTAAATTTATTTTCGCCTGCCTGTGTATAGCCAAACACCTTATTAACAATTTTAACAAATTGAGAACGGGTCAATCCGTCTTCGGGTTTGAAATATCCACCGCCAACGCCATTAACAATCCCACGCTCCGCCATTTTCAAAATCGCAGTGCCTTGTTCCGTTGCTTCATCCACATCTGCAAAAAAACCGGCTGACACCGTCTGCAGCAGCACAAAAAATATTACAGCAATAGCACCAATTCGTTTCATTTTCATCAACCCTTTAACAAACTCATATAATACGCCTTCTTGAGAGCTTTTTCTTCTTCATAGGAATCCTTGATTTGCCCGACAATCGATGTATCCATTCCGTTTTCTTTTAACTTTTTCTCAATTGAGTTCATAATAGCCTCAACCTTTCCGTCGCACTCAATCAAAAGGGCATTCGCAGTTCCCAAATATTTATCCACAATCGCCTGTTTGCTGACAAAGGTTCTGTCCTTTGCAGGCAAGGCAACATAATCCTTCTTTGCAGATTTTTCGATTTGACCCAGCTGTCCGAGATAGTATGCCTTATACGAATAAAGCTGAATTATGTTATCCGCAATAAATTTATCAATTTCCTTTTTTTGCTTTGAAGATGAATTTTTGCTTGAAGAAGACGATTTCTCAGCAGATTTTTCAAATTCTTCCTGTATAATTTGGGTCGCTTCCTCGACACTCATTTCACCGTCTGTAATCATCTTTTCTTCCTGCTCCGTAAAGTCTCTGACGGTCCCGTCTATATACTGAGAAACAATTTTCTCTCGCTCTATCTTCTGTTCGGTTATTCTTTGCTGAATTTCCTCTTTTGAGTCAATCGTCGCAAAATAATAAAACGCTTTTATGTTATTCCACTGCCATATAGCCAAGGCAATACAAGCCACAAAAAATACAGCAAGGCAAATCAGAACAACCTTTTTCCATGTTTTCATTTTTTCTTTACTTTTTTCCACAAGATGCACCTCTTCGCAAAACCACATATAACACCAAAAGCACAAAAATATACCCCAAAAGCACACCTGAAAAATCAATGCATATATCTTTAAATTCTCCGCTTCGCCCGGGGATAAATCGTTGTTTAACTTCATCTATTATTCCCAAAACCAAGCCATAACAAACCCATGCGGCATCCTTATAGCCGCAGTCTGCAAGTTGAGCCTTCAGCAAAGCCAAGGCACACCCTATAACAAAAAAATTATAAAAATGTGCAAGCTTTCTTACTATATAATGCAGTGTCAACTTATAAGGCTCCGCCGGTTCAGCCTCACGCGGAATTGATTCAGGGAGCCAATCAAGCTTACTCATAACCTTTCTGCTGATTTCCGACGACCGTGTTGCTCCTTGAGAAGAATAACGCATTATAATAACAGACTGAACTATTAACAGAGCCAAAAAAATCCATATTCTAATCCATTTTTTTAAATTTTCCTCTTGACTATAGACGGAAATTCGCATTCTGCAACACCATTCCCGAAACATATTCCAAATTATCTATGCTATATTGCCCATGTTTTTCCTCAATGATTTTATAAGCATTTCCAATATTGGGACTTCTTTTCTTTAAATCGTGACAATCCGACCCGATAAAATGAATCATTTCTCCCCTTAAAAGCTTCAATGCTTTTCTCCTTGTCAAAACGCTGTTAAAGAAGCTTGCATTCGCTTGGAGCATACAGCCTATATCCAAAAGCCTGTATATCATATTTTTATCTTTTTGGGTTTTGAAATATCTTTCAATATGCGCAATGATAGGGATTATTCCCCCTCTGCGAATTTTCTCCAATGTCTCGTAGTTATTATTCGACCATTTGAAAAACGGCATCTCAACAAGCAAATAATTTGTTCCCTCGATACAAAACCTTTCCAAATCCGCAAGTCCGCTGATTTCAGGATACAGCAAAACCTCCGCTCCCAGTATAAGCTTTGGAATATTATCCATATTCCCGACTTCCTTCAGAAGCTCATTTAAAGCCTTTTCTCTCTTATGAAAAAAGTTTTTGCTGCTATCCTTAGCTAAATAAAAATGAGGAGTTAAAACAACCTTATCAATCCCTTGAGAATATAGACTTTGAAGCATTTCAACCGATGTTTTCACATCCGGACTTCCGTCATCTATCCCGGGAAGAATATGTGTATGAAAATCAACCATAACTTTTTACCGCCATTTAAAAACTACTTTTTCTCTTTTTCCTTTTTGGAGCTTTTTTTACGTTCATAGCCATATCCGTAATCATCACCGTAGCCATAGCCATAACCATAACCACCGTAGCCATAACCTGTGTATCCGCTCTTTGAATATGACCTTGACCTTCTGCCGTATCTTCCGCCAAACTTATAGTATTTTCTGCCGTATCTGTATTTATAGCCACCCTTATAGTTATATTCAACACCATTTAAGATAAAGCCGATTATTTTTGCTCCGGCAAACTCAAGCTGATTAACCGCATCCTTTAGCGCATCTTTTTCCGTTGAGTTCTGCAAAGCAACCATAATAACTTCCGGGATAAGCTTTGAGAGAATAGTTGTATCCGTAACAATATTAACCGGACAAGTATCAATTATAATATAATCATACTTGTTTTCAATTTCCGATATAAGCTGCCCGAACCGTTCCGAACCGAGAAGCTCTGCCGGATTCGGAGGAATATCTCCCGAGCATATATAATCGAGTGTCGGATATTTTGAATGTCTGATAACCTCGTCCATTCCGGAAAGACCAACCAGATAATTACTCATTCCGGGACTTGCATTTTCGTTAAACAATCTATGAAGATTAGGTCTTCTTAAATCGCAGTCAATAAGACAAACCTTAGCACCCGTTTCAGCAAACGTTATAGCAATATTAACACAATTTGTTGACTTACCTTCCGCAGCAAGGGAGCTTGTCACAAGAAATTTTTTACATTTATCGTGTGCCATAGAGAATGTTATATTTGTTCTGAGTGTCTTATACGCTTCCCTTACATAAAACGAAGAATCTGCACCTAAAATCTTCTCCCTGAGTCTGTCTTCTCTTGTTTTGACTACCTTCTTGGGCTTTTCCGCTACCGCTGTTTCCGGATTATTTACTTTCTCTGCCATAATAGGAACCTCCCTTTGAATATCTGTAGTAACTATTCCTGTAATAATAACTTTCCTGACCGCCATTTGATGAACCAATCTTTGGAATTACACCGAGAATAGGATAGTTGAATGACTTTTCAAGATCCGATTCATTCTTAATTCTGACATCAAATATTTCTCTGAGTGCAATGAACGCACAGCTCAATATAAGACCTATAATAAATCCGAGAATCGTATTCATCATAACATTAGGAGACACCTTCTCACGAGACAGGGCAGCTCTGTCCACTATCTCAACGGAACTTGCCTTAATGATTTCCGTTATCTGGTCATGAGCAACATCCGCAAAGGTGTTTGCAATATCCCTCGCAACCACCGGGTCATTACACTGTATAATAATTCTGAACATTTCTGTATCTTCAATAATTTCCGTCGTCAACATTCTTCCTATGGCAGGTGCACTGTAAGAAAGATTTTTCGACTTAATATCTTCCGCAACTCTTCCGAGCATTCTGTCACTCTTCACGATTTCAACACACGTCGGAACAAGCATTTTTGATGCAGAAATATCCTGACTCTGCATCTTATTTTCATACATGGTGTTCTCTCTGTTATTGCTCACATAAAGAGACACCGACGATTGGTACATAGGTATAACCATCGCTTCGCTGTAAATAAATGCAGCTATAACAAAGAACATTGTTGTTGCAACAATGAATTTAATATTCGCCAAAAGGACTTCGGCCATCTGTTTCATACTAAATTTTTCAAATTCATTCATAGTAGCTCTCCTAATTCATTATGCTTTTGATTAGCAAATTCCTCATTATATTCTACCACATTAACAGTCTTTTGTCAAATGATATTTCACTATTTTCAACAAAATTTTTATCCATTCATCATTTTCTCCATATCTTTCTTCAGGCGTTCTATTATTCTTTTTTCAAGACGGGATATATATGATTGGGAAATTCCGAGCATATCCGCAACCTGTTTCTGAGTTTTTTCATCTCCGTCTCCGTTTATCCCAAATCGAAGCTCCATTATAAACCGTTCTCTTCCCGATAATCTCGACATGGCAATATGTAAAAGCTCTTTGTCCACTTTATCCTCAATTTCCCTTTGGGTTATATCTTCATCCGTTCCCAGAATATCCGATAACAAAAGTTCATTCCCGTCCCAGTCCACATTAAGCGGTTCATCGATGGAAATACTGACCTTTGACGGATTGTTTTTTCTTAAATACATCAAAATTTCGTTTTCAATACAGCGTGATGCATAGGTCGCAAGCTTTATTTTCTTCTCTGCATTAAATGTATTTATCGCCTTTATGAGACCGATTGTTCCGATTGAAATAAGGTCTTCAACACCCACTCCCGTATTTTCAAATTTCTTTGCAATATAAACAACAAGGCGAAGATTTCTTTCTATTAAAACCGATTTAGCTTTTCCTGCCGCTTTCCCCGACAGCATTTCGATATATTTGCGTTCATCTTTTGCGTTAAGCGGCGGCGGAAGAGTTTCTGTCCCTCCCACATAATGAACCTCGCCCTCTTCCGAAAACCGAAAAAATAATTTCATAATAAATATTTTAAATTTAATAAAAACTTTTCTCATAAAGCATACTCCTTATCACATATATTTTCATTTAAAATTTCCGGATTCATAATCCCGTTATATTGTTCGCTTATTCTGTTTTTGACAAGAGCCACGGTTATATTTTTCACCTCAAACTCCTCTCCGAAAATTCGGTCTGCAACAATCCCAAAAGCTGTCATTTCTCCGCTGACAGTGCGCATATTCAATACCCGAAGCCCTCTCATATAAGCCTCCGATACATCAAAGCAGCCCTCTATTATTTCCAGCTCACATGGCTCTAAAATAATTTTTAAGCATCTTAATTCCGCAATAACTGCCGGTCTGTCATTTACAGGGTCATAAAGCCGACATCCCGTGTCCATAAACATATTAAGCTCCGCTATCCGTCCTTTATATTCAATCCCTACCCGTTTAATTAGGCTCTGTTCATAGGCCGCCCTTTTTCTTGCGCTTTGATGAAGACCAAGAATCATATATGTAAGTCCTATTCCCGATACAATTATGAGCGGACCTAAATTCATATATATTTCCGTTCCCGATACAACCGTTCCCACCAAAACGCCAAAATCAGTCAGGAATACCAGGGCAAACATCACTCCGCCCAAAGCAAAATTTACTGTCATAAAAACCGCAAAGCTTTTTATAACCTTATGTATGGAATTTCCGCCAAAAACCAGATAAAAAATTCCGAAAAGAATAAGGATTTTCAAAACAAGTGAATACAAAATTCTCACAGCGGGAAAAAACATAAAAACCGAATAAACTCCTCCGAGCACCGCTCCCATGGCTATTTTCAGTATATTAATTTTCGCATTGATAAGTCTTGCCGTTATGGCAAGAATTACGGAATTTATCAAAAAATTGTACAAAAAAAGAATGTCTGCGTATATAACAGGTGTCATTTTTCACCCTCCAACTGTTTAATAACAGTTTTATTATAACGCAAACACTTCTTATTTTTTGTCGTATTTAGTTTTATTTATACAAATAAAAGCCGTTGCCCTTTATCCTCTGTGATTCGCTGAAAACTATAAATGCAGTAGAGTCAATTTCCAGAATTTTCCTCTGAAAAACATCACTTTCCCCCTCTTTAAGGGCACAGAAAAGCATTTTTTTCGCATCATTTGTATACGCTCCGATAACATCAATAATCGTAACCCCTCTCGGAGAGGTTGAAACAAGATACTGCGAAATCTCGTCCCCCTTTTCCGTTATTATAAAGGCAATCCTTGAAATATTAAATCTACCGATTACAAAATCCACCGCAAAGCTTGATATAAACAAAGCAATTACACCAAAAAGAGTAAGCTCAATATTTTTAAATATTACAAGTGACACAAAAATGATTATCCCGTCAACCACAAGCAAAAGCTTACCTATGGGAACTGTGGAAAATTTACACTGGATAAGTCTTCCTAAAATATCTGTTCCCCCTGTTGACGCACCTGCAACAAAACCAAGACCTATTCCCAAACCGTAAAGAGTTCCTCCGAAAACCGTTGCAAGCATAGTATTTTCCGTGTAATACGGAATGTATGAAAAAATCTGCACAAAAAGGGAAATCAGAGATGCCCCAAGCATTGTTTTAAGCGTGAACTCTTTTCCCAAAACCTTAAATCCGATAGCCAGAAAAATAAAGTTTATAACAAAAAAGCTGACACCCGGCGGAACAGAAAATGCGTGATAAAGAATAGTCGAAAGACCCGAAACACCACCGCCTACAATCTTGTTAGGAGTCAGGAAAACCCCTATTCCAAAGGCTGTTATCATTGTTCCTATGATAGTTAGTAAAATAGATTTCGTTTTGGTCATTTCTCTTCTCTCCTACCAAAGCACAACAAAAATCAGATACATAATCGGAATTGTTATAACCGATAATCCATGAGAAATCATCGCCATTGATGCCCCTGTTTTTGTATCGCCGTCATAAGCCGCAGGATAAACAATCGTATTCATACCAAGAGGAGTTGCAAAAGCGATAAGAGCCATAGCCACAATTTCATCATCAGTTCCTAAAATTTTCAATACGAATATGAAAATTGCAGGAATGACAATAAGTCTTAAAAATGTTGCCCAATACACCTTTCCATTCTTAAGAAGGCTTTTAAATTCAAATCCGCCTATGATAATACCTGCCAGAATCATAGCCAAAGGTCCCATACACCCTGCCGCATTATCAAGGGTTGTCAAAAGAAATCTCGGTATATATTGTCCAAGATTCAACATTCCGCAAATCATACCGAGAACCATTCCGATAATAGGCGGAGTCAAAATTCCTTTTTTCAGGTTGCTTATAAGTCCCTCATTTGAATTTTTGGGAATGAGTATGTAAATCCCGAATGAATAACAGATAATCCAAAGAGGGAAGCAAAACATTGTGTATTTATAGAACATTTCGTCGCCCCATATTCCCTGAACAACAAAATTTCCCATAAACCCGAAATTTGCAAAAATCAAAGCATATCTGTAAATGCTCCTCATATATTCCTTTTTTGAATCGCCATCAGCATTTCTTATAAACAGACGCGATAAGGGAAAGGCAACCAATATAGCCGCCAATATCAACACAACTCCATATAACATAAGCTGTGAATTTTCCTTAAATGTTTCAATATTGCAATGGGTAAGCTGATTTCCGAAAACGAGAGCCGGAACTAAAACATAATTTTCAAGCTTTGATAAAACCGTTCCCGTATTTTCAGGCAGGAAATTCCATTTCCGAAGAACAAACCCCGTCGCCATAAACGCAAATATTGTCAACATTTGCTCCATAACCAGTTTAAATACATCCATTTTTTACACCTCCTATAAGTTTATTTTTCTATTCTTAAAATAATATTCTCTGTCTCTTTCGTCTATTTCACGAAGAACTCTGCATGGATTTCCAACCGCAACAACATTTGACGGAATATCCTTTGTTACAACACTTCCCGCTCCGATAACCGTGTTATCCCCTATGGTTACCCCCGGAACAATTACAACACCTGCACCAATCCAGCAGTTTCTTCCGATTTTAACGGTCATATTGTACTGATAAGCTTTCTCGCGAAGCTGTGGATTTATCGGATGACCTGCCGTTGCAACCGTCACATTCGGACCAAACATTGTATAATCCCCAACATAAATATGAGTATCATCAACAAGGGTAAGGTTGAAATTCGCATAAACATTTTTCCCGAAATGCACGTGCTTTCCACCCCAGTTAGCATGAAGCGGCGGTTCTATGTAACACCCCTCACCAATTTCCGCAAACATTTCATTGAGAAGTTCTTCCCTTTTTTCAAGCTCTGTCGGTCTTGTTGCATTAAAATCATAAAGCTTATCTAAGCATTTAAGCTGCTTTTCCATTATTTCATCGCCACCGGGAAGATAGAGCTCTCCTGTATGCATTTTTTCAAATTCGATCATACTTTTCACTCCAAAAGAATAAAAATTTTTCAAAACGCCTTATATTATAACACCATTTTATGGTTATGTCAATAAAAATCCTCCTACAATTTCTATGCAGAAGGATTTAATATTTTATTTTGAATTAACCGCATCATTATCTCTGATTTCACTTCGGCGGATTTTACCGTTAAAGGTCTTCGGAAGTGCATCAACATATTCAACAACTCTCGGATATTTATATGGAGCTGTGTTGTCCTTAACATATTTCTGAAGCTCTTTTGTAAGCTCGTCAGAACCGCAAAAGCCGTCATTTAACACAATTGTTGCCTTAACAGCAAAGCCTCTTATCGGGTCAGGAACACCGGTTACTGCAACTTCTTTAACCGCAGGATGCTCTAAAAGTACACTTTCAATCTCAAACGGTCCTATTCTGTAGCCCGATGATTTAATAACATCGTCATTTCTGCCCACATAGCAGAAAGTTCCCTTTTCGTCACGATATGCAGTATCCCCCGTATGATAGAATCCATCGTGAAGCGCCTTCTTCGTGTCTTCCTCGCTGAAATTATAGGAATCTAAAAGGCCGCAGGTTTTACGCATTTCGCTTAAAACTCTTATGCAGATTTCTCCCGTTGCACCTCTCGGGCAAGACTCTCCGTCATCACCCAAAATATGCACATCATACCCCGGAACAGGGAATCCGATTGCACCCGGATTTGGCTCTGACCACGGATAAATTGTTGCGATACAAAGGGTTGTTTCGGTCTGCCCGAAGCCCTCGTATATTTTAAGTCCCGTTGCGTTAAGCCATTTATTATATATTTCGGGATTTAACGCTTCGCCTGCCGTACAACAATGGGTAAGACTTGACAAATCGTATTTCGTCACATCATTTTCCAGTATCATTCGATACATTGTCGGCGGTACACAGAATGTTGTCACTTTATATTTTTCAAGCTTGCTTAAAATATCCGCACCGTCAAATTTCTCAAAGTCATATACCAATACAGCACTTTCACCAAACCACTGACCATAGATTTTCCCCCAGAGAGACTTAAGCCAGCCTGTGTCCGAAATTGTAAAATGCAGACCACCGTCAACAACTCTGTGCCAGAAAACACCGGTCATAATATGTCCTAACGGGTATTTAAAGTTATGGGTTATGATTTTCGGATAGCCGGATGTGCCTGACGAAAACGCCATAAGCATCATATCATCAGCCTTAACTGCCGCATCCCCTGTCGGTCTTTGCCAATCGGAGTTTGCAAGCTCAAAGCCCTGTTCAAAATCAATCCAGTCATTCCCTGCATTCTTATGACCGAGAACAAACTTTTTCTCAATTGTTTCGTACTGGTCGCCACCCTCGTCAAAATACTCCGTTTCCATTCCATCGCCTGTTACAACAACAGCCTTGATTTTACCCGCATTACAGCGGTAAACATAATCTTTTGCCTTGAGCATATTGGTCGCCTGAACAACAACGGCACCGATTTTATGGAGACCTAAAATACAGAACCAGAAGTAATAACTTCTTTTGAGAACAAGCATAACCTTGTCACCCTTTTTGATTCCCATATAATTGAAATAGTTTGCCGCTTTATTAGAATAAAGCATCATATCACGGAAGGTAAATCTTCTTTCCTCTCCGTCTTTGGAAACCCAAAGCATAGCAAGCTTATCAGGCTTTGTTTTACCAAGCTCGTCTATTACATCATAAGCGAAGTTAAAGTCATCGCTATATGATAGTTTATAGTTTTTCTGGGCGTCTTTCAGAGAGATAAAATCATCTCTTGAAGCGCCGACAAATTTTTCATATATTGCCATTTTTATCACCTCAAAATTTATGTCATTTAACTACAACGGCGATAAACTGTGCTTCCTTGTCTCCAAGGGCAACCTCTGCGTGAGGAACGCTTGAATCAAAATAAACACTGTCGCCTTCTGATAATTCATAGGAAATATCACCAATATAAAGCATCATTTTCCCTGATATGACATAGTTAAACTCCTGTCCTTCATGCCCGTGCATAACCGGGGGCTTATCATCGGGTGTTATGGTTACCAAAAACGGCTCTGACTTTTTGTTTCTGAATGTGTAAGCAAGATGCTTATAGTCATATTCATCTTCACGCTTTACACTGTAGCCCTTACCCTTTTTAACCATACAGCACATTGAAATAGTCGGTGCACTCCCCGAAATCAAGTCTAAAACATCAACACCCAAAACTTCAGCCGCTTTATAAATTACACTGAAAGAAAAGTCCATATCTCCTTTTTCATAAGCCAAATAAGTTTCGATATCAACGCCAAGCTTTTCTGCCATTTCCTGCTGTGAAATTTCCATGTCATCACGGAGCGATGCCAAACGCATTCCAATATCCTTAATCTGATCGTTCATAAAAGTTCCTCCTTCTTTTAATTTTATATTAAATTTTATTTTCTCAAATTAAGCTTCGTAGTTATATCCCAACTCAACAGCCTTCATGTTAAGGTCAAAAAGCTTTTCCTTCTTAGCAGATACAACTTTTCTCATAGCCTTTTCAATATTTTCGTCAGGCATAATTCCCGATTTCTTGATAAAAAGACCTAAAATAATCATATTCGCAAGACCTGTTAAGCCTTCTTCTGCCGCCATTTTGGTTGCAGGAATATAATAAGCCTCAACATCATCTCTATCAGTTTTCGCATCAATGAGTGAACTGTCAACGAAAACTTGACCACCTGCTTTAACCTCTGTTATATATTTATCAAAAGACGGCGCATTCATAGCAATTAAAACATCCGGCTTATCAACGATTGGTGAGCCAATTTTGTTGTCGCTTATAATAATACTGCAGTTTGCAGTACCACCTCTCATTTCAGGACCGTAAGACGGGAGCCATGAAACTTCTTTTCCATCTATCAAGCCTTCGTAAGCCAGAAATTTTCCCGAAAACAAAATTCCCTGACCACCGAAGCCTGCAATAAGTATCTCTTTATTCATTTATTTCGCCTCCTCGGTCGCTGTTTTATCCTTATATACTCCCAGCGGATAATACGGCATCATATTTTCTTCAAGCCATTTTATGGCATTTTCAGGTGTCATACCCCAGTTTGTCGGGCAAGTTGACAACACTTCAATTAAAGAGAAGCCCTTGCCTTCAATCTGATTCCGGAACGCCTTTTTGATTGCAGCTTTAGCAGCTTTAACATTCTTAACATTGTTAACCGCAACTCTTTCAAGATATGTTGCGCCGTCAACCTGAGAAAGCATTTCACAAACCTTAACAGGGAATCCAACCTTTTCTGTATCTCTGCCGTATGGAGAAGTCTGAGTAACCTGACCGGGAAGAGTTGTCGGAGCCATCTGTCCGCCTGTCATACCGTAAATCGCATTGTTTACGAAGATAACAGTTATATTTTCTCCTCTTGCGGCACTGTGAACAGTTTCAGCTGTTCCGATAGCGGCAAGGTCACCGTCACCCTGATAAGTGAAAACGATATTATCAGGGTCAGAACGCTTAACACCCGTTGCAACTGCCGGAGCACGACCGTGAGCCGCCTGAACCATATCGCAGTTAAAATAATTATATGCAAAAACCGAACATCCAACAGGCGCAACACCTATTGCTCTGCCTGTTACTCCGAGTTCGTCCAGAGCTTCTGCAACTAATCTGTGAATTATACCGTGTGTACAGCCCGGGCAGTAATGGAGCGGCACATCGGTTAAACCCTTTGGTTTTTCAAATACAATAGCCATTATTTTGTACCTCCTATTGCTTCTTCAATTTTGCCGAGAACATTCTCAACCGTCGGAATCATTCCGCCTGTTCTGTTGCAAAGGAGAACATCCTTCTTGCAACGGATTGCAAGTTCAATATCATCCTTCATCTGTCCCATATTGAGCTCAACAGAAATAAACTTATCAACCTTATCAGCAGCCTTTAAAAGTGCTTCTTTCGGGAACGGCCAAAGAGTAATCGGTCTTATCATACCAACTTTTATGCCCTTTTCTCTTGCCGCATCAATTGCATTCTTTGAAACTCTTGCTGCAACACCAAATGCAACAATACAAACTTCGGCATCTTCCATTCTGTATTCTTCCCAAAGAGCCTCTTCTTTTTCGATTTTCGCATAACGCTCATATCTTTCAAAGTTCACTTTTTCAAGCTCGTCAGCCTTTAAGTAAAGAGAATTTACGATATTGGGCTTTCTTTCACCTTTTGTTCCGGTAAGTGCCCACGGCTTGTCATACTTTTTAACTTCGCCGGCCTCAAGAGAAACAGGTTCCATCATCTGGCCCATTGTTCCGTCAGATAAAAGCATAACGGGCATCTGATACTTATCAGCAAGTTCAAAGCCCTTAAATGTCATATCAACCATTTCCTGAACGGATGCCGGAGCTAAAACAATAAGTCTGAAGTCACCGTGACCCGGACCTTTTGTCGCCTGAGTATAGTCAGACTGGCTGGGCTGAATACCGCCAAGACCGGGGCCGCCACGCTGAACATTAACGATTAAGGCAGGAAGGTCACATCCTGCTATGTATGAAATACCTTCGCCTTTTAAGGAAATACCGGGGCTTGAAGATGATGTCATAACTCTTTTACCGGTTGACGCAACACCCATAACCATATTGATTGCCGCAATTTCACTTTCTGCCTGCAAAAATACACCACCCTCAATTTTAGGAAGTCTTTTGGACATATAAGCCGCAACCTCTGTCTGAGGGGTAATAGGATAACCAAAGTAATGATGACAGCCTGCCATTATGGCAGCTTCCGCCAAAGCTTCATTACCTTTCATTAAAACTTTTTCACTCATTTTATTATTCTCCTTATAAAATTTGTTTTAAACAATCCTCCCGTCGCGTTTCACACGCCACCCTCCTTTACACAAGGATGGCATTAGGGGGAAGTAGCGGGGAATTTGATGAGAAATCTACGAGCAAGTACGAAGGCGTATTCCGTATACGCCGAGTCGTGAAGCCTGCTCGTGTTTATCACAATTCTCTCCGTTTTTCAGAAATAGTGAGAAATTTTTTCCGAATGGACAAATCGAATCCCGAAGCCGTACCCGTGTGTACTGCGAGCGGTTCGATTTGTTCATAGCATAGCGTTCGGGAGAAATTTCACCTATTTCTCGACTGTGATAACGCAGTCGGGACACATAGTCGCGCAAAATGCACAACCAATACACTCGTCCGGATTTGTTACGCCTGCAGGGCTGTAGCCTTTTGCATTTAATGTATTTTTTAATGCAACTATTTTTTTGGGGCACGCTGTTACGCAAAGCCCACAGCCTTTACATAAGTTTTCATTAAATGTAACCTTTGCCATTATTTCTCCTCCTTAAGCCACGATTGTCTTACATAAAGTTCAAGTGGCACAATATTATTTATTTTGTCCTTAAGTTCATCCTCAAGGGATTTTTTCACTGTTGTCATTTTTATGGGAAGTCCTGATAATTCCGAAACCTCATTTGCATAGGAAACGGAGCTTAATACTGTTTCCGCCGTGGTTTCCTCACCAAGATTGGAGTTATTGACAATCCCCGTAAACTTAATTCCTGCCGCAAATTCGATTTCTCGCATAACCTCAATGGTTGATATTGCATCCTTTGTCAAAAATCTGTATTTATTTATAACAAAGAGCATCTCATAGTCATTCTCTTCGATTATATATGGGACATATCTGCCGAGGGCTAATGCTCCACGGTCATCACCGCCCACATCAATAACTGCAGAAATTGTTTTATTCCCGAAAATGGAATATACTTCAGCCGGAAGGGCGGGAGTGTCAACATTTGTGTTGGCATATTCCGAAGAAATGAGCCTTATCCCCGCTTTTTCAAGGGCTTTATGAGAATCCTTTGTCCGAAAATACGGATTTACAATATCCAAATCAGCGATTGAAACCTTTTCGCAAGTCGAACTGAGCATTAGGGCATAATTAACTGCAATATTGGTTTTTCCGCTACCGTAATGCCCTGCAAAAACCGTTATTCTTTTACGATTTAAACTAACAGTGTCCATTTGTTTTCATCCTCGATTTTGCCCCACTGGATACCTGTTATTGTATCATAGAGCTTCTGGCTGATTTCGCCGATTTCATTGTTATTGATAAGCATAACATCGTCCTTATAGCGGAGCTTTCCGACAGGGGATATAACCGCGGCAGTTCCTGTTCCGAAGCATTCCTCAAGTCTTCCCTCTTTCTGAGCTGTAATAAGCTCATCAACGCTTATCTTTCTTTCCTCAACCTCGAGTCCCCAGTTTCTGCAAAGCTGAAGAACAGAGTCTCTTGTTATACCGGGAAGAATACTTCCGCTGAGCATTGGTGTTATGATTTTTCCGTCAATCTTGAAGAAAATATTCATAGCGCCAACTTCTTCGATATATTTTCTTTCAACGCCGTCAAGCCAGAGAACCTGGGAATAACCGTCGTCGTGAGCCTTAACCTGAGCCGCAAGGCTTGCCGCATAGTTTCCGCCTGTTTTAGCGAAACCGATACCGCCTTTAACCGCTCTAACATAGTCATCTTCAATCCAAATTCCAACAGGAGCAAGACCGCTTTCGTAGTAAGCACCGCTTGGAGAGAGGATTATTATAAAGAGGTATGTTTTAGATGGAGCAACCCCTAAAAATTCGTCTGTTGCGATGATGAACGGTCTGATATAGAGAGATGTTCCGTCTTCTGTCGGAATCCAGTCCTTATCAACCTCAACAACCGCTCTTACAGCTTCAACAAAATCTTCTTCAGGGAGCTGTGGTATGCAGAGTCTCTTATTTGTTGCGTTTGTTCTTTTTGCATTCATATCGGGGCGGAAAAGTCTTGCCTTTCCGTCAGCGCCCATATAAGCCTTAAGACCTTCAAACATTTCCTGACCGTAGTGGAAAACCATAGCAGATGGATCAAGAGTAATCTTCTCATAAGGAACGATTCTTGCATCGTGCCAGCCTTTTCCCTCTGTGTAGTTCATCATAAACATATGGTCAGTAAATACTTTACCGAAGCCAAGCTTACCTGTTGGTTTTGCTTTTGGAGTTGATGTTTTTGTAATTTTAATTTCCATTTTTATCATCCTTTCCCGATTATTCGGCAACAATGCCGTCAACCTTTTTAATATTTAACTTTTTCTGAGCGTCTTCACGCATTTTATACTTAAGAATTTTACCTGCGGCGTTCATTGGGAATTCCTTAACGAAATCCACATATTTAGGACATTTATGCTTCGCTATTCTTGCACGGAAGTAGTCTTTCATTTCTTCTTCTGTCATACTTTCGCCGTCTTTCAAAATGACAACCGCCATAATTTCCTCGCCATACTGTTCATCAGGAATACCGATAACCTGAACATCCTTAACCTTATCGTTGGTATAGATAAACTCTTCAAGCTCTTTCGGGTAGATGTTCTCACCGCCACGGATAATCATATCCTTAAGTCTGCCTGTGATTTTATAATTTCCCTCAGGAGTGCGAAGTGCCAAGTCTCCCGTATGGAGCCAGCCGTCTTTGTCAATAGCCGCCGCTGTGGCTTCGGGCATTTTATAATACCCTTTCATTATATTATAGCCCCTTGCAACAAATTCACCTGTCACATTATCGGGCAAATCCTCGCCCGTTTCAGGGTCAACTATTTTACATTCAATTTCAGGGAGCGCTCTTCCCACCGTTGCAACACGAACCGCAACGCTGTCATCCGTACTGCTCATTGTACAGCCCGGAGACGCTTCTGTCTGACCGTATACAATGGTTATCTCTTTCATATTCATCTTCTCGATAACCTGATTCATAATCGGCTCAGGACAAGGCGAGCCTGCCATAATTCCTGTTCGCATATACGAGAAATCCGTGTTTTCAAAATCAGGGTGCTCAAGCATAGCAATAAACATTGTCGGAACACCGTGGAAAGCTGTTATTCTCTCTCTGTTTACGCAAGAGAGGGCAGGCTTTGGTGAAAAATACGGAAGGGGCAGGATTGTTCCGCCGTGGGTCATTGTTGCGGTCATTGCAAGAACCATACCGAAACAATGGAACATAGGAACCTGAATCATCATTCTGTCCGCCGTTGACAAATCCATTCTGTCACCAATACATTTTCCATTATTTACTATATTATAGTGTGTCAGCATAACACCTTTAGGGAAGCCTGTTGTTCCTGATGTATACTGCATATTGCAAACATCATTGACATTAACCGCCGCCGCCATTCTGTACACCTCATCAAGAGGAACGCTGTCCGCTCTTGCGATGGCATTTTCCCATGTTATGCAGCCCTTTTTCTTAAATCCAACTGTTATAACATTACGAAGGAACGGAAGTTTCTTTGAATGGAGAGGCTCTCCCTCTTTCGTGTTTTCAAGCTCGGGACAAAGCTCACCGATAATTTCCGAATAGTTTGAATCTCTGTATGAGTCAATCATAATAAGAGTGTGAGTATCGGACTGCTTTAAAAGATATTCCGCTTCGTGGATTTTGTAAGCGGTGTTCATGGTAACCAAAACCGCTCCGATTTTCGTTGTTGCCCAGAACGCAATATACCATTGAGGAACATTTGTTGCCCAAACGGTAACATGGTCTCCTGCCTTAACCCCAAGAGCTATAAGGCTTCTTGCAAAGGTATCAACATCATCTCTGAACTGGGAGTATGTTCTTGTATAATCAAGGGTTGTATACTTAATTGCGTACTGGTCAGGAAATTCCTGAACCATTTTATCAAGCACCTGCGAAAAAGTCTTTTCAATCAAAGCATCCTTTTTCCACACGAATTTTCCTGTCTTCGCCTTATTTTCATAGAGAGCTGACTTTCCTCTTGAAAGGCTTTTGTATCTTGACATAAAGCTTACGAAGTGTGGGAAAATAATATCCGGTTCGCTGATTTCGTCATCCCACAAAGGATTCCATTCAATCGAGAAAAATCCGTCATAGTTTACACTTCTGAGCGCTTCTAAAAACTTTGAAACAGGAAGCGTTCCCTCACCAATAAGACTTTTCGTCTCAAAACTCTGAGAATCCTTTATATGAACGTGCTTCACATAAGCGCCAAGATTTGTTATACTCTGTTCGGGGCTTTCACCGTGTATTCTGTAAGGATGGTGGAAATCCCAAAGTGCCGCAAGATTGTCACTTGCAAATTCTCTCAAAAAGTCACGGAGTTTTGCCGTATCTGCATACACACCTGCGGTTTCAATCAAGAGAACAATTCCGCTTTTCTCCGCTTTCGGAATGGCATTTTGAATAAACTCATAAGCGCCATCCTCGCTCATCGCCTTAAGTCTTATATAAGGAACACGAAGAGCCTTTGCAACTTCAAGACATTTATCCAGTTCTTCCTCAGCCTTATCCTTATCTCCCGATATATCACTTACCATATCAATACAGGAGACTTTAAGACCATATTCCATAAGTTTAAAGGGAGCATCGATTATATCCGCCTCTTTAAGCTTTGAAACATCATGAATCTCAAAACCGTCAAACTTATATTCCCTTGCCAAATCAAAAAACTCTGTCAAGGTTAAGTCATTCCATTTATTTGTCGAAAATGATAATTTCATCGAACTTCCTCCTCAAAATAAATTTTATTGAGGGCGTTTATATAAGCATTTATACTTGCACCGATAATATCCGTTGAAATTCCTTTCCCCGAATAGGGTTTGCCGTTGTGACGGAGCTTAACAATGCTTGAGCCCATAGCCCCTCTGCCTTCCGTAACCGACTGAATTTGGAAATCGTCAAGCTCGAAATGATGCCCCGTTATCTGTTCAATAGCCAAAAATGCCGCATCAACGGGACCATCGCCAATACAGAAGCCCTGGAGGATTTCCCCGTCACGTTCAAGCTCAATATGAGCTGTTGGTGTGATAATATTTCCGTTATTTATAACATAGCTTTTGAGTTTATATGTAGGAACAACCTGCATTGCAACAGATGCAACAATGGCATCAAGCTCCTTTGCTCCAACCTTCTTACTTTTGGAAATTTTCAAAAATTCGTCATAAACTTTTGCGTTATCTTCGTCAGAAAGCTCATATCCAAGTTTATGAACCGCAAGCTTAACCGAGGCAATATCATCAGTTGCGGAAAGAACAAAATTCTCATCACTTTCCGATGTTGTTCCCCCATCAAAAGGAGAATATGAATTTGCACCTCTTGTCATAAGCTTAATCTTCTTAACGGAGTTGTCAAGAACCGTCATATTTATTTTAGTCGCAACCCCAAGAGCATCGCCCTTTTCACGGAACACCTTTGCAACTGCGTTAAGCTTTGGATATTCATTGGAGATAACCGAGGTTTTAATCTGAGTAACTCCGCTGTCTATACAGGAAAGAGCGCAAGCCGCCGCCATATTAAGGGAATCCGAACATTCAACGGAAACTCTGACAGCCTTCATTTCAGGCACTGCTTCATAAATTCCGCTTAAAAAGTCTTTAAATTCCGACGGAAGCATTTCGCCTGTGCTGTCGCAAAGCGTAACCGTGCCTGCACCACATTTAATAACCTTTCCCATAATCTGACTTAAAAACTCTTTCTCTGCTCTCGTTGCATCTATAAGAGAAACTTCAACATCGCTGCAAAGAGATTTTGCTTTTCTTACAACCTTCTCGGCAATTTCAAGCATAACCTTTGGCTTCTTGCCAACAAGATATTCCATCTGAACCGTTGAAACGGGAATCATAATATGAAGCCTTGGCTTTGCCGCCTCTTTAATCGCATCAAATGTTTCCTCAACGGATTTTTCATCAAGCCCCACAGGACAAGATAAAATACTGTTTTTGATAAGGGGAGCTATTGAATGGAGATACAAGACATCCGTCTTACCGTTCGTTATCGGAGCGGTTTCAATCACATCAACATTCACCTTGTCGAGAATTTTTGCAATTTCTATTTTTTCTTTAAAGCTTAAGGAATAACCTTTCCCTTCTTCTCTTAATGTTATATCTGATACTGCAATTTCAATCATATTTTACACCTCTTTATTTAATATACGCAAAGCGTTGTCGCATAGAATCAAACGATTTTCTTCATCCGTAAGCTCCATATCGAAAAATTTCTTAAGCTCCTCGGAAACGCTCCACATAGGGAAATCCGTCCCAAAGACCACACGTTCTGCTCCATATAGTCGTATAAGCTCCCTTGCCCGTTTCAGCCCAAGCATCCAATAGGAACTTGATGTATCAACAAAGCAATTCTCATTTTCAAGATATTCATAAGCGTAATCACACATTGACCAACCGCCAAAGTGTGCACCGATTGCAACAAGCCCGGGGAAATCGTGAAGAATTTTCTTTAGCCTTCTCGGGTGGGAAAAATCATAGCGATAGTCTCCGCAATGAATGAGTAGCGGAATTTTATTCTCACGAAGGTAATCATAAAGCTCATACATCCTCTTGTCATCCATATTAAACTTCTGAGTGTCGGGATGAATTTTAACCCCCATAAGCCCCATTTTCCGGGTTCTTTCAATTTCTTCAATTTTATTCTCAAAATCGGCGTGCATCGTGCCGAATCCATAAAACTCGCTGTATTCCTCGCATTGGGAAGCAATATAGTCATTTATCGCTTCAACTCTCGAAGCCGTAACCGCAACAGAGTGGACAACGTGATTGGTTATTCCGCATTTTCGACTCTCCTCTATGAGAGCCTTTGCCGTCCCCTTGCCGTCCATAGGAATTCCATAAAACTCACCAACGGATTCAACAGCCTTTTCTGCAATTTTTTCAGGATATATATGTGTGTGAAAATCAATAATCTTCATTTATTTTATGCCTCCAAATTCATCTGATAAAAAACCAAATGC
This sequence comes from Oscillospiraceae bacterium, assembly GCA_015068605.1. GTDB lineage: Bacteria > Bacillota > Clostridia > Monoglobales > Monoglobaceae > SIG454. The sequence goes on from SVKF01000006.1 coordinate 48,844, forward strand.
GGCTCTGCCCGAAAAAGCAAAACCGCAACAATTAAACAAATTTCTTCAAAATGCCCTGCTTAAATTTCGCTTTTTCATACATAGTCGACTTATAAGAATTATAAGGTTTAGAATAATTATAATTCCGATTATGTCAATTAGGCTAATGGCATAAATCAAGCACAAAAAAACAGACACTGCCAAAACAATGTCTGCAAAAAATACGCTATTTAATGACTTTCCGGCAACACGAAAACAAGGTGCAACGGTTTTTGCATCTTTCGATGAATTCTTTGAACTATTTTTCGCAAAAAACATCATCTTCGCCTCCAAAAAAATCTTTTAACATTTTACCACATCTTTCGTCATTTGTCAAGTATTATTTTGACCGTCTGTAACTTTATTTTCTGTGGAACGGACTTTTCGTTGAATTTATGCGGAAAAATTGATTTCGATGCATTAAAAATATCCAATTAAAAAACAAGATTATTTATTGCAATATACAAAAAAGGAATATACATAAAAAATAAACTCAACCTTTGCCAAAGTCCTTCATAAGAGAAAACGGTTTTTTTAAATTCTTCTTTATCTCCCATAATAAAGAATACAAAAAATGTTACCGACAGTATAAACGCAACGATGCAGATAAGCCCTTTCGTGATATTGTTACTCATAAACCCTTCTATGCTTTGTAACAAAGGGAAAAACAACAAGCTCATAAAGCCTGTGGCAGAACCATATCCGTGTATTTTTGCTGAAAAACTGTCATTTTCTTTTGTAGCATTGACGCTAAAAAATCCGGATATAAGTCCGGCACCTATCGCAAAAACGGAAATCGAAATAAATGTAAGCACTGCTAATGTAACCGAAATTGCACAAGCTTCCCTAAACAGCAGAAAAGCACTTAACAGCAAAAACACACCTAACCATATAAGCCATGCATTATAAATGTTTTTCACGGGACTTTTAGGATTGCCCAAAACACTCATAACAATCATCTTACCATTATATCCTTTATAAAAATGTTTTAATACCCAAGGGAGCAAAAACTCTCCAACTATTGTTATCAGTAAGAAAACACTAAAAATTTTATTATCTATACAAAAACAAGTCATATTGATATTTTCCTTAACAAATTGCTGTATACAATAGTATCTTATTTTTCTCATATATTGTATCAATGTTTTTGTGTCCTGTCAATATAAAATAAATAAGATTACAGCAAAATATACTTGCGTTTTTTTACATCCTCTTAAAACCAAGGCGGTGTTTAAAAAGTCTTTTTGACTTTTTAAACACCGCCGTCAACCTTATTTATTCAATTTTAATTCTCTGCTTCAGCTAACATATTTTCTATAAATATGCCGTATCCCTGTGTGGGGTCGTTTACAAAAACATGAGTAACCGCACCCACAAGTCTTCCGCTTTGGACAATAGGTGAACCGCTCATTCCTCTTACAATTCCGCCTGTTTTCTCCAAAAGTCTTTTATCTGTTATCTTGATAACCATTCCCTTGGTTATATCCCCCGTAAAAGCAGGAATATCAATAATTTCTACCTCAAATTTTTCAGTTTTTTCGCCTTCTATATTCGCCAGAATATAGGCTTTTCCAACTCTGACATCTGCTTTTGTCCCCACTTTTATACTCTGTGAATTTTGGATTTCTTCCTGAGGAAGCTCTATTTTTCCGAAAATTCCGCAGCAGGTATTCTTCTCTATTGTTCCTATTGGTTTGTCCGCATCACTGAATATTCCCTGAAGCTCTCCCGGTCTTCCTTTTTCACCTTTATTAAGAGCAACCATAGTCGCCCTTGAAATTTCTCCGCCTTCAATTTCGACGAGCTTTCCCGAAGCTGAGTCACATATTCCGTGTCCTAAAGCACCGAAACTTCCGCTTTGCGGTTCATAATAAGTCAGCGTTCCAATACCGGTTGTCGCATCTTTCGCCCACACGCCCAGCCTGTATTCTCCGTCAGAAGCGAGAACAGGCTTGAGCTTTAACGGTATTTCATTCCCGTTTCTTTTCACTCTTGCCATAACCGCCTTTTCCTTTGTTTTGGACAAGACACGGTGTAAATCGCTGACAGATTTAATTTTTTCTCCGTTTATTTCGGTTATCACATCCCCTTTTCGCATTCCTCCCGTTTCTGCAGGGCTGACCGTCCGATTATCATTCGTCTCTATCTTTGCTGTTTCTGTCACCATCGCTCCCTCGGAATTTAGTGTTATTCCAATTCCCTGTCCGGTTATAATCACCTCTTTATTTTCGGCAAGGACAGGAGTTGTCAAAGTCAGAGCGATTAAGCAAAAAGGTAACAAAACTTTTTTAAACTGCATACTTTTCACCTCGCCTGCATTTTTATTAAAGCAAATATTTTGCTCTAATTTATTATTTACTTAAAGCGATTATTTGATATGTAGTAATTTAATAAAAAAGGACCTGATTTCGGTCCTTTTTTATTAAATTAACTTAAGCGGTAATAATTCTTAATTATTCTTATTGTCGTTTTTCTTGTTTTTGTTTTCCTGATTATTTTTGTCCTGATTGTTATTCTTATTGTTTTTGTTGTCTGACATAATTTTTTCACTCCTTAAAATTTTTCATCAAATTCAGAATAAATTTCTTATTCTGAACTTATTATTTCATTTTCAAATTTTTTTATTCATTTTTGTTTCAAAAAAATAATATCCTGCATATTCTGTTATATGGAGGTGTATCAAATGAGATACTATGGAACATCAAATAATCAAAACAATTTTTCAAATCCGGAAATTTTAGAAAAGCCTGCTGTAAACGCAGTGCCGCAGCCTGCACAAAATCCACCGCAACCAACCCCTGACCGAACCTTTAACCGTCCTGAATCAACATCAGGGCTTTACGGCGGTCAGGCAGCACAAAATGTTACATCTGTCAGGGAATGGATTGATGAGCAACCACCGGTCATTTTTCCGCCGAGACCCGAAGACCTTCAGCGTCCCACAATCTATGAATATCCTGCATCAAATCAACCCTCACACCAAAAACCGTCAAATCCAAATCAATCCTGTCAGCTGAAAACCGATTTTCCGACACATCTTTGCGGACATATTGGCGATTATGCTTATGTTGCATTGTCTGACGGCATGGAAAAACGGGGAACTGTTGAATCTGTGGGCAAGGACTTTATCACCTTAAGCGACAGCGGAAACCATATTATGTGCCCCATAAGTGCCATAAGCTCCATCAATGTTTTAAAATCAATGGGTTAGGAGTATTCAGGAAACTCCCTCGCCACTTTCCGTAGACTAAAGGTTTAGATACCCCTTAATTTCAAAAAACAGAATTTATAAAATCAACAATTTTAAATCTTATCTCGGTGGGAGGATTTTTCTTTGAAATAAGTCTGTATTCCTCCCCCGAAAGTGATTTTTTAAGTTGATTTTTCCCGTTTTTGACGGTAATTCCATCAAGTGCGCACATAGGCGGATACATAACACACCACCAGTTTTCGCCTTTTCCCTCACCTATTATAACTCTGACAGCATCGTATTTTCCCGACGGGAGCATTATGCTTTCGTAATATTTTGCAGGGAAGGCAAACTCACCGACCATAATCTCTACCTTATAATCATATCCGTTTCTGCGGATTTCATCCTCTGCAATTTTCCGTATTTCATCATTATTTTCAATTATATACTTTTTTGTATCTTCAAGGCTCATATTTTTATTAAAAAAATTCATTCCTTCCGACAAAAGCCTGTCCCGAACCTTAAGCTTAAGTTCCTGGTCGTCTTTAGAATTACTGTTTGCAATAACATGAAGTCTTAAAACACTGTCTGCAATATTTTTTTGAGTATTTTTAGCGTATGTAATTATTGAAAACACTAAAATAATACCAAAAATCACAATTCCTGCCTTAAAAAAATTTATTTTTTTCATAAAATCCTCCCGAAAATTTGATTTATACTGATTCTTGACCAAAAAATTTATGTTTATACCTTGATTTTTAACACGATTTGATGTATACTTAATAATGAATTAATATGTATAGGAGGTCTTTTGCTTGACAAAAAAAAACATATGCATCCTTTTTGGGGGAGTCTCCTCCGAGCATGATGTTTCTATTATGTCCGTCAGAACTGTTCTTGAAAACATTGACAGAGAAAAATATAATATAATAACTATCGGAATAACAAAGGACGGAGAATGGTATCTTTTTGAAGGCGAATTGCCTTACGAAGGCTGGCAGGAGGAAGCTCCTTGCAAGGCAATCATCTCTCCCGACAGAAAACATAAATGCATCCTTAAGTTCACCAAAAGCGGTGTTGAAGAAATTAAAATAGATGCGGTTTATCCTGTTCTTCACGGCAAAAACGGTGAGGACGGAACAATTCAGGGGCTTTGTGCAGTTGCCGGTATTCCCTGTATCGGAAGCGGAGTTATAGGAAGTGCTGTTTGCATGGATAAATGCATTGCGAAGGTTCTTTTCAGAAATGCAGGAATCCCTGTTACCGATTGGGTTGAATACAGAAAAGGTGAAAAAATCAATTATGAGGATATTGAGGAAAAGCTTGGTTATCCTTGCTTCATAAAACCGCCAAATGCAGGTTCATCAGTGGGGGTTACAAAGGCATATAACCGAAAAGACCTTGAAGAAGGCATAAAACTTGCTCTCACTCACGACTATAAGGTTATGATTGAGGAAGCCATAAATCCCAGAGAAATCGAGTGTAGTGTTCGCGGAAATTATTTACCCGAGATTGCCGAATATCCCGGTGAAATCAAGCCGGCAAAGGATTTTTATGATTTTGACGCAAAATACGCCGATGAAAATTCCGCTCTTATGATTCCTTCTCCCATTGACGATGAAACAAGAAAGAAAATAAAGGAATTTGCTCTTAAGGCTTATGAGGTGTCCGAGTGTCGCGGATTTGCCAGAGTTGACTTTTTCCTTTCCCGTGATGACGGTAAAATTTATCTTAATGAAATCAACACTCTTCCGGGCTTCACATCCATAAGTATGTATCCGAAGCTTTGGGTAAATCAGGGATATACCATTAAAGATATTATTTCCCGACACATTGAATTAGCATTTGAACTTGGAGTTGAGTAAATGGAAAATAACGCTATGATAAAAATTGTTACCGTTCAGCAACCGGTCGACGGGACCCCCGGAGACAAAATTGAGCTTGAAACCGTGGGAAAATTCTCTGTGCGAGACGGTAAGTTTTATATAAAATACGACGAAACTGAACTAACAGGCTTTAAAAACACATCAACCATGGTCAAGATTTCCTCCGACAATGTTCTTCTGTCCAGATTTGGGGACGTTGAAAGCCGTATGGAATTTGAACTTGGTCAGAAAAAGCTTTGCAACTACAATACGCCTTACGGCTCAATTCCTGTTGCAACCGAGCTTTTTGAACTTACTAATAATTTAGACAAATCCGGCGGAAACGCAAAATTTTCATACAACCTTGACTTTAATAATGAAAAATTTGCTGTAAACACGCTTGATATTTCCGTTAAAACGAAAGGATAACACTATGAATATTATTGAAAACATTAAAAACACAATTGGCGAGGCAGTTGTTTCTGCTCTTAACCTCGCAATAGAAAAGGGCGACATTCCCACCCCTGAAGAAAATATCGACTTTAAAGCTCTTTTAAAGCTTGAAATTCCGAAAGATAAGCAACACGGCGACTTTGCCTGCAATATTGCAATGATGCTTGCAAAGCCTCTTAAGAGTGCACCTCGCAAAATTGCAGAGGGTATTGTTGCAAATCTTTCTAAAAGCGACGATATTTTAAAAGTTGAAATCGCAGGGGCAGGCTTTATTAATTTCTACCTTACCAATAACTACCTCTATTCCGTTCTTTCCGCTATCGAAAAAATGGGAACGGATTACGGAAAAATTGATATGGGTAAAGGCAAGAAGGTTATGATTGAGTTCGTAAGCGCTAACCCGACAGGACCTATGCATATGGGTAATGCCCGTGGCGGAGCGCTTGGCGACTGTATGGCAAGTGTTATGGAATATGCAGGGTATGATGTTACCCGTGAGTTCTATATAAATGATGCCGGAAACCAGATTGAGAAATTTGGTAAATCATTGGAAGCAAGATATATTCAGGAGCTTTCAGGGGAAGATGCGATTGAATTTCCCGAAGACGGTTACCACGGCGAGGATATCCGTGACCACGCAAAAGAATTTATTAAGCTTAACGGGGACAAATATTTAAATACCTCTTCCGAGGAAAGAAAGGCCGCATTGGTTGGATATGCTCTTGAGAAGAATATTGATTACCTCAAAACTGACCTTGGCAAATACAGAATTTTCTATGATGTTTGGTTCAGAGAAAGCACTCTTCACGATAGCGGTGCTGTTAAAGACGCAATAAAGCGTCTTACGGACAACGGCTATACCTACGAGGAAGACGGGGCAATTTGGCTTGACTGTACTAAAATGGGGCTTGAAAAGAACGAGGTTTTGGTTCGTCAGAACGGAATCCCGACCTATTTCGCCGCAGACATTGCATACCACATCAATAAGCTTGAAACAAGAGGCTTTGACCTTGCTATTGATATTTGGGGCGCAGACCACCACGGTCATGTTGCACGAATGAAGGGAGCTATGGCGGCGGTTGGCATTAACCCTGACAGCCTTGAGGTTGTTTTAATGCAGCTTGTTCGTCTTACCCGTGACGGTGAGGTTGTTCGTATGTCAAAGAGAACAGGAAAGGCAATAACTCTTTCCGACCTTTTAGAAGATGTCAGCATTGATGTTGCAAGATTTTTCTTTAATATGCGTATGGCAGGCAGTCACCTTGACTTTGACCTTGATTTGGCGGTTAAGGAAAGCAGCGAAAACCCTGTTTACTATGTTCAGTATGCTCATGCGAGAATTTGCAGTATTATAAACGCACTCTCGGAAGAAGGCATTAAGGTTGAGGATTTTGCCAATATAAATACAGCACTTTTAACCGAAGAAAGTGAGCTTGAGCTTCTTAAAAAGCTTTGCGAGCTTCCTGAGGAAATTCGTCTTGCGGCAATCGGCAGAGAGCCTGCAAGAATTACCAGATATTCAATCGAGCTTGCGACCGCATTCCACTCTTTCTATAACGCCTGCCGAGTTAAAGGCGAAGACAAGGAGCTTACTGCGGCAAGACTCAAACTTTGTGCATCTGTCGGAACAGTTCTCCGTGGCATACTTAAAATGCTTAAAATTGATGCACCTGAAAAAATGTAAAAACTCTCATTAAACGAGGTGAAAATTATGAAAAAAATATTATCTCTGTTCCTTGCCCTCGGAATGATTATTTCATCCGTCGGCTATGCCGCAGAGCTTCCCGATGAACATCCTGCATCACCAAAAAGTCTGATTGAAAGCGTTGGCTCACACATGAGTACCTTTGGTGTTTACGGAGATTTTACCTCTGAAAAGCTTTATAGGGAAACACTTATTTCAATAGTTGAAAAACATCCGGAGCTTTTCACAGAGGTTATGAAAACCCTCTTATCATCGACAGATAAATACGGGGCATATTTCACACCTGATGAAGCAAAGTCCATGCTTGAAGATTTATCGGACTCAATCACGGGGATAGGCGTTTCCGTTTCCTCGGTTGACGGAAACATTATCATCGGTCAAGTTCTCCCCGACACTCCTGCAGAAAGAGCAGGACTTAAGGTTGGCGACAGAATTATTTCCGCAAACGGGACAAGTCTTCTCGGAATGGATTTAGACACCGCAACAAGCCATATAAAAGGTCCTGTCGGAACAACAGTTAATCTTGTTGTCAACCGTGATATGGCTGGAGATATTTCCTTCTCCATTGTCCGCGAGATTATAACAACAGAGCCTGTTTCATCAAAAATTTTGGACGAAAAGATTGGCTATATTCAAATTATTTCATTTACAACAAATACAAACCTTTATGTCGCTTCTGCTTTGGGCGACTTCAGACGGGCAGGCATAAACGACATAATAATCGATGTTCGCAATAACGGAGGGGGATATTATAACGAAGCAATTGCAATTGCTGACCTTTTCCTTCCCAACAAGGCGATAATTTCCTCCGAGGACCACAGAGTGAACATTCTTGACAAAACATATACCGCAAAAGGCGATGACCCGAATTATAACACAGTTATCCTTATGAACGAATATTCCGCCAGCGCTTCAGAGGTCCTCTCTGCGGCTCTTTCCGAAAATAATGCCGCAACCTTAATCGGGGTTAACTCTTACGGAAAAGGCACAGTTCAGACAATGATTGGTCTTGCAAACGGCGGAATGATGAAATATACAACAGCGTTCTATCTTACCCCAACAGGAAAGAACATTGAGGGCGTTGGTCTTAAGCCTGATATCTCTGTTGAAAATACTATGGAGGATGTTGACTTATCTCAATTCACGGCTCTTAAATATAAGCATACCTATTCCGTCGGAATGTCCGACCCTGAAATTAAAAACGCAAAGGAAATGCTTAAATTTTTAGGAGTTTACCACGGCGAGGTTGATGAATACTTTGACGAAAATCTGAAAATTGTTTTAACTGCAATTCAGAAGTCAAGTGATTATATTGAGCCAAACGGAGTATTAAATCCTGTTACTCAAATAGAAATTCTTGATATTCTCTGCAATACAAAAATAGAAAAGGACAACCAGATGGATGCGGCAATAAAATTCTTAACAGAAAAATAGAATTATATAAGACCAAAAAGACGGCTCAATGCCGTCTTTTTGGTTTATTGATTTGTTTGGCAACAATCATGCGTTTGTGCGTTTAACAACAAAGCGGCTACATCGCTCGCCGCAGGCGGCAGTTGAAGCATTTACGCTTTGTTTGCCCATATGCATTTCGCCAAAGGCGAAAATTTTGCATGGGCAATTAAATCTTGTTTTTATATAATAGGAAATATGCAATTTCCTATTATATAAAAAAGGCGCAGAAATCTGCGCCTCGAAAAACGCACCTTTTGCAACATAAATTATTTCCATTCGCAGGTATAATAAATAGAAGTGCATTTTTACCAATAGTAAAAAACCACCTGCGAAATTATTCAATTTATGTTGCACCATCATTATACCACATCATTCCAAATTTGTAAATACCCTATATAAAAAATACCGACGGAGAAATCCGTCGGTATTTTTTATATAGAATTAGTCTTCTTTAGCCATTCTCTTATATACTTCGTATCTGTCGAGAAGGTCTTTTTCTGCCTTATCGAAGAGCTCAACTGCTACTTCCGGATATGCTTTCTTAAGCATTAAGTAACGGTTTTCGCCTTCTAAGAATTCAGCAACTGTGCCTGTTGGCTCTTTTGAATCAAGAGTGAATGGGTTCTTGCCCTCAGCCTTGAGTTCTGGGTTATATCTCCAGAGGTGCCAGTAACCTGTCTGAACAGCTTTCTTTTCCTCTGCGATTGTGTTAGCCATACCAACCTTAATACCATGGTTGATACATGGAGCGTAAGCAATGATAAGGGATGGACCCGGATAAGCTTCTGCTTCTTTGATTGCCTTGAACGCCTGATTCATATCAGCCCCGAGAGCAATCTGAGCAACATATACATAACCGTATGTTGTTGCAATCATACCGAGGTCTTTCTTCTTAACTTTCATACCGGAAGCCGCAAACTTCGCAACAGCACCTGTTGGTGTAGCTTTTGAAGCCTGACCGCCTGTATTTGAGTAAACTTCTGTATCAACAACGAAGATATTGATGTCTTCGCCGGATGCGATAACGTGGTCAAGCCCGCCGTAACCGATATCATAAGCCCAGCCGTCACCACCGAATGCCCAGATAGAACGCTTAATTAAGAAGTCTGTTCTGTCTGCGATTTCCTTGATTGCAGGGTTAGACATATCTTCCTTACCGATTAAAGCAATGATGTCTTTAGCTGCAGTCTTGGAAGCTTCAGCATCGTCCTTACCTGCAATCCAAGCCTTGAAAGCTTCTGCAAGTTCAGGAGCAACTGTATCCATAACAGCGTTCATGCGGCTGATAAGATTCTTTCTGATTTTCTTGTTAGCAGCAACCATACCAAGACCGAATTCAGCGTTATCCTCGAAGAGAGAGTTAGCCCAAGCCGGACCCTTGCCTTCAGCGTTCTTACAGTAAGGCATTGAAGGAGCAGAGCCACCCCAGATTGATGTACAACCTGTTGCGTTTGCAACCATCATTCTGTCACCGAAGAGCTGTGTTATAAGCTTAATATATGGTGTTTCACCACAACCTGCACAAGCGCCTGAGAATTCAAGCATTGGTGTTGCAAACTGTGAATTTTTGAATGTCTTCATGATGTCGATGTCAGCCTGCTTTGTAGGAATTGTCATAGCGAAATCCCAGTTTGGAGCTTCAACATCAGCAACCTCATCGATTGGCTTCATTGTAAGAGCCTTTTCCTTTGCAGGACATACCTGAGCACAAACGCCACAACCAAGACAGTCGAGCGGAGAAACCTGCACTCTGTACTGCATTCCTGCGATACCGTTTGCATTCTTTGTTTCAAAGTTTTCAGGCTTATTAGCAGCTTCTTCCTCTGTTAAGAGAACAGGGCGGATAGCAGCGTGAGGACAAACGAGTGAACACTGGTTACACTGGATACACTTGTTGATATCCCATACAGGAACGTTAACGGCAACGCCTCTCTTTTCGTAAGCAGATGTACCTGTTTCAAAAGTACCGTCTTCCATTCCGAGGAATGTGCTAACCGGAAGCTTATTACCTGCCTGTGCGTTAACAGGTTCAACAATCTTGCTGATAAATTCAGGAACGTCCTTTTTAGCTGTATTTGCGTCAACAGCATCCTTCCATGATGCAGGAACATCAATCTTAACCAAAGCTTCGATTGCACCGTCAACTGCGTCACAGTTCATTCTAACGATTTCGTCACCCTTCTTACCGTATGTTTTCTTGATTGCGCCCTTGATAAGTTCAACAGCTTCATCAAAAGGAATAACGTTTGCGAGCTTGAAGAATGCACTCTGTGTTACCATGTTGATTCTGTTCGGGCCGAGACCAACCTTAACAGCAACATCAACAGCGTTAATTGTATAGAATTCGATATCATTTTCAGCGATATACTTCTTAACCTTTGCAGGGAGCTTTTCGTCGAGTTCTTCAGGGCTCCATACGCAGTTTAAGAGGAATGTACCGCCCTTCTTAAGACCTTCTAAAACATCATACTGATGTACATAAGCAGGCTTATGACAAGCGATATAGTCAGCCTCGTCGAGGAGATATGTTGACTTAATCGGCTTTTTACCGAATCTTAAGTGGGACATTGTTACACCGCCGGACTTCTTTGAGTCATAATCAAAGTAAGCCTGTGCATAAAGGTCAGTGTTGTCACCGATAATCTTGATTGCGTCCTTATTAGCACCAACAGTACCGTCTGAACCGAATCCCCAGAACTTACAACGTGTTGCACCCTCAGGAGCCGCGTTGATTTTCTCAGGAAGGTCGAGAGAAAGATTTGTTACGTCATCTACGATACCGATTGTAAAGCTGTTCTTTGGCTTATCTGCATCAAGGTTATTGAATACAGCGAGAAGCTGTGTTGGAGTTGTATCCTTTGAACCAAGACCGTAACGACCACCAACGATTAACGGAGCGTTTTCCTTACCTGTAAAGAGGTTACAGATGTCAAGGTATAAAGGTTCACCAAGTGAGCCCGGTTCTTTTGTTCTGTCAAGAACAGCGATTTTCTTAACTGTTGCAGGAAGAACATCGAAGAAATATTTTGAAGAGAACGGACGATAAAGGTGAACTTTAACAACACCAACTTTTCCGCCTCTTGCGTTGATATAATCAACTGTTTCTTCCAAAGCTTCGCAAACAGAGCCCATAGCAACGATAACTTTTTCAGCATCCGGTGCACCGTAGTAATTAAACGGCTTGTACTCTCTGCCTGTAATCTTTGAAATTTCAACCATATAGTCATTTACGATATCAGGAACTGCATCATAGAATTTGTTTGAAGCTTCTCTGCCCTGGAAGTAAATATCAGAGTTCTGAGCTGTACCACGGAGAACAGGATGTTCAGGGTTTAATGCTCTGTCTTTGAACTCTTTTAAAGCTTCCTTATCCAGGAGCTTTTCGAGGTCTTCGTATTCCATAACTTCAACCTTCTGAATTTCGTGAGAAGTTCTGAAACCGTCAAAGAAGTGAAGGAAAGGAACACGGCTCTTTATTGTAGCCAAGTGAGCAAGACCGCCAAGGTCCATAACTTCCTGAACGCTTCCTGATGCCAAAAGGGCAAAACCTGTCTGACGACAAGCCATAACGTCCTGATGGTCACCGAAGATGTTAAGAGCGTGAGCCGCTAAAGCTCTTGCACTAACATGGAAAACTGTCGGGAGAAGTTCACCTGCAATTTTATACATATTAGGAATCATAAGGAGAAGTCCTTGTGATGCAGTAAATGTTGTAGTTAAAGCGCCTGCCTGAAGTGAACCGTGAACTGCACCTGCAGCGCCGGCTTCTGACTGCATTTCAACAACATCAACTGTTTCGCCAAAAATATTTTTCTGGCCTTTTGCACTCATTTCGTCAACAACTTCAGCCATTGTTGATGAAGGAGTAATCGGGTAGATAGCAGCAACTTCCGTAAACGCATAAGAAGTATACGCAGCGGCGTTGTTACCATCCATGGTCTTAAAATGTTTAGCCATTTTAAATGCCTCCTTGAAATATATATTTATAATTTTTACATAAATTATATTGTGTTTTTACACCACCAAACATTATAACACATATTTAAAAATTTTTCAAACCTTTTTTTCAAAAAAAGCAACAAATTTTTATCTTTTTTTCTGCAAGAACTTAGTCATATTTAAATTCGTTATTAATTTCACTTGTCATAAACGCCGGAAGCTCCTCTCCGAAAAGACCGCTCATAACTCCCGAAAGAGCCTTTACATAAGCCGTTTCCGTTGACATATCAAGAGGAATCACCCCTCCGTTTTCGACTGCATCATAAACCGAGGAATACTGCTCCTTTGAAAGCTTGGTCGGAGCAATAAAAATCGGAATATTTTTCTCTCTGCACCTATCCGCAAACCACAAAAGCGACTGACTCGAATAATTATCATTTCTGCTCATTCTCTCAACGCAAACCGTTCCCGAATGATATGTTCCGTGGATTACAGCCCCCACATTTTCAAGATTGATATTCTCATAATCCAAGCCCGTATATGGTGAAATTTTTAAAACCTTTTTGCGACTTTTCACCTCAAAATCAAAGTGTTTTCGATTATGTGAGAATTTTCTGCATTTTTCATATAAATCGTAATCCCCCACAAGCATTTTCTTATCTTCCGAGGCGTTATCAAAATCATCCGAAAAGTTTGGGCATTGCATAAGTGTCGCCCCAAGATGAAGCCACATTTTCCCATCGGTATTTTTATAAACCGCATAGACATTCGGTGCAATCCCCTCCACTATAAGCTTTACCGCAGTTCCAAAATTTTCATTGGCATTCGTCCCCGCCTCATTGGGCGGCTTATGCCCCGAAACAAGAATTAACGGAATGTCAATCTCCGAAAAAACAAATGATAAAAAGGACGCAGTGTAGGCAAGGGTGTCCGTTCCGTGGAGAACAATTATCCCGTCATACTGATTTAACTCAAAAGACCTTATGTGCTCTGCGATAAAGCAAAGCTTTTCAATGGTCATATTTTCACTCAAGGTTTGCTTATCAACAACAGAATCGATAAATACAACCTCCTCCGTTATGTCAAATTCACCTTTATTCTCGAGAAATCTGCTTTCAATCAGCCTCTTGGCACGGGTAATATCCAGACTTCTGCACTTTTTCGTTTCAAATGAACAAATTGTTCCCCCTGTATAAACCGCAAGAATTTTAGGCATACTAAATCCCCCTTCACATATATTATACTTAACCTCATGTCATGTGTCAAGAATTTGACTTTTTATATTTTTTATGCTATATTTAAATTATAATTATACGAGGTGATTTAAATTATGAAAGCAGTTATAACAGGGGCATCTTCGGGAATCGGTATGGATATGGCAAGAGTTCTTTCCAAAATGGGCTATGACCTTATTATTACAGCCCGACGGGAAGACAGACTCAAAAAACTTGCAGATGAGCTTCCAACTTCTGTCACGGTTATTCCGGCAGATTTATCGAATAAAGAAAACTGCACCCATTTTTTTGAAAAAATCAAAAATGAAGATTTTGATTTTGCCATAAATAACGCAGGTTTTGGAATTTTCGGTGATTTTTCCGAAACTCCTCTTAAAAAAGAGCTTGATATGATTGACCTTAATGTAACAGCCCTTCATATTCTTACTAAAAAATTCCTTGAATATTTTGAAAATAAAGGCAAAGGCAGGCTTTTAAATGTTGCTTCGTCGGCAGGTCTTATGCCGGGCGGACCGCTTATGGCTTCTTATTATGCCACAAAAGCATATGTTGTCAGTCTGACCCAAGGAATTTACGAAGAACTTCGCAAACGAAAAAGTCCCGTTAAAATCAGTGTTCTTTGCCCGGGACCCGTCAACACGGAATTTAACTCCGTCGCAGGGGTTTCCTTTGCCCTGAAAGGGCTTGACAGCTATAAAACAGCAGAATACACCATAAAAAAGGCGCTGAAAAACAAAACAGTTATCATTCCCGGTTTTTCCATTAAAGCCGCAAACATCCTCAATAAGCTGGCTCCATCCAAAATAGCTCTGCGTATTGCCTATAAAATCCAGAAAAAGAAAAACGGCTAAATCCGTAAATCTGCACTAAAAACTTTTGTAATTTTCAGCAAAATCAACATTTCTTTTGCCGTAAAAATTATTGCATTTTTATTTTATTTATGATAAAATAAAGTTTATAGGTAAAGCAAATCCTTTCAAGGAGGCGAAATATGAAAAAACGACATTTGATTTTAATCGGGGTTATTATAGCCGTTGTCATCAGTCTTTACTATCTGTTTTTTGTTATGGACAGCTCGCTTAATCTGTATAACAAATATCGGATTAAGGGCTATGCAGAAGAATATATAAATGAAACCTACCCCGACTTGGAACTTAATGAAGTTAATGTTACATATGACAAGGTAACCGAATGTTATGTTGCTGAATGTATATGCAAGGACAAAACAATTTTTATCACTTTTAACGGAGTTGGCGATGTTGAATCCGACCGGTATTTCAATCAAAAGTGTGCCGCAAAGGTAAGTGAATATCAGAAGAAAATCGAAAAACAAACCGTCGATTTTTTGACCGCTGCCGAAATTCCGTTTGACTCTGTTTCAATATATGCAGAGCCGGACGACTCTTCCAAGAAAGACATAGTTATAAATAATGCACCCGTTAAAAATGCGGAGCTTGAGTATACTGTCACCTTAATCCGAAAAAAAGGTGAAGATATTATGGATGAGTTTAAGACTGCAGAATATATGAAGAGCGTCGGAGATTGTATTTATGAAAATTCAAAAGACCCCTCTGCAATTTCAGCGCTTAATATCAAATATGTTGACTATAATTCAAAGCATATTGCTTCCATTAACTGGGAAGAGCGTATGGAAAACATGACCATATATTCTATTGCGAAAAACGAAATTAAGTTTTAAATGTGAGCAGACATTGAGAAACGAAGTGTATATTTTGTGAAATCGTTTTTGTCGGCGTACGATGGTACTCTAAAAAACGATTTCGCAAAAAGCAAGCAACGGCAAGGGAAATTCGATATTTCTCTTGCCGTTTTCTATGCTATTTTATGCGGAAATACTCTGTGTTTCTTTTTATGGTCGGCGACAAATCTTTAAGAAAAAATACTCCGTATTTTCTTTACACTCCGGCTTGCGGTAGACCGAGTTTATCAGTGTTCTGCCCCTCTTGAACGCTGTTTTAAGAGGGTTTTGTGTTGACAAATTTTCAATTTAAGTGTATAATTAAGTGTTAGTTTAAACAAACTTTCCATTTTAATGAAAATTTAAGGAGTTTATATATGAAAATCGGATTGGTTTTGGAAGGAGGAGCCAGCAGGACTATATTTTCCTGCGGAGTTATGGATATCCTTCTCGAAAACGATATAATAACAGACTACGTTATCGGAACATCTGCCGGTATCGCCTACGGAACCTCTTATGCTTCAAAGCAAATCGGCAGAAACCGTACTGTTGCCGTGAATTATATGTCTGACAAACGCTATATGGGAGTGAAGCATCTTTTAAATCCTAAAAACAGAAGCTATTATAACCTTGACTTTGTTTTTGACGATATTCCAAACAGAGAGGTTTTGTTTGATTTTGAGGAATTTTCCAAATTTAAAGGAGAAGTTATCGCAACCGTAACGAACCTGAAAACAGGGAAGGTTGAATATATGCCCGTCCCCGCGGACGACAGAGCCTTCACCATTCTTCGGGCAAGCTGCGCTCTTCCCATTATGTTTAAGCCTATCAAAATTGACGGAGAAAAATATCTTGACGGGGGAATCTGTGACCCTATTCCTTACAAAAAGGCACTGGAAGACGGATGTGATAAAATTATCGTTATCCTGACCCGTGAAAAAGGTTATGTTAAGGAAAAAGACAAGTCGGAAAAGCTTGTTAACCTGACATATCATAAATATACCGATTTTATGGAAGCCCTTTACAGACGACCCGAGGTTTACAATCATTCGGTTGAAGAACTTGAAAAGCTTCAGAAAGAAGGTCGTGCACTTGTTATCCGTCCCGAAAAAATCGAAGGAATAGGCAGAACCGAAAGTAATCCCCAAATCCTTGACAATCTTTATCTTCAAGGCATAGAAGTCGGCAAAAAGCATCTTAATGAAATTCTTGAATTTGTCGGAAAAACCGCTGAATAAATGTGTTGTAAATTTTGACATTTTATGTTATAATAAACTTCTATAATAGACTTTGGAGGCACTAATGGATTTAACGCATACAATTTTTTTGATTTTAATCGGCATGGGCGCAGGCTTCGTTCAGCGTGTCAGCGGTTTCGGGCTTGGAATTTTTGCAATGATTTTTCTGCCCCACTTTATGCCCTCCCACACTGATGCTGCCGCAATTTCTTCACTTTTTGCCTGCGTTACCGCAACATATAATTTTATCTGTTACAGAAAAAATGTGGCATATAAAACTGCCGTACCCATGATTTGCGCCGCTTTAATTTCCATTCCTGTTGCTGTGCATTTTTCATCGGTAGTCCCGGGGGACATATTTAAAATCCTGCTTGGTGTTATTTTGATTATTATTAGTATTTACTTTATATTTTTCAGCAAAAACCTAAAAGTCAGACCTACCTTTATCAACGGACTTTTAGCCGGAACCTTGGGTGGAACTCTGGGCGGTTTATTCTCGACAGGCGGACCGCCGGCTGTAATATATTTGAGTAATGCCGCAAAGGACAATGTTACATATTTTGCTACAATTCAGTTTTATTTCTGCTTTACAAATTTGTACGCAACAACCACTCGTGTAATAAACGGGATTATTACATCAAATATTCTGATTTATGCCGCAATCGGTATGGTAGGCTGTATGATTGGCGATTCAATCGGCAGACTGGTGTTTAAAAGACTGGATTCCGCTAAGCTTAAGATGGTTATTTACACCGGTATGATACTCAGCGGAATAATTATGCTCATAAGATAAAAGGAGAAACCTGTATGTTTTATTATATTTCGGGAAAAATTGCATTAAAAACCGAAAATTTTGCAATCATTGACGCAAATGGAATCGGTTATAAAATTTTCGCAAGTAAGAACACCCTTGATGATATTGGCGGCGTTGGGGAAAATGCTAAATTATACACCTTTCTCAATTTCAAATCCGCCTCTGACATTATGGATTTATATGGTTTCTCAACTCTTGAGGAGCAAAATCTTTTTGAGATGATTACCTCTGTTTCAAGAGTCGGAGCAAAGACAGCCATTTCTCTTTTATCCAATATGTCACCCTCTAAGTTTGCGCTCTGTGTTGTTACAAATGATTTTAAATATATTGCACAAAAGACACCGGGGCTTGGTGCTAAAGGTGCGCAGAGGATTGTTTTGGAGCTTAAAGACAAATTCAAAGGAATGGATATTGGGCATATTGATGCTGACGAGGTTATCTCCCTTCCCGGCAGTGACGAGGATAATGAGGCGGTTTCCGCTTTGGTTGTTTTGGGTTACTCCCCACAGGAGGCGAAATCCGCAGTAAACGGACTTTCCGGCTCCGTTGAGGAAATTATCAAGGCGGCACTTAAAAAGTTAATGAGAGGTTAAAATGGACGAAGAAAACAGAATTGTTACGACCACCGAAACTGTCGGTGATGAAGAAAATGAATATAGTCTGCGCCCGAAACGGCTTGATGAATACATAGGTCAGGCGAAGGCAAAGGAAAATCTCAAGGTTTTCATTGATGCGGCAAAGCAGAGAGGCGAGTCCCTTGACCATGTTCTGCTCTACGGACCACCGGGGCTTGGAAAGACCACTCTTTCCACCATTATCGCAAACGAAATGGGGGTTAATATAAGAGTGACATCCGGTCCTGCTATTGAAAAACCAGGAGATTTGGCGGCGCTTCTTACGAATTTATCCGAAAAGGATATTCTTTTCGTTGACGAAATTCACCGTCTTAGCCGTAGCGTTGAGGAGATTTTATACCCTGCTATGGAGGACTATGCCTTAGATATTATTATTGGGAAAGGTCCGTCTGCTCGGTCAATTCGACTTGACCTTCCACATTTCACCCTTATCGGGGCAACCACGAAGGCAGGGGCGCTTACCGCTCCGCTCCGTGACCGATTCGGGGTTATAAGCCGACTTGAAATGTATACAAACGAGGAGCTTTCGGAAATTGTCACCCGTTCTGCAGGAATTTTAAATATAGAAATCGATACGGACGGTGCGGCAGAGATCGCCTCCCGTTCGAGAGGAACTCCGAGAATTGCCAACAGACTTTTAAAGCGAGTTCGTGATTTTGCCCAGATTAAGGCTGACGGAGTTATTACAAGAGAGGTTGCAGACGAGGCTCTTAAGATGCTGGATGTTGACTCTTTAGGGCTTGACCGTTCCGACAGAACAATGCTTTTGACGGTTATAAAGCATTATGGCGGAGGTCCTGTGGGGCTTGACACCTTAGCCGCAACAATCGGCGAGGAAAGCGAAACCATTGAAGATGTTTATGAGCCTTATCTAATGCAAATCGGCTTTATAAACCGCACACCGAGAGGACGAATGGTTACTCCTCTTGCATACGAACATTTTGGAATCCCATACGGTGAAGAAAGGAAATAGATTATGAACAAAGGAAAATTTTACATTACAACCGCAATCGCATACACTTCGAGAAAACCGCATATCGGTAACACTTACGAGGTTGTTTTGACTGATGCTATCGCAAGATTTAAAAGATATTTAGGCTACGATGTGTTCTTTTTAACAGGAACAGACGAGCATGGTCAGAAAATTCAGGAGCTTGCCGAAAAAGAAGGAATTACTCCCCAGAAATATGTTGACGGGGTTGCAGGAGAAATCCGCACAATATGGGATTTAATGAACACCAGCTATGATAAATTCATAAGAACAACCGATGATTACCATGTTGACAGTGTTCAGAAAATCTTTAAAAAGTTATACGACAAGGGTGATATTTACAAAAGCTCTTATGAGGGCTGGTACTGTACCCCTTGTGAATCTTTCTGGACAGATACTCAGTTAGTTGACGGAAAGTGCCCTGACTGCGGCAGAGAAGTTCACAAAGAAAACGAAGAGGCTTATTTCTTCAAAATGAGCAAGTATCAGGATGCTTTGATGAAACACATCGAGGAAAACCCTGAATTTATTCAGCCTGAGTCCCGTAAAAAGGAAATGGTTAACAACTTTATAAAGCCCGGTATTCAGGATTTATGCGTTTCCCGAAGCAGCTTCGACTGGGGTATTCCCGTGACATTTGACGATAAGCACGTTATTTATGTTTGGATTGACGCTCTTTCAAACTATATTAACGCTTTAGGCTAC
This sequence comes from Oscillospiraceae bacterium, assembly GCA_015068605.1. Classification (GTDB taxonomy): domain Bacteria; phylum Bacillota; class Clostridia; order Monoglobales; family Monoglobaceae; genus SIG454. The sequence goes on from SVKF01000006.1 coordinate 68,786, forward strand.
ACTCCCGATGAAAAGGGTGAGCTTTACGAAAAATACTGGCCTGCCGATGTTCATATTATCGGTAAGGATATTTTAAGATTCCACACAATCTACTGGCCGATTATCCTTATGGCTCTCGGTGAGCCCCTTCCGAAACAGATTTTCGGTCATCCGTGGCTTTTAAACGGAACGGATAAGATGAGTAAGTCTTTGGGTAATGTTATCTATGCCGACGATTTGGTTCGTCATTTTGGAGTTGATGCAGTAAGATATTATCTCCTCCGTGAAATGCCATTTGCTCAGGACGGAACAATAACATACGAAAAGATTATAACATCATTTAACACAGACCTTGCCAACACTCTCGGCAACCTTGTTAATCGTACTGCGGCAATGATAAATAAATATTTTGACGGTGTTATCCCTGCATCAGATGCTTCAACTGAGTTTGATGCCGACCTTATCAAGACCTGCGAAGATGCTAAGAATAAGGCAGAAAGCCTTATGAACGACCTTCGTGTTGCAGACGCTTTGGGCGAAATTATCGGAATTGCAAACAGAGCAAACAAATATATTGACGAGACTATGCCTTGGGCACTTGCTAAAGATGAGAGCAAGAGGGATGTTTTGGGTAAGGTTATGTATAATCTTGCGGAGGCAATCAGATTTATAGCATCTCTTATTTCTCCGTTTATGCCCGAAACAGGGGAGAAAATTGCTAAGCAGTTAAGCTTTGACAATCTTGAATTTGACTCGCTCACCTTCGGAAACCTAAAGGCAGAAACAAAAATTGGCGAAGCTACACCGCTTTTCGCAAGAATTGATGCTGAAAAGAAAATGGCTGAGCTTGAGGCTGAATTTGCTGTTCCCGAAGAAAAAATCGAGATTGAGCCTTATGCTGAAAATATTGATTTTGAGAAGTTTTTGGAGCTTGACATAAGAGTCGGCAAGGTTTTGGAATGTGAGAATGTTCCCAAATCCAACAAACTTTTGAGATTTACTTTAGAGGTTGGCTCCGACACACGCCAGATTTTATCAGGCATTGCAAAATACTATAAGCCCGAAGACTTAATCGGCAAAAACCTTCTGTTTATCGCAAATCTCCCGCCAAGAAAAATGATGGGCTATGAGTCCTGCGGAATGATTCTCTCTGCTGAACACGACGGTAAACTTGTTGTTACAACCGTTGAAAGCGATATTCAGTCAGGCGCAAAAATAGTTTAAAATAAAATTATATAAAAAATTAAGAAAGCACCGACCACATTTGTGGCGGGGACCGGAGGAATTTTATGAAAAACAATGCAAAAGATTTAGTTATTTTATCACTTTTCACCGCAATAATCGCCTTGATGACCTTTACGCCTCTTGGCTATATTCCGTGGATTGTTAAGATTACGCTTATTCAGATACCCGTTATCGTTGGTTCCGTATTGCTCGGACCAGGCAAGGGCGCATTTTTAGGCTTTGTTTTCGGTTTAACAAGCCTTATCAACAACACCATAAACCCCGGGGCAACCTCATTTTTGTTTGTTCCCTGGTATAGCCTTAAACCCGAGGTTAAAACAAGCTGGCTGAGCCTTATAATCTGCTTTGTTCCGAGAATACTCACGGGGATTGTTCCCTATTATGCGGCAAAATTTCTTAAAAGACGAAGCAAATTGACAAAGCTTGCTGTTTTGTGGATTATCGGTATTGTTTTGTTCCATCTTATAATAAGATTATTAAAAGGTTATTTGAGCGGAACATCTTATATAATCGCATTCCACCTTGCGCTTATCATTTTCATACTTTTGGTGTATGTTTTAACCAAAAGCAAACGAGGAGATGTTACTTATGCTGTCACGGGAGCAATCGGTGCATTTACCAATACCATCTTCTTCCTACTTTTCACATGGTTGATTTTCGGAAAAGGTGATGCATTTACGGCAAATGGAGTTGTTGGCAAATCCTTTATGGACTTTTTGATAGGTATTGTAACCATTAACGGGTGCCTTGAGATTATTGCATCTATGTTTTGCGTAAGCGCAATACTTATGGCTATTAAAAAAAGATAAATGTTTCTTAAAAAGACCGAATTTTTCGGTCTTTTTTGTATGATTTTTTGGTTTATTTTTGCATTTTTCTCTTGTAAGTTATAAGGATTTATGATATAATAGAAATAATTAGGTTTTTGTATGTATTCAGGAGGTTTACTATGAGTATAAAAAGTATTATAGAAAAATTTATCGGCACTTACAGTGACCGTGAACTCAAAAGGATTAAACCCATATTAGAGCAGGTTTTAGCTCTTGATGAAAAGATGCAAGGTCTTTCCGACGGTGAGCTTAAAGCCATGACTCCAAAATTTAAAGAGCGTCTTAAAAGCGGCGAAACTCTTGATGATATTCTCCCCGAGGCATTTGCGGTTGTCCGTGAGGCTTCATGGCGTGTTCTTGGTATGAAACACTTTCCTGTTCAGATTATCGGCGGTATAGTTCTTCATCAAGGCAGAATTGCGGAAATGAAAACAGGTGAAGGTAAAACCTTGGTTGCAACCCTCCCTGCATATCTTAATGCCCTCACAGGAAATGGTGTTCATATAGTTACGGTTAACGATTATCTTGCAAAGCGTGATAGTGAATGGATGGGTAAGCTTTATAACTTCTTGGGGCTTTCCGTTGGTCTTATTATTCACGAAAAGGACAACGCAGAGCGTCGTGAGGCTTATGCCGCTGACATTACTTACGGGACAAATAACGAAATGGGCTTTGACTATCTTCGTGATAACATGGTTATCTATAAAGAACGCCGTGTTCAGAGAGGTCATGCTTATGCGATTGTTGACGAAGTGGACAGTATCTTAATCGACGAAGCAAGAACTCCGCTCATTATTTCGGGTGTTGGCGATAAGTCAACCGCCCTTTATCAGCAGGCAGATATGTTTGCAAGAACTTTAAAATGCAAAAAAGTTGTTGAGACCGATTCCAAACAGGAATTTGAAGAGCTTTATAACGAATATGATTATGTTGTTGACGAAAAGGCAAGAACTGCAACACTTACACCAACCGGTGTCAAAAAAGCAGAGCAGGCGTTTAATCTTGAAAATCTCACCGACCCTGCAAACATGACAATTTCTCACCACATCAATCAGGCAATCAAGGCTCACGGAACTATGATTCGTGACATAAACTATGTTGTTAAGGACGGTCAGGTTATCATCGTTGATGAGTTTACGGGACGAATGATGCTCGGCAGACGATACAGCGACGGTCTTCATCAGGCGATTGAGGCAAAGGAAGGCGTTAAGGTCGAAAACGAAAGCAAGACTCTTGCGACTATCACTTTCCAGAACTTCTTCCGTCTTTACAAAAAGCTTTCCGGTATGACGGGTACGGCACAGACAGAAGAAGACGAATTTCAGGAAATCTATAAGCTTGATGTTGTTGTTATCCCAACAAACAAGCCTCTTATGAGAGAGGATTTGCCTGACCTTATTTATATGAGCGAAAACGCAAAATTCAATGCGGTTGTTGAGGAAACTCTCAAGGCTCACGAAAAAGGCCAGCCGGTTCTTATCGGTACTATTTCAATCGAAAAGTCAGAACAGCTTTCCGCTCTCCTTCGCAAGAGGGGAATTAAGCATAATGTCTTAAACGCAAAGCACCACGAAAAAGAGGCGGAAATTGTTGCTCAAGCAGGTCAGCTTGGGGCAGTTACCATTGCAACTAACATGGCAGGCCGTGGAACAGATATTGTTCTTGGCGGTAATGCTGAATTTATGGCAAAGAGCGAAATGGAAAGAATGGGTTATTCCGAAGAGCTTATAAGAGAAGCAACCTCTTTCGGAGACACCGATAACGAAGAAATCATTGAGGCAAGGAAAACCTTCCGTGAACTCAACGAAAAATATAAAGAGCAGATTACTCCTATTCAGAAGGAAGTTTTGGAGGCAGGCGGTCTCTATATTATGGGTACGGAGCGACACGAAAGCCGTCGAATCGACAATCAGCTCCGAGGCAGAAGCGGTCGTCAGGGTGATGTGGGTAAATCAAGATTTTATCTTTCTCTTGAAGATGACCTGATGCGTCTTTTCGCTTCCGACAAAATCGAAAGAATGATGTCTATTGTTGGTTTTAAAGAAGATGAAGCTTTAGAGAGCCGTATGGTTTCAAATGCAATCGAAACCGCTCAGGCTCGTGTTGAAGGCAAGAACTTCAATATCAGAAAACACGTTCTCCAGTATGACGATGTCAACAACCAGCAGAGAGAAATGATTTATACCCAAAGAAATGAAGTTCTTGATGACCTTGATATTCGTGCAAGTATAAAGAAAATGATTTCCGCCGTTCTTTCGGACACAATTCTTCGCTACAGCGCAGGCATGGATTATGCTTGTGACTGGGATTGGGACGCTCTCCGTGAGGCTCTTTCAAATATTTTCGGCGAATTCTCTGAAGATGAGCTTACCTTCGACGAAATTGTTTTAGACCGAATGACTCCCGACAGTCTTGCTGAGCTTCTTCTTCCTGTTGTTGAGAAAAAATATGAAGAAAAAGAGAAATTATTCGGTGATGAAATCCGCGAAGTTGAAAAGGTTATCCTCCTCCGTGTTGTTGACTCTAAATGGATGGATCACATTGACAGTATGGAGCAGCTTCGTCAGGGAATCAATCTTCGTGCCTATGCACAACACGACCCGGTTGTTGAATATAAATTTGAGGCAATGGATATGTTTGACGAAATGATTGCCGCAATCAAGGAAGATACCGTTCGTCATTTATTCCATATTATCCCTCAAACAAAGATTGAGCGTAAAGAGGTTGCAAAGCCTGTTGCGGAAAATCTTGGGGGAGACGGAACAACTCAGAAAAAGCCGGTTGTTAAAAAGGATAAAATCGGCAGAAATGACCCTTGCCCTTGCGGAAGCGGCAAGAAATATAAAAACTGCTGTTTGGGCAAGGAAGAATAGCAGGCAAGGCTTTGGTTTAAAATTGATAATCTCTTAACACCCCACCTCACCACCGCCTACGTCGGAGCCTCTCCTCAAGGAGAAGCCTGTTGTCGAAAATATGATAAAGGATGTGATTTTGTGATAGAATTCGATGAATACAGATTAAAGCTTTCCGGTATGGAAAAGGCTATTACAGATTTGAGGGATTCACTTTAACATCGAAAAAACTTTAGAGGAAGTCGATGTTTTGGAAAAATCCACTACAGATGCGGATTTTTATTCCGATATGGAAAAAGCAGGCAAGGTTTTGCAAAAAATTAAGGGGCTTAAAAACAAGGTTGAGCGTTTTAACACATTGGTCAGTACCCGTGATGATTTGCTAACCCTTATAGAGCTTGCAGTTGAAGAAAATGACGAAAGTGTTCTCCCTGAAATTAAGGATGGTTACAAGACTTTGTCCAAGGATTTTGAGGAAATGACTCTTGAAACTCTTTTCACGGGACGATACGATAAAAACAACGCAATTCTTACTCTCCACAGCGGTGCAGGCGGCACAGAGGCGCAGGACTGGTGTGAGATGCTTTTCAGAATGTATACAATGTGGGCAGAGCGTCGTGGCTTTAAAATTTCCACTCTTGACCTTTTAGATGGGGATGAAGCCGGTATAAAAAGTGTTACATTTCAGATTGACGGGCTTAATGCCTACGGATACGCAAAATGTGAAAAAGGCGTTCACCGTCTTGTCCGCATTTCTCCCTTTGATTCATCAGGAAGACGACATACCTCTTTTGCCTCCCTTGATGTTATGCCGGAAATTGATGACGATATAGAAATAGATATTCGAGACGAAGATTTAAAGGTTGACACTTATCGTGCAAGTGGTGCGGGCGGTCAGCACGTCAACAAGACCGAATCCGCAATCCGAATTACTCATATCCCCACAGGCGTTATAGTCGCCTGCCAGAATGAGCGTTCACAACACAAAAATCGTGCAACTGCAATGAAAATGCTTAAATCAAAGCTTGTTGAGATTGCAGAGCGTGAACAAAAGGAAAAAATTGAGGACTTAAAGGGTGTTCAGAAGGAAATCGGCTGGGGAAGTCAGATTCGCTCCTATGTTTTCCACCCATACAGTATGGTTAAAGACCACAGAACAAGCTTTGAAACCGGAAACACAGGCTCTGTTATGGACGGCGACCTTGACGGATTTATAAATGCATACTTAACCGCTCTTTCAAGGGGCGAATTAAATCAAAACAGCTAAAAGAAAGGCGGAAAATTATGTTTGATAAATTATCTTTTATAGAACAACAGCATGAGGAGCTTGCAAAGAAAATCAGCGACCCTGCGGTTATGGCTGATATGTCAAATTGGCAAAAGCTTTGTAAGGAACACTCCGATATGACACCTATTGTCGAAAAATACAAGGAATATAAAGCTAACAAGGCAACGATTGATGATTCCTTTGAGATGATGAATGACCCCGAGACTGATAAGGATTTTAAAGAAATGCTTCAGGAGGAAATCAAAACTGCCAAAGAAAATATTACGAGAATTGAGGAAGAGCTTAAGGTTCTCCTTCTCCCAAAAGACCCCAACGATGACAAAAATGTTATCATTGAAATAAGAGGCGGTGCCGGCGGCGACGAAGCGGCTCTTTTCGCAGGAGATTTATACCGTATGTACACAATGTTCGCAGAATCCAACCGCTGGAAGGTTGAGGTTATGAACATGAACGAAATCGGTATCGGTGGTTTCAAGGAAATTTCATTTATGGTTGAAGGTCAGGGGGCATACAGCCGTCTTAAATTCGAGAGCGGAGTGCACAGAGTTCAGCGTGTTCCCGAAACCGAGTCCCAAGGCAGAATTCAGACCTCAACAGCAACCGTTGCAGTTCTCCCTGAGGCTGAAGAGGTCGACTTTGAGATTAACCCTGCCGATTTGCAGATTGACACCTTCCGAGCAAGTGGTGCAGGCGGACAGCATATTAACAAAACCGAATCTGCAATCCGTATTACCCACATACCGACAGGTGTTATTGTCGAGTGTCAGGATGAGCGTTCCCAGCATAAGAACAAGGATAAAGCCCTTAAGGTTCTCCGTTCAAGACTTTATGAAGCTGAGCTTGAAAAACAACAAAAGGCTATTGCCGCTGACAGAAAGAGTCAGGTTGGAACGGGTGACCGAAGCGAGCGAATCAGAACATATAACTATCCGCAGGGTCGTGTTACCGACCACAGAATCGGGCTTACACTTCATCGCCTTGATGCAATTATGAACGGTGACTTAAACGAGCTTATAGATGCACTTATCACAACTGACCAGAGTGAAAAACTTAAGATGCAACAGGAAGATTAATTTATGGATACAAAGCTATTCTCAACCTCTGTCTCTGACTTAAAAAAGGCGGCAGAGCTTTTACGAAACGGAAAACGGGTTATTTTCCCGACAGAAACAGTTTACGGGCTTGGAGCAAACGCACTTGATTGTGATGCAGTTAAGTCTATTTTTGAGGCAAAAGGCAGACCATCGGATAACCCTTTGATTGTCCACATTGCGGAGCTTTCAACACTTGATGAAATCGCAGAGGAAATTCCCGAAAAGGCGAAAATTCTGATTGACCAATTTTGGCCGGGGCCACTTACGATTATTTTAAAGAGAAAAAACGTAGTTCCGGATGTTACAACAGCAGGTCTTGACACAGTCGGTATTCGTATGCCCGAAAACCCTGTGGCAAGGGAGCTTATCTATCTTTCGGGTGTCCCCGTTGCCGCTCCCAGCGCAAACATTTCAGGTCGCCCCAGCCCGACTGACGCAAACTATGTCGTTGAAGATATGATGGGCAGGGTCGAGGGCATCATCGACGGGGGAGCTTGCTCCGTTGGTGTTGAATCCACCGTTATTGATATGACCGGGGAAATTCCCGTCATTCTTCGTCCGGGCGGCGTTACCTATGAGGAAATTTCAGCCCTTTTAGGCGAGGTCAGAGGCGGAAAAGAAAAGGCTGACGATAAGGAAACTCCCAAATCCCCGGGAATGAAATATACTCACTATGCCCCAAAAGCTCCCGTTAAAATTCTTCGGGGAACAGTTGGCGAAATTGAGATTTTTTTAAGCTCACGACCACATAAATGCGGACTTTTATCGTTTGATGAGTTCAAGTTTAACACAAATGCAGAGATAATTTCTCTCGGAAGCATAAATAATCCTAAAGAGTGCGCAAGGAATTTATTCCGTTCGCTTCGTGATATGGACAAGCTTGATGTTAAAGAAATTTACGCTCCCGAAATAGGCAATGACGGACTTTGGGCGGCGGTTAAAAACCGTTTATATAAGGCGGCAGGCGGAAAAATCATAAATGCGACAGATAAGGAAATTGTTTTTGTTTGCACCGGGAACACCTGCCGAAGTCCTATGGCTGAAGGAATTTTCAACAGCCTTTCCAATAGGGGATATTTTGCAACCTCTGCAGGGATTTATGCGGCAGACGGAAACCTTCCTTCCGAAAACGCTGTTCTTGCAATGTCTGAAATGAAGATTGACATAAAAAATCATCTCGCAAGGGCATTAACTCCGGAAATGGTTAAAAGCGCTTTCCTTATCCTTACTATGACCCAAAATCATAAGGATGCAATTTTATCAGCATTTCCTCAATTTTCGGACAAAGTTAAAACAATTTCCGAATTTGCGGGAGAAAACGGCAACATATCCGACCCTTACGGCGGAGATATTGAGGTTTACCGTCTTTGCGCCCATGAAATTAAAAAATATATTAACTTGATTTACCATAATTTAGATTAAAATGATTGAATATAAAAAAATGGATTTATCTCACATAAAAGAGGTTGCCCAAATTGAAGGGCTGTGTTTTCCCAATCGATTTGGCGAAAAGACCTTTTTGCGTGAGCTTGATAACAAAATTGCATATTATATCGTCGCTATAAGCCATGGTAAGGTCGCAGGATACGGCGGACTGTGGAATATCTGCGGCGAGGCTGACATAACAGATATTGCAACCCATCCCGATTTTCGAAGAATGGGAATTGGCGAAGGAATTTTGGATGAACTTATCAAATACTGCAAGGAAAATAAAATAACTAAAATTAACCTTGAAGTTCGGGAAAGCAATATTCCTGCGCAAAAGCTTTATGAAAAGCTCGGCTTTATTTATGACGGTCAGCGAAAAAATTATTATGAAAACAGAGAAACGGCTATTTTAATGAGCCTTAATCTCTAAAAACTGAAGGGAGCGAGAAACTTGGTTTTTTCAAGTCTTTTATCGTTAGGACTTTTTCTGCCTATAACATTAGGACTATACTTTATCAGTAAAAACATTACATGGAGAAACATTATTCTTTTAATCGCTTCTCTGGTTTTTTATTCCTGGGGCGAACCTGTTTTGGTTTTGAATATGCTTTTCAGTGCATTTGTAGGCTACATAACAAGCTTCGGAATTAAAAAATGGCATGGCAAAGCGGGTGCAAAAATCTGCCTTATAATTGCTTTGGTTATTGATATCGGTCTTTTAGGCGTGTTCAAATATAGCAACTTCTTCATAGCCAATGTTAACTCAATCTTTAAGCTGAACATCGGACTCACTAATTTGACACTTCCCCTTGGTATATCTTTTTATACATTTCAGATTTTGTCCTATGTTATTGATGTTTACCGCGGTGAGGCAGGGCTTCAAAAGTCATACTATAAATTTTTGCTTTATGTAACAATGTTTCCGCAACTTGTTGCAGGTCCTATTGTCCGATATGTGGATATTGAAAAACAAATAAACCATAGAACGACGACTTTTAAGGATTTTGAATATGGTGTTATTCGCTTCACGCAAGGTATGTTCAAGAAAATTATTCTTGCAAACTGTGCAGGTCAGGTTGTTGATGCTTTAATCGGCAGCGATTTAACAAACCTTTCCTCCTTCGGGGCTTGGCTTGGAATTTTGATGTATGCTTTTCAGATTTATTTTGATTTTTCCGGTTACAGCGATATGGCAATCGGGCTTGGTCATTTCTTTGGATTTAAGTTTAAGGAAAACTTTGACTACCCCTATATGTCAAAGAGCATAACCGAATTTTGGAGACGCTGGCATATGTCCCTCGGAACATTTTTCCGTGACTATGTTTATATCCCCCTTGGCGGAAACCGTCGTCATCAGTTTTTAAACATATTTATCGTATGGTTTTTGACAGGATTTTGGCACGGGGCAAGCTGGAACTTTATTTTTTGGGGACTTTATTACGGAATGTGGCTTGTTATTGAGAAAAAGCTGCTCTTTAAATTCTGGGAGAAAGTTCCTGCATTTATTCAGCTTATATACAGCAACTTAATCGTCCTTGGCGGCTGGATGCTTTTCTATTTTACGGATATGTCAAGACTTAAGGAATTTTTACTCGCCGCATTCGGACAAAATCCAAACGGCAGGAATATCATGGCGGAATACCAGCTTATCTCTCATATCTGGTTCATAATCCTTATGTTTATATGCGTAACACCACTGCTTCGCATTATTATAAAGAGATTACGGGATAATGCAAAGCCGCTTTATAATGTTCTTCTTCCTGTTTCAATCGTGGTTGTTCTTATGGTTTGCTTCACTCTTTTGGTTAAGCAATCATACAATCCATTTTTATATTTCAGATTTTAAGGAGGGGCTAATATGAGAGAAAAAGTTACATCGTTTACGTTTATAGGTCTCCTTGCTGTGTTTTTCCTGCTTGTTTCCGTCCTTCCAAAAGACGAAATGGCATCAGTTAAAGAAAACAGACCTCTTGCCGAAATGCCCGAAGTTAGCTTTAATAATATCTTTTTCGGAAATTTCACAACTGATTACGAAACCTATCTCACGGACAACGTGGCTTACAGAAGTCGTTTTGTTGACTTCGGAACAAAATTTGAAAAGCTTTGGGGAATTGAAAGAAAGGAAGCCGAAAAGGTCGCCCCCCTTGCAGACGGAAAAAAGCTTGTTTTAAGCAACGGAAAAATTATGGAAGTTTTCAAAGCAAATCCCGATGTTCGTAAGCAATACATTTCCGTTTTAAACGATTATGCAAAAAAGCTTGATTCTGATATGTATATAATGATTGCACCGACACAGCTTGAATTTGACTCCTCGGAATACAGCCATTATGCCGACAGTCAAAAAGAAACAATTGATGCAATTTATTCGGGACTCAAGGGATATAAAACTGTTAATGTTTACGATAAACTTAAGGCAAATAAAGATTCTTATATCTATTTCCGAACAGACCACCACTGGACACAGCGAGGAGCATATCTTGGCTATGAGGCTATATCGAAAGCAACCGGACACACCCCAACTCCGCTTAAGGATTTGACTCATAATTCCCGTGACGGATTTTTGGGCTACTTATATAATCAGGCAAATGCTCCGGAGTATAGCAAGTATGCCGATACAATCGAATACTTTATGCCCGAGGAAAACTATACCATTGCCGCTCAAGGACCTAACGAAAAAGGAGAAATAGTGGATTATACGGGGAAAATTTATAATATCCCACCTGAAAACACCAATCCCGACTATGGTCTTTTTATGAGCGGAGACCATGCCTTTGCAAAGATTGAGACCAACAACAAAAACGGAAAAACCGCCCTTATTATAAAGGATTCTTATGCAAACGCAGTTCTTCCTCTTCTCACAGAGAATTATCAAACTATTTTAGTTATTGACCCGAGAAACTATTTCGGAACTTTGGACGATTTGAAGAAAGAGCATAAAATTGATGACTGTATTATAATTAACTATGTCTTCACCTCAACCTTCAGCGATTATGTTGATAATCTAAACAGAATTAAATAAAATCAATGGAGTCGACGCATTTTGCACCGACTCCATTGATTTTAAAGGGATAGGAAAAAAGCTTTGGAACGGACAAACTGAGCCAAAGCCTTGGCTTTGGGTTACCCGAAGGCGTACATAGGTACTCCGAGAGGCGAAGTTTGTTTCGTAGCAAGAAAAGATAATATATTTTAAAAAAATCAAAATTTTTGATTTTTACCCTTGTTTTTAGGTATATTCTACAAAAGATTTTCTCAACCCCTGTTGTTTTTTCCTCTTTTCTTGCGTTCCGGAGTTTTTTAACATCCCCCTTATTTAAAGAACATTGTTATATATCCCTGAATCCAGAGAATAAAAAGAATTATCGGGAGAATAAATTTGGCATAAACCTTAAGCCACTTAGGGAATTTCAAGCCTTTTCCCGTATTCGCTTCATCTATGAAGTTATCCCAGCCCCATCCGCCTTTCCTCCATGTGCAAAAGAGCACATATACCAAAGAACCGAGCGGAAGAATATTATTGCTTATAATAAAATCTTCAAAATCAAGGATTGTGCTGTCTCCGCCAAGGGGATGAACTCCCGACAAAAGATTAAAACCAAAGGCACAAGGGAGAGACAGAATTGTCACGGCAATAAGATTTATGACGCAGGCTTTCTTTCTGCTCCAGCCCCACAAATCCATACCAAAGGACAAAATATTCTCAAAAACGGCAACAACTGTTGAAATCGCCGCAAATATCATAAATACGAAGAATAACGCTCCCCATAGCTGTCCCATTGGCATAGCATTAAAAATATTCGGCAGAGTTTCAAAGATAAGCCCCGGACCTGCTCCCGGATTTACATTATATGCAAAGCAAGACGGTATTATTATAAGTCCTGCCATAAATGCAATAAATGTGTCCAGTAGCGCAATCGAGACGGACTCCCCTAAAAGTCGTTTATCCTTATCAATATAGCTTCCGAAAATTGCCATTGAGCCCATTCCGATTGACAATGTGAAAAATGCCTGCCCGAGTGCGGCAAAAACAACTTCGCCTATTCCCTTTTCAACCATTTTCCCAAAATCGGGAACAAGGTAATACTTAACCCCTTCCATAGCGCCGGGTAAAGTTACGGCACGAACAGCAAGAACCGCAATTATTGCAAGAAGAGACAGCATCATAACCTTTGTTATTTTCTCAACGCCTTTTTTAAGTCCCAATGAGCAAATCCCAAATCCTATTACCACCGCCAAAATCATACATCCCACAAGGATATACGGATTTGAGGTCATTTCTGTAAATTGACCTGAAACCTGCGCCGTTGTCTGACCGACAAAGTCACCTCTTACCATTTTGAAAAAATATGCAAACATCCAGCCTGTAACCGTTGTGTAGAACATCATAAGGAGATAATTCCCTGCCATACCAATCCAGCCAAAATTATGCCATTTAGTTCCTTGAGGCTCAAGGACTTTGAATGACTCCGCAATACTTTTCCGACTCGCTCTGCCAACCGAAAACTCCATTGTCATAATGGGCAGACCAAAAATAACCAAAAACAGAAGATAAATCAAGATAAACGCCGCACCGCCATATTGCCCGACAATATAGGGAAAACGCCACACATTTCCAAGACCGATTGCACACCCTGCAGAAATCAGAATAAATCCAAGTCTTGATCCAAACTCTTCTCTTTGCACTAAAAACACACCCTTTTCAGTTAAATGAAAAACGGCATCCACAGTTGGATACCGTTTTGGTGGAGATAAAGAGAGTCGAACTCTTGACCCCCTGCTTGCAAGGCAGGTGCTCTCCCAACTGAGCTATACCCCCATAACAGAATTTATTATATCACATAATTTCCAATTTGTAAAGAGTTTTTTGAAAAAAATTTTCATACCGGTAAAAAACATTCCTTTAGGGATAGGAAAAAGCTTTAGAACGAACAAAGGTCATCCTGACGGCGTACAAATTGTACTCCGAGAGGCGACCTTTGTTTATAGCAATTTTTTGCGGTCTGAACTTTTTTCAGCCCTACATTATATCGTCAACTTTTATATCAAAAAGACCTTTTGCGCTGTATGTACATTTTGGATTAGCTGAAGCATAACCAACAGCGATAACATCCATATTTGCCGCAAGAGCCGCTTCAACACCTGCGTCTGCATCCTCAACAACAACACATTTAGTTGGCTCAATCCCAAGCTTTTCCGCCGCCTTTAAGAATACATCAGGAGCCGGTTTTGAATTTTTTATATCATTTCCGTCTGCAATTTTATCAAATGTTTCCAAAAGACCAATCTGTGTTAAAATCGCAATGGTATTTTTGCTTGAAGAACCGATTGCAACCTTTATACCCTTTGATTTTGCATCGGTTATAAATTCCTCTGCACCCTCTAAAATAGCTGTTTTGTCAAGCTTTTTGATAAGCTCTTTATAATAACCGTTCTTTCTTTCAGCCATTTGGAACTTTTCATCTTCCGTATAGCTTTTTTCAGCTTTTTCCAAAACGATTTCCAAAGATTCCATACGGCTCACGCCTCTGAGTCTTTCATTTATTGTTCTGTCAAAATAAATGCCTTCCTCGTCAGCAAGCTGTTTCCACGCCTCATAATGACAGTTGTCCGTTGATACAACAACACCGTCTAAATCAAAAATAATTGCCTCGTATTTCATTTTATACCTCCGTAATATTTCCACCGTTTTTATTTATTTCAACCTGATAGAGCTTATCCATAAACATAAGCTTAAACTTCATTCCCTGCCATTTTTCAGGGAGACACGGGTTACAATTAAGCTTACCGTTTTCAATATTAATTCCTGCAAAGCCCTTGACTGCAACAATCCACGCTCCGCCCTCGGACGCCGGATGAGTTCCGCCTATGTAAATAAGTCCCATCCATTCCTTTCCGCCCGGCTTTAAGTCAACTCCCGCCGACTTCATAAAGAGCGGATAAGCAATCTCCGCATTTCCTATTTGACAAGCCAAAAGCGAGTACATACAAGCAGATAATGATGAACCATGCTCTGTTCTCGGTTCATAATAATCAAAATTCTTTTTAAGAATTTCCTTATCATATTCATTCCCGAAAATACCCAGCATAGCAACAACATCCGCCTGCTTTAACACTTGTGTATCGCTGGCAACGCCATATGCTCCGCCCCAATATTCTTTCGGGTCTAAAAGTCTTGAACGAACCTCGTCAACCGTTGCATCTTCAAGGTTAAAGTAGCCGTCAAACTGCTCTATAAGACCTCTTTCGTCAGGCTCTTTAATCAAAATATTTTCAGCGGAATCCTTAAATCTTTCTTCCAGAGTTTTCAAATCATACTTCTTATCAAGCTCATTATATTTATCCGCATACTCATTTTCAAGAGTTTTAATAGCATCAATGGCTGTTTCAAAGGTAAGCTTAACCATCTTGTTCGTGTATGCGTTATTGCTTACTCTTTCGTGATATTCGTCAGGACCGACAACATCACGAACCTCATAAAACTTGCTGTCCGCTCTCTTTAAGAGAAGGGAACGATACATTCTCGCACATTCAATTATCGCTTCCGCTCCGCCGTTTTCAAAAACAGAGGTATCTCCCGTTGCATCAATATATTTGCAAATCCCGTAAACAACTGCCGCAGAAACATGATACTGTTTATCTCTGAAATATGTACGCATTGGTCTCTTTGTAAATACATCCGTTATATTATAGTCGGAGCAGCCCTCAAAACCGCCTTCCTGACTTTCCCACGCATAATAAGCACCTTCAAGACCATATTCCTTCGCCTTGTTTCTTGCACCCTGCAAGGTGTCAATTCTGTAATCTATAAGTGTTTTCGCAACAGCCGGGTCTGTGTGGATAAAATAGTCAATCATAAACATTTCCGTATCCCAGAAAACCGCACCTTTATATACCTGCCCGGAAAGTCCTCTTGCGGCGATTGAAACATTATCCATATTTCTCGGGGCGATAATATTCAGGTGATAAATTGAGTAATTCAGGGCATACATTGCCTCATCATCACCTATGATTTCAACTGTTGAAATATCCCAGATTTTCTCCCACGCCTTTATATGGGCATTTTTAAGCTCATCATAGGACACCCTTGAAACATCAATATCTTCGCTGAAAACAGGGGCTATAACAGATGCAACCTTTTCGATTGTATAAATTTCACCGCTCTTTGCATCAAATGAAATCTCCTCAATCGCACTCATGCTGTCACAATTTATCTTTCTGTCGCAATTAAAGTCTGCCTTTATATATTCTTTCGCCGTTACAATATGTGATTTTTCACCGGTTGTCCCAACAACAGTTTTAACCCCGTTATTTTCCGAAACCTCAAGCTTTACAAAGTGCGGTCCGTTTATATCCCACACATCACCGTCAATACCGCTTTTTATTCTGATTTTACAGTCATAATCTGTCGAAACAGAATATTTAAGCGCAATAACGCTTTGGTTTGCCATACTCGCAAAACGCTCTGCCTCAACCGTAATTTCACCTTTTTCTGTCGTCCAGATTGTCTTTCTTTTATGTATCGCATTATAGAAATCCAAAATCTGCTCATGGCTTTTCGGCTCAGCTTCGGGAAGAGCATATTCTTTGTCATCCACTTCAACAACCGTATATAACACATTTGGTGCATTTACAGATTCTCTCCAGCCATCTCCTGCACGGTCATAAACGCCGGCAAGGTTAATTGCGCACATATTATCCTTCTTTGTTTCTTCCATCGTCCCTCTGACACCGAAAAAGCCGTTTCCTGTCAGAAACTTATTCCCGTTATGAGGAACGAGATCCTTTTTATACTCATTTGTCTGAACTATCCAATTCATATCTAAACCTCCGCTTTAAAATACTTAACATAAGCCGAAAAGTCGCATAATTCATATTCGGGAGTAATCCCTTTATACATAAGCTCATCTCCGCCATATATCTCACCTGTTTCAGTATCTTTATATGTAAAACTCTCGCAAAGACCGTCAAGATAAATATTCTCTTCATCCATATTGGAATTTGAAAGGATTTTAACCCCAACCAAAACAGCCTCTTTCTTATCTTCCGAAACAATCATCCAGCTACAGTAATTCCCCTCATAAGGGCTTTGAAGTCTGTAAAGTTCGCCGTTTCGAACAAGCCCTCTGATTTCATTATAGAACTTAATTTGTTCCTTAACCTCTGCAATTTCCTCATCGCTCATAGTTGTTATATCAAGCTCATAACCAAAAACTCCTGCATAGGCAACCGCCGCTCTTGTCTTAAGGGGCGTTATTCTTCCCACCTGATGGTTAGGCGATGCCGTAACATGAGCAGACATTGAAGAAATCGGGTATCCCATTGATGTTCCATACTGAATTTTAAGTCTTGAAATCGCATCAGAGTTATCGCTTGTCCAGATTTGCGGAGAATATGCAAGAATCCCCAAATCAAATCTTCCGCCGCCACTTGCACACCCCTCAATCAAAACATCGGGGAAGTTTTTAACAAGTGTGCTGTAAACTCTGTAAAGACCGAGAGTGTATTTATGGTTATATCCCTTATAAGGCATATCCGTCATCATTCGGTTATAGTCCCACTTAATATATGTAATATTTGCATTTCTTAAATGTCCGCTTATAACATCTATTATGTAATCACAAACATCATTGTTTGCCAAATCCAGCATATACTGTTTTCTGCCCAAAGAAGGCTTTGTGTTGGGAACGCTGATTATCCAGTCAGGGTGTGCTCTGAATAAATCAGAATCGGGATTTGCCATTTCAGGCTCAAACCAAAGTCCAAATTTTAGTCCTTCTTCGTTTATTTTTTTTGCCAGACCATCTATTCCAAGCGGAAGCTTCTTCGGATTAACAGCCCAATCCCCCAAAGAACAGTCATCATCATTTCTCTTTCCAAACCAACCGTCATCCAAAACTAAAAGCTCAATCCCAACGGATTTTGCTTTTTTCGCAATTTCGATAAGCTTCTCTTCCGTGAAATCAAAATAAGTCGCTTCCCAGTTGTTTATAAGAATCGGTCTGTCTTTTTTCGCAGTATTGCTTCTGCAAAGATTATTGGCAACAACCTTATGAATCGTCCTTGAAAGTCCACCAAGACCGTTATCGCTGTAAGATAAAATCATTTGCGGAGTTGCAAAGGCTTCGCCACTCTTTAAAACCTGCTCAAATCCAAACGGATTAAGCCCCTGAACAACCCTTATTTTCCCATACTGGTCATTTTCAATAACAGTTGAGTGATTTCCGCTGTATATAAGGGAAAATCCGTAGGCGTTTCCCGTTTTCTCGTTAGTCTTGCTGTCGCAAAGGATAACAAACGGATTCATAGCATGACCGCTTCCGCCCTTTGCGTTGCCGATTTCCATTTTCATTCCGCTTTTAACAGCAGTTCTCTCCATATACCGCTCTCTCGTCCACGCACCGGGGAAATAAACAATATCATAATTTCCCTTATCAAAGTCAACCCCTGCACTGTACGCCGACTCAATCACAATTTCTCCATCAGAAATATTGTTAATAGCAGAGCTTCTGAGCACAACATCATATTCATCAAAAACCGTATAAGAAAGCACGATGTCAAACCCGGCAGCTTTATCCTCAAGAGTAATCTCAAGAGTCTGTGCATTATTCCCGTTTTTCAGAATATATGGCATTCCCTCAACTTCCGCAACCGCATTTTCCTTAATCACAAAGCTTTTAAAAACAGGTCGTGAAACGCTGTTTCCAAACTTATTTCTGACAGAAAACGCAGGTGTTCTCAAATCCGTATGTCCATAGGCAGGATATTCAAGATTTGCCGACTCAAGATACCATCCATCCTCATCATAGCAAATAAGACCATGCTCGATATTCTTCACTTTTTTGGAATAATCTCTGTCTGAAAGCTTTTTTCCGAAATAATAGTGGTGCAAATCACCACTTTCATTAACAGCCATAATATAGCTTATATTTTTTCCTTGCAAATGAAAGGTGTTTCCATTTTTAATAATCATAACTTACCTCTCCTTTTCAATTATATAATTTGAAATCATTATATCATATTCATCATCTAATGTCAACGAAAAAAGGCAGAGACTCTGCTCCACCTTAAAGAATACTCTAAATAGTTTTTATTAAAACTTCATCTATTTTTCGTTTTGGTACACATAACGTATCTTTGTCAAGATAATATTTAACACTCTCCGTTAATTCAACCTCTCTCGGGTTTTCCTTCGGATACCCCAAGGCAACCACACAGGAAATCTCAAGATTTTCAGGTAATCCTATAATTTCAGCAATAGCCTTTCTGTCAATTGCCCCCATCCAACAAGCTCCGACACCTTCCGAAAGCGCTGATAAAATAATATTTTCAACCGATGCCCCAACATCTGTTTCCGCAGCATTCTTGCTTATATTTTTATCGACACATACAACAATATACGCCATAGGTCTTTCATCCTCTTTAGGATTGTATTCAGGGGCAAGATACCCTGCCCATTTCACATTTTCAAAAACCCTTGCATTATTTTGAGGACTATTAACTACATAATATTTAAGAGGCTGTAAATTAGCCGCCGACGGCGCAACCCTTGCCGCATCAATATAATTTATAAGCTGTTCGTTTGTAATCTCTTTTTGCTCAAACTTCCTGATTGTTCTCCTTGATTTGATTAATTCAATAATATTCATAATTTTCTCCCCTGATTTATTCTTTTATCTGCTTTTCCATCTACTACAGGCGATTTCATCTGCGAGGTGGCTTTATTCCGTTGCATTAATCGAGTAGGAGGCTAACCATTAGTTGATTAGCCGACCTCTCACACCACCGTGCGTACCGTTCGGTACACGGCGGTTCAATCATATTAAGTGCAAGGACTTGTATGCCTCGGATATGTCATAATATCCACGGCTTGCAAGTCTTTCATTTGTTATGGTGTGGTGTAGTATTCCGCTACCTGCAATAGCCCAATATCCCTTTCGGGTATTTCCGTTTCGATACGTTTTCCATTCAGGCATTCCAAGTTTAATTAAATTCTTAACCCTTGTTCTTGGTAGTTTCCATTGCTTCCAAATGTACATTCGTATTCTTCTGCGTAACCATTCGTTCCAATCTTGTATTTCGTTCTTCATTTCCGCAATTCCGTTATATCCAAGCCATCCTCGCATAAATACCTTTATGTTGTAAAACACTTTATCTATGCTTCTGCCCTGACTACGGGAAGTTAGTTTTCGCAGTTTGTCCTTGGCTTTCTTCTTCGACTTTGCGTGAACTCGGATATATGCACCCTTTCTGTTCCTTCCCATCGCAAAGCCGAGAAACCGAAATTTCGGATTGAATATACACTTACTGCTCGACTCTTTTCTGTGTTTACCTTGAGTTTTAATTTCTTCTCAAGGTATTCTGTACTTGTACCAAGCAATCTTTCTGCCGCACGGATGCTCTTTTCCTTATCTTTCCGAGCAGTTCATCCCTATTTTCTTTCAGCCAGATACGAGCCTTGTCAATTGACATTCCATCAACTCCGCTTGCTCCTTTGTTGGCTTTTACTCGCTTGTAGGCTTTGTTCAGATTGTCTCTGTCAAGTACCTTTTCAAGCAAGTCTGCACCGTCCCTTTCTTTGATTTCCTGATTTGGACTTTGTTTTGATATGGAAACTCGTCCGTTTCAAGTACGCCTTATATACAGTTTCTGTTCGTCAGACCGAGGTTTTGCCTCCGACTTCCTTCAGACTCCGCTTCACAACGGACGCCCTTGTCTTTGGCTAACAGTTCCTACTGCCAAGCCTGTAGCGGACTTTCACCGCCAAGTTATTACGCATGCCGAGCGCAAGCAAGCAACGGCAAGAGAAATTCGATATTTCTCTTGCCGTTTTCTATGCTGTTTTATGCGGATAGTCTATAAAATCTATCTCTGCGTTTCACCCTATAAATATAGCTTGCTTGCGGTAGACCGAGTTTGTCAGTGGTCTGAGGCTATAGCAACGCTATAGCCTCATATATTACCATTTTATGCAATTTAGTTTTAGATAACACCCTGTGCCATCATAGCGTCAGCAACCTTCTGGAAGCCTGCGATATTTGCACCGGCAATGAGGTTACCTTCCATACCATACTTCTTAGCAGCATCGTTACAGTTGTTAAAGATGTTGACCATAATGCCATGGAGCTTCTCGTCAACTTCTTCTCTTGACCAGGAAAGACGCATACTGTTCTGACTCATTTCAAGAGCGGAAACAGCAACACCACCGGCATTAACAGCCTTTGAAGGAGCAACAACAACATTGTTTGAAACAAGATATTCAACAGCTTCAGCAGTTGTTGGCATATTTGCAACTTCGATATAGTACTTTGTTCCGTTTGCAACAATATTTTTAGCATCTTCAATCTGAACTTCGTTCTGAGTTGCGCAAGGAAGAACAACATCAACCTTAACACCCCAAGGCTTCTGACCTGCAAAGAACTTTGCACCAAACTTGTCAGCATAATCCTGAACCTTATCACGGCCGGATGCACGCATTTCAAGCATATAAGCAGCCTTTTCTTCTGTTATACCGTCTTCATCATAAACATAACCGTCAGGACCGGAGATTGTCAAAACCTTACCGCCGAGCTGGTTAATCTTAAGAACAGCGCCCCATGCAACATTACCGAAACCGGAAACTGCAAATGTCTTGCCCTTAATGCTTTCGCCGTAGCTCTTTAAAACTTCGTCAGCAAAGTAAACAGCGCCAAAGCCTGTTGCTTCAGGACGAATTAAGCTTCCGCCGTAAGGAATACCCTTACCTGTCAAAACTGCGTTTTCAAAGTTGTTGCAGATTCTCTTATACTGACCGAAAAGGTAACCGATTTCTCTTGCGCCAACACCGATATCACCTGCAGGAACGTCAACGTGTGAACCGATATGACGGGAAAGCTCTGTCATAAAGCTCTGACAGAATCTCATAATTTCGCCATCACTCTTACCTCTTGGGTCAAAGTCACTACCACCCTTACCGCCACCGATTGGAAGACCTGTAAGAGAGTTTTTAAATGTCTGTTCAAAGCCCAAGAACTTAATAATTCCTATGTAAACTGACGGATGAAATCTTAAACCACCCTTGTAAGGACCGATTGCACTGTTATACTGAACACGGAAGCCACGATTAACCTGAACATTTCCGTTATCATCAACCCACGGAACTCTGAAAATAATCTGTCTTTCAGGTTCAACAATTCTTTCAATAAGACCGGAAGCCTCATATTCAGGATGAGCAGCAATAACAGGCTCCAATGATTCCAAAACCTCTTTTACTGCCTGATGAAATTCAGGTTCGCCCGGGTTTCTCTTAACAACAGTTTCCATAACGCTGTTAAGATAAGCATTTTTCAACATATAAATTCCTTCTTTCCTGTCGCACAGCGACTATACTAAACTCTGCATTATATAATACTACAAAACTCATGATTTTTCAAGAGTTTTTTTTCATTTTTTTCAGCTTTCATGATTTTCAACAAAACTTAAATCTAATTCCCACTCACCATTTTCCATTTTAACAAATCGGACTCTGTCATATTTATTTATCTCATTTTCGGTTTCATTTTCCGCTTCATCTTCGGTTTCGTTTAATGTAACCTTATAATCAATATTAATGGCATCAACCAAGACCACATCATACCCCTGATAGATTTCAAACAATACATCCTTCTTCGGATATACATCTATTCTCTCAATAGTTACTTTATGCGGTTGCTCAGCCCATAATTCTTCAATATCTCTATATAATATTTCTTTTGTGTAAAACAGCTTTTCGACCATATCGCGAGCAACCTCCCGAGCCACACTATCATCGCAGGACATTTGCTTTGCAATCATTGTTATAAACTCTTGAGGCATGGAAGCCACACACCCATCAACATCCTTGCTGACAAGCTGATTAATATATTCCTCAAGCACAAATTTAATTGTTTCAGCTTCATCAAAGTATTGAACGGCGTCATCTCCCGGCTTAATTTCTTCTTTTTTGTCTTCCACTTCACTGTAATCCCCGATTATTCTTTCTTCCGTGACAGTATTACAGCCACTCAAAAGACAGGATAAAAGCACTAAAAACACAAAAAATCTTTTCATACACTTCACCTATTTCATAAATGTACAAATTATATCCGTAACCATAACCGCAACAACCGTCATTGCAAGAATAATTCTCGCACTAAGCCAAAGTCTTCTAAACTTTTTATTAAAAAACGGTTGAACTATATACACGCAAATAAGCTCAAAAATTATAAGAAAAATCGTATTTTCCCAACAGATTTTACCATTTATATTAAGAACCTTGTTACTGTATGACCATGGCATCTCTCCTGTTATTTTTTCAAGAATAACACAGCCAAAATTTTCCGCAATCATAAACACTGTAAGCGAAATGAGAATCAGCAAAATCGGTGTCGGATTGATTTCTTTTTTCTTTCCGTATTTTTTTATAAGGTTATATATTGACATAACCCCCATAATCAAAAAGGCATAAAACGGAGTATAGGGACCATAAAGAATACCGCCGTCAAAACCGCTCTGACTATTTACAAGCCAGTTTGAAATCGCATTAAACAACCATATTGCAACACTATATATAAAAAAGCTTATGGAATAATCAGCTATTTTTTCTGTCAGACTTTTATTTTTTGTCACACTCATTCACACTCCGCAAGAAATTTTTTAATTACCCTGATGGAATTTTCAGCCGCCATTTTCATAAATTCCGGATAATCAACAGACGCTTCACCATTGGCACTATCCGAAATCGCTCTGACAACGCAAAAATCCACCCCGTTAACATAACACACATGACCTATGCTTCCGCCTTCCATTTCGCAGGCAATTGCATTAAAATTCCTCTTTATTTTTTCTTTTTGCTCCGGGCTTCCGATAAACTGGTCACCCGACGCAATTATGCCATTTTCTGTTTTAATCCCAATTTCAGCCGTCGCCTTGGAGATTTTATCAACAAGGTGCTTTGCGCAGGGGATTTCCACAATATTTATCCCCGACAACAGCCCCACCGGGTCACCGAGAGGAGACGTATCCATATCATGCTGAACAACCGACTCTGCAACCGCAATGTTGCCCACATTAAGATTATCGCTCAATGTTCCGCCCACTCCGACATTTATAACAGCATCGGGTTTATATTCAAGAATCATAGTTTGAGCACAAATTGCCGCAAAAACCTTACCTATACCGCTTTGTGCCGCAACAACCTCAACATTTCCGACTGTCCCGCAGACAAACTCAATTCCGCTTATCTGCCTTATTTCCTTATTTTCAATTATAGCTTTAATCCCGTCAATTTCGGGCTTCATCGCTCCGATTATCCCTATCATATCGCAAGCTCCTTACTGTCAAGAACTATGGTAAACGGGCCGTCATTTAAAAGGCTGACCTTCATATCCGCACCAAAAATTCCCGTTTCCGTCTTCTTAAACCGCTCCTTAAAAAGGCTTACGACATATTCATATAGCTCGTTCGCCTTATCGGGAGGCGCCGCCTCAATAAAGCTGGGGCGGTTTCCTTTTCTGCAATTAGCGCAAAGGGTAAATTGAGATATAACAAGAATTTCCGCACCAATATCGCTTGAACTCAGGTTTGTTTTTTCGTTTTCATCCTCGAAAATCCTCATTCCATAAATCTTATCAACGATTTTTTCGGCAATTTTTTCGTTATCCTCCTGACCGACTCCCAAAAAAACCAAAAGACCTTGCCCTATTTCCCCGACAGTTTTTCCATCAACCTCAACCGAGGCATTTTTAACTCTTTGAATAACAGCTTTCATAAATAATAACCTTTTTATACGACTTTTACACAACAAAAATAAGTGTGTTTTGAATATACACACTTATTTTAACATATATTTTCCTTTTCGTCAATGTTTTAATTTATTATTTCGTCATAAGAATCCGATAAAGTTTTACAAGAAGCAATAAATTTCCCTTTTTCCTCATCGGTTAAATCTATTTCAAGTATTTTCCCAATACCGCTCCTTCCTATTATACACGGCACTCCCACATACACGCCGTTTTGCCCGTATTCTCCCGTAAGCTTGGCAGAAACAGTCAGAACACTGTTCTCATTTCCCAAAACAGCCTTTGTCAGCCTGACCATGGACATTCCAATTCCGTAGTAAGTTGCATTTTTTGCCTTTATAATCGTATACGCCGATGTTCTGACTTGTTCGCTTATTTTTTCAAGCTCCTCTATGCTGTATCGATTATTCTCTTTACAGATTTCCACTACTCTTTTTGTGGAAAGAAGAGCCTGCGACCATGGAACAAACTCGCTGTCACCGTGCTCACCTATGACATATCCGTGAATATTTCTCGGGTCAACCTCAAAATATTCCCCAACCATATACCGAAGTCTTGCCGTATCAAGGATTGTTCCTGTTCCAATTACCCTTTTTGAATTAAAGCCCGAACATTCCTGAACAACACGGGTCATAATATCAACCGGATTTGTCGCAACAATAATTATCCCCGTAAATCCGGAATCCATAATTTGCTTTGTTACGCTCTTTAAAACTTCTGCATTTCGCTGAAGTAAATCCAGTCGGGTTTCCCCTTGTTTTTGCGCAACCCCTGCACATATAACAACAATATCCGCATCCTGACATTCATCATAATCTCCTGCCGATATTCGCATATTGCTCACAGCGAAAGGTAATCCATGGTTTAAATCCATTGCTTCTCCTGCCGCTCTTTCACGATTCAAATCAATTAAAACCAGTTCATCACAAGCTCCCTGATTAAGCATTGCATAGGCATAGCTCATTCCAACCATACCCGTTCCGACTATGGCAACCTTTCTTTTTTCTATTGATGACCAAAATTTCAACCTACTCACTCCTTCTGTAACTATTATGTACCTAATATATTTTATTATATCAAAACTTTTTTAAAAAAGATAGTGCATTTTTCAAATTTTTATGATATAATTAGATATATGCTAATTTTTTGTATAAGGAGTCATATAGTATGTTTTTTTTAGAAATAATCAAATCCGTCATTTTGGGGATAATTCAGGGAATTACCGAATGGCTTCCAATCAGCAGTACGGGACACCTGATTCTTGTTAATCAATTTTTAAATCTTGACTGCAGTGCCGATTTTATGGATATGTTCAAGGTTGTTATTCAGTTCGGCTCAATTCTTGCGGTTGTTCTTCTCTATTTTAACAAGCTCAATCCTCTTTCACCCCAAAAAAACAGCTTTGAAAAAAAGGAAACATGGCTTTTGTGGTTGAAAGTTATTATCGGGGTTATTCCTGCCGCAATTATCGGCTTCCTTTTTGAGGATATAATCGACGACTATTTATCAAAACCTTATGTTATAGGCGCAGCCCTTTTAATATACGGGATACTCTTTATAATAATAGAAAACAGACAAAAACAGGCAAAAATTACCGAAATATCAAATCTTACATATAAAACAGCGTTCCTTATCGGATGTTTCCAGGTTCTCGCATTGATCCCCGGAACTTCCCGTTCGGGCTCAACCATTTTGGGTGCTGTTCTTCTCGGTGCAGGGCGAGGTGTTGCATCTGAATTTTCATTCTTCCTGGCAATCCCCGTTATGTTTGGTGCAAGTGCACTTAAGATGCTGGGTTTCGGTTTGAATCTTACTGCACAGGAATGGATAATTTTGATTACGGGAACAATTGTTTCATTTATCGTTTCAGTTGTTGCAATCAAATTCCTTATGAATTACATAAGGAAACACGACTTTAAGGCATTCGGGTATTACAGAATAGTTCTCGGTATCATTATTCTTGCGGTATCATTATTCTTGCCTATTTCGGCATAAAATATCTCATTTAATTCGGAAGGAATCACTATGGCTAAAAAGAGAAAACTATCTAAAAAAAAGCAGACAAAAAATACTAAAAAATTTGAAAATTTTAAAAAGTTTTTCACAAACGAAGTCAAGGGTATCTGCCTTATCGCCCTTGGGCTTTTTATCGGGTTTACATTTTTATTTGACGCAATGGGAATTGTCGGAAACTTTATCCGAACAGTTTTAAAAGGTCTTTTTGGTAAAGGTGCGCCTCTTACAGCTTTATTCACTATGTGGATAGGTCTTAATCTGTTCATTGATAAGCGTGAAAACTCCTATAGCTATAAACCGTGGCTCTTTATCAGCCTTACGCTGTTCACCTCCGTCATCTTCGCCCTTACGGATAACCAAACTCAAGTCCCGTTCTCTCAGATTACCTCACTTTATGATGCAGGTAATAACAACACAGGCGGAGGCTTTCTCGGTGGCGGTATCTGCGTTATCCTTTGCAGTCTTATCGGCGCTAAAGGGTTATGGATTTTTTCCGTTGCCGCATTGCTGATCCTCTTCCTCATTTTGACAGGGGTTTCCCTTGGTAAGCTTTGCAGGGCTTTGGGAATTTCCATATCAAAGAAATCCAAAAACGCAAAAGAGAAATATAACACAAAGAAGGCTCAACGCCGAGCGGAAAAGGCTGTTGAAGAAAATGAAGACAATCTTGTTCCCATGCCATTTATGATGGATATTTCCGACGATGACCTTCTCCCCAATAAAAGTCTGACAGCTGATGAGGAATCCGAATCTGTTGCTTTTGTATTGACAGAAGATGAATTTCCGCAATTAACCGAATATCCCGACGAAATTTCCGAAGAGCTGTCTTTACGCCCTGACGCCCCCTTCCATCCGAAGGATATTGCAACCGGAACAATAACACCGATTGCCACGGGAGTTCAAGTTGCTGCGGCGGCATCTGCCCAAACCGGTATATTCACTCCGCTTCCGGACAAGGACGGAAACTTCAAGGAAGATGACGAAGAATTTGAACCACCTACATTAGAAAGTATGGAGGAGAAGCTTGACCCTGCAACTCAGGATGCCATTAACCGAGGAATTCCTCTCGACCGAGCCGTTGAAGCAGGGCAAAGAATCCAAAAAGGGGAAATAGTCGAAGCCACACAGCAGGTGGACAAGCTTGTTTCTCAAACCAAGGATGAGGCTAAAATAATAAACTATAAAATTCCGCCTCTTTCACTTCTTAACAACAGTCCCGGCAAAACCCAAAACAAGACCGCTGTTAAGAATGAGCTTGAAGAAAAGGCAAACAGACTGTTGGAAACTTTAAAAAGCTTTCATGTGGACGCAAAAATTCTCAACATAACCCAAGGTCCTTCAGTTACCCGTTTTGAGCTTCATCCCGGTCTTGGAGTCAAGGTTTCAAAGATAACAAATCTTGCAAATGATATAGCCCTGAGCCTTGCCGCAACAGGTGTTAGAATTGAAGCTCCGATTCCCGGCAAATCCGCAATCGGAATTGAAATTCCAAACGAAAATCCTGCCGCTGTACATATCCGAGAAGTTTTGGATACTCCTGAATTTAAAAACTTCAAATCCAAAACCGCATTCGCTTTAGGTAAGGATATCAGCGGTTCAACGGTTATTGCAGACATCGCCCAATTCCCTCATGTTCTTATTGCCGGGGCAACCGGTTCGGGAAAGAGTGTGTGCATAAACTCTCTTATAGCAAGTATATTATACAAAGCAAAGCCCGATGAGGTTAAGCTTATTATGGTCGACCCCAAAATGGTTGAGCTTGGTGTTTACAACGGTATCCCTCATCTTCTAATACCAGTTGTCACAAATCCAAAACACGCCGCAGGGGCACTTAATTGGGCTGTTGTTGAGATGAAACGCCGTTATACGGAGCTTAAAAACAATAAAGTGAGAAATATCAGCGGATATAATAAGCTTATGGAAGACAACGGCACTCCCGAAATGAAGATGCCTGAAATCGTTATTATAATCGACGAGCTTGCAGACCTTATGATTGCCGCAAGAAACGAAGTTGAAACCTCCATTAACTCCCTCGCCGCTTTGGCAAGAGCTGCCGGAATGTATCTTGTTATCGCAACCCAAAGACCGTCAGTCGATGTTATCACGGGTGTTATCAAAGCAAATATTCCATCAAGAATTGCTTTTGCAGTTTCTTCCCAAACGGATAGCCGAACAATAATCGATACAGCCGGTGCGGACAAGCTTTTGGGAAAGGGTGATATGCTTTATTTTCCCCGAGGAGCTTCAAAGCCAACAAGAATACAGGGTAACTTCCTGTCCGACGGTGAAATTGAGCAAATCATAGATTTTATTAAAAATCAATATGAAGCCGAATACGATGAATCCATTATCGAACAGATTGAGCGTGAGCCTGAGGATACTCCCTCTGTATCCGACGATATGCCCGTCAGCGATGAGCGAGACGACTTATTCATAAAGGCAGTTGAAATGGTCATTGATTCAGGTCAGGCATCGGTTGCAATGTTCCAGAGAAGATTTAAAATCGGTTATCAAAGAGCCGCAAGACTTGTTGACCGAATGGAGGAGCTTAATATTATCGGACCATACGAAGGGACAAAGCCTCGTCAGGTCCTCATGACAAAGCAGGAATTTAACGAAATGCTCATGAACATCGGCGAATAAAACCTCAATTCTAATCTGTTTTCCTTAATTTTCGCTAATTTTAGCGCATTTTGTTTGTTGATAGTATACAACCCCATTTTGTGTTTTTTGTATATTTTTAACAATCTTTAAAAAAAATGCTTAAAACTATGGAAATTTCGTCGAAAATGGTGTAGAATATATGTAATTGTTAAGAAATACAATTAAATTTATAATAAAGGAGAGAATGAAAATGAACAAACAAGAATTAATTTCAGTTATGGCTGAAAACGCTGGTCTTTCTAAGAAAGATGCTGAAGCTGCTCTTAAAGCTTTTATGGGCGCTATCGAAAACGCTCTTGTTAAAGGCGACAAGGTTCAGTTGGTAGGCTTCGGTACATTTGAAGTTAGAGAAAGAGCTGCAAGAACAGGTAGAAACCCTCAGACAGGCGCTGAAATGAAGATTGCTGCTGCTAAGGTTCCTGCTTTCAAAGCCGGCAGAGCACTTAAAGATAAGATCAACTAATTATGACCTTATTTGAGGACGCCAAATGGCGTCCTTATTTTTATCTGATAGGAGATTTTTATGACAAGCTTTTCATACAAAACATCAGGGGTTTGCTCAAGAGAAATAACCTTTGATATTGAAAATAATACTGTTTCAAATATCCGTTTTATTATGGGCTGTAACGGAAACACGCAAGGGGTTTCGGCATTATGCGAAGGAATGCAGATTGACGAAATCATCAAAAGACTTGAAGGGATAAACTGCAACGGACGGGGAACATCATGCCCTGACCAGCTTGCCAAAGCGCTTATTAAGGCAAAAGAAAATCTGTAAAAAACAGTGTTCGCCTTCGGGATTCGGTTTATCCACTCTGAGTTATTTTGCATTTAATAAGAGGCTGTAGCAAAATGAAATCATTTTGCTACAGCCTCGTTGGGGGATGGACGCAAAATAGCGCAGACCCAATAAACCGAATCCCGAAGGCGTACATAGGTACTCCGAGAGGTGAGGTT
>SVKF01000020.1 GCA_015068605.1 Oscillospiraceae bacterium
CGAACATGTATATAGTACCGCAAGATGTTTTTTGCGTCAATATATAAAAAAGACAATCTGCAATTTTAATCAGATTGTCTTTATGAGGTGATTTTGGAAATGCCGGAGCATACTTTCGTGGTATGCTCCAAATTTTCTGTTGAAAGTTGATTCTAATGAAAGGCGATAATTTATATTTATGTACAGTTCGGTATTGTCCTTTTTTATCAAAAATTCCTTTTATAATATATTATTAAAATTCGGAGGGTAATTTGACCTTGAATAGAATAAAATGCGATACAACTCGTTTTAAGAGCGTTTGTGACTGTTACAAGCAGAGAGTACAGCTTGGTTAAAAACCAAAATTGTACTCTCTATTTTCAATTATATCATTTTAAAATGTTCAAGAGCTTCTTTTATAGCGTTGAATTTATGTTCAGGACATTTAGGTTGGCGATATTTCCCGGAGGGTTTATTATAGTTTTCACGCTCTATTATGCCGCATTCCTGTTTAACCTGTGCAATATTCAATGAAGACACTTTAAAACCGTATTTATTTAAAATATACCCCTTAATTTCACCATATGTAGCCTTTGCTTCAGCCGCAGTAATTTCAAGGTCATCAAGGTCTAATTCAATAGAAACTGACTTGCTTGATTTTAGTTTGGACAAAAGGACGCACGTCTCCACATGGCAGGTGCCGGGGAACATATCCACGGGCTGGACAATCTGTGTTTCGTAGCCTTTTTCTTTGAGATATGCCATGTCACGGGCAAGGGTTGATGGTTTGCAGGAGACATAGACTATTTTCTCGGGAGCAACCGATACGACTGCATCAAGCAATTTTTTGTCGCATCCCTTTCTTGGCGGGTCGAGGATAACTGCTGATGGTTTTCCGCCCTCTCTGACGAGTTTCGGGGCAAGAGTTTCTGCCGCTCCCGTGTAATATATGCAGTTTTTAATTCCGTTGAGGAGTGCGTTTTCTTCTGCGTTTAAGACCGCTTCGGGAGTGATTTCAACGCCGACAAGTCGTTTCGCCTGCGATGCGGCATATTGCCCGATTGTTCCTGTTCCGCAGTACAAATCCCAAATGGTTTCATTCTCCATATTCCCCAAAAACTTTTTGACTGTGTCATATAAAACCTTTGTTTGTGCAGGGTTTACCTGATAGAAAGACAAAGGTGAGATTTTAAATTTAAAGTCTCCTATGTTGTCGTACATAAAATCCTGCCCCCAAAGGAGACGCATTTCCTTGCTCAAAACAACATTTGTCCGGTTTGAGTTAATGTTTTGCAATATCCCCCAAATCGGAATATTAAGAGACAGAATTTTCTCAACAAGCTCATCTTTATGAGGCAAAGAGTCCGTTCTTGTCACGATACAGACAAGAGTTTTTCCTCCGCCTGTTCTTGTGTAAATATTGCGGATATCACCGCTGTGAGATTCTTCGTTATAGCCGGAAACAGAAAACTCCTTCATAAAATCTTTGACGGTATTCAAAATTTTCACGGAATCTCCGTTTTGGATTACGCAGTTATCGGTATCTATTACCCTGTGGCTGTGGCGTGCGTAGAGACCTGCACCCGTTTCGCTGACGGGAAATTGCGCTTTGTTTCGGTATAAACATCGTTCTCCGCCCAAAACGGGGAGAATATTTGTTTTGATTTTTCCTATTCTTTCAATGGCATCCTTGACCTGATTGAACTTATAGGATAGCTCCTCCTCGTAATCGACATTACGATAGGAACACCCTCCGCATTGATAAAAACAGTCACAGTCGGATTTAATTCTGCTTTGCGAGGGGTGAATAACCTCCATAAGCTTGCCAATGCAATAAGACTTATTAACTTTTATAATATGTGCTTTGACAGTTTCGCCCAAAAGGGCATAGGGAACAAAGACGGCAATATTTTCATATCTGCCGACTCCGCTCCCTTCGTCTGTCATTCCTGTTATTTTAATTTCAACAATATCGTTTTTCTGCATAAAATCTCCTTAAAGCTCAAACCTTGCGTTAAGGGCTTTGGTAAGAGTGATTTCGTCGGCATATTCAAGCTCACCGCCAACCGGGATTCCGCTGGCAATTCGGGTGACTTTTACACCGAAAGGCTTTGCAAGCTTGGAAATATACATAGCCGTGGTCTCCCCCTCGAGATTTGGGTTAGTTGCCATAATAAGCTCCTTGACCTCGCCCGTTGCGATTCTGCCCATAAGCTCCTTAATTTTTATGTCGTCAGGGCCGATATTTTCCATGGGCGAAATCGCCCCGTGGAGAACGTGATAAAGCCCTTTAAATTCATTGGTACGCTCCATTTGAAGCACATCCTTCGGGTTTTCGACAACACAAATAACGCTCCTGTCTCGCTGATTTCCCGAGCAGAGAGGGCAAACCTCGTCCTCTGAGAAATTCTGACAAATTGAGCAATAACGAATTTTGGTTTTAGCCTCAAGGATTGCCCTTGCGAATTTATCCGCTTTTTCCTTTGGAAGATTGACAACATGGTAAGCAAGGCGTCTTGCGGTCTTGCTGCCAATACCGGGCAGTTTTTCAAATTCTTCTATAAGATTTTGCAGTGGTGTAACAAAATAATCCATGATAACTCCATTATAACAATGACTGCGGTAAACCGCAGCCTCGTTTTTTATTCTGTGATTTCTTCTGTAGTTTCTTCAGCTACTTCTTCAGTTGTATCTTCAGTAGCTTCTTCGGTTACTTCTTCAGTAGGAACAGTTGTGGTCTTTGTTGTTATAACAACTGTTTTTGTATCCTTGTCATATTCAACGCCGTGTCCCATTTCTTTAATGAGGAAAGATGCAGGAATATAAATTCTGCCGATTGAATAGTCAACAACGGGAGTTACATCCATTGTAATTTTATTGATTTCGTTGGCGTCAGCACTCTTGAAGAAAAGGAGCGAATTGCCGATTTGCATCATAAAGAGACTGCCGTTTGCGTCTGTTCCGATAACCTGTTTTTCAGCAGGTGAGTATGTCACATCATAGCCGAAATATTCGAGCATAAATCTGATTGGAACATAGGTTCTGTTGTCTTGAGCAAAAGGTTTTCCCATTTCTTCAGGAACTTCAAGAACCTGACCGTCAAGAGAAATGTTGATTGAGGCAAATGCTGATGTTGATAAAACAACAAGTGCCATAAGAAGTGCGATAATTTTTTTCATAATTTAACCCTCCAAGGAATTTTATTTGAATAAAGTATATCACAAATAAATAAATTTTTCAACATTATTTTGAAATAATTGCGTATAATTTAATATGAAAGGATAAAATATATGAAAAGAGAGGGAAAATACTATGAAAAATTCTGATACACCAATGAGCTTCGGGGAGGCACTTATCGCAAACAGTGATGCAATGGATGTTTATTTAAGACTTCCGAGACACAAGCAGGAGGAAATTGTTAATAATGCCGTAAACATAAACACCGACGAGGAAATGAAATCTTATGTTGAAAATATAACTGTAAATTAAAGTATTTACAAATATAGAAAGTTGTGGTATAATAATAGTGCCAAGCAAAATTGAATATGAACCAAGCGAGAGTTTTTCTATGGGTAAAAACGCACGCTTTTTCCTGATACTCTCGTATTGTGGTTCAATTTTGTTTGGCGACAAAAGTGCGTTTTTCGGGACGCAGATTTCTGCGTCCTTTTTTAGTTAAACGCACTAAAAGTTACCACAATCTTTTATCTACATACAAAAAGACGGCGCTTGCCGTCTTTTTGTGTATGGTAAAATAAATTATTATTCTATGGTGCTTTCGTCAAGGCTGATTAACCATCTGCCGTTGGATTTATAAACAACCAATGTGTCGTCCTCAACTGTGGTTGGGATTTCTATATTTTTAACAAATTCTATAATGGAATCAGCAATAAAATTCATTATTTCTTCTTCTGACATATCCTCGGTTATTGACGAGTCACCACTACCACTCATAAGGAAATCAACAAAGCTGTCTGTCATAGTGTCGGCATTGAAAATTTCGTCAATGGCTGCATCGGGAACGGTTGATTTTATAGTGAAAATATATTTTTCGTTTTCGATTTTCGTATCGATAATTTCAAAGGAGATAGATTCGCTCAATTTATCAAAAACAGCGTCAAGGACTTTGCCGAACTGTTCTTCGTATCCTTTAAATTCTTCAGGAATAAAAAGGCTTAAGTTGTTTTTGTCGAGCACGGAAGCACCTTCGTTGATATCTTCAGTCACCTTATCAAGATATGTGATTGCTTTTTTCATATCAAACTTTTTAAATGCATCCAAAAATGCGGAAACTGTTTCTTCCGGCGTAGCAGGCATTGAAGCCTTTGTTGTTATAACGACAGTTTTTGTCTCCTTGTCATATTCAACGCCGTGTCCCATTTCTTTAATGAGGAAAGAGGCAGGGATATAAATTCTGCCGATTGAATAGTCAACAATTGGAGTTACATCCATTGTAACTTTGTTGATTTCGGTAGCATCAGCGCTCTTGAAGAAAAGGAGCGGGTTGCCAACTTGCATCATAAACATACTGCCGTTTGCGTCTGTTCCGATAACCTGTTTTTCAGCAGGTGAATAGGTAACATCATAGCCGAAATATTCAAGCATAAATCTGATTGGAACATAAGTTCTGTTATCTTGAGCAAAAGGTTTTCCCATTTCTTCGGGAACTTCAAGAACCTGACCGTCGAGAGAAATGTTGATTGAGGCAAATGCTGATGTAGATAAAACAACAAGTGCCATAAGTAAAGCGATAATTTTTTTCATAATAAACCTCCGAAAAATTTTATATAATAAATATATCACAGCAGAATTGATTTTTCAATATTATTTTAAATAATTGTAGATTAATATGTTTTGCGCTGGCCCCTATAACATTATTTTAAATGCCAAATATCACGGTTATAGTCCTCAATAGAACGGTCGGAGGAGAAGAAGCCTGCCTTTGAAACATTGATAACAGCTTTTCTGTTCCAGATTTCAGGCTGAACAAATTCCTTTGCCGCTCTGTGACTTGCATCAAGATATGAGTTGAAGTCACGGAGGAGGAGGTACTGGTCAGCGAAGTTGCCTCTGCCGAAAACAAGCTCGTGATAAATATCATTGAACAAGTTCTGCTTATCTTTTGAGAATGTTCCGTCAATAAGAGTGTCAACAATGCCCTTTATAACCATATTATCAGAGTAGATAGCAGGGCTTGGGCTGTGGCCTGATGCATAAATTGAAAGAACCTCGTCGGAGGAAAGACCGAAAATATAAATATTATCAAGTCCAACCTTTTCGGAAATTTCAACATTAGCACCGTCCATAGTTCCGATGGTGAGTGCGCCATTGAGCATAAGCTTCATATTACCTGTTCCCGACGCTTCCTTACTTGCAGTTGAAATCTGCTCGGAAAGGTTTGCAGCCGCAACGATTTTCTCGGCTATTGAAACACTGTAATTCTCAATGAACACAACCTTTAAAATATCCTTTGTTCTCGGGTCGTTATTGACAACTTCCGCAACATTGTTGATAAGCTTTATAATAAGCTTTGCCGCATGATAGCCGGGAGCCGCCTTTGCACCGAAAATAAAGGTTTCGGGGAGCATTGAAGCTTGACTCGGGTTTTCCGTAATCATCTTATAACGATAGATTATATGCATAACCTTAAGAAGCTGACGCTTATACTCATGAAGTCTCTTAATCTGAACATCAAAGAGAGAGTCAGGGTCAACAGTTATTCCGTTATTCTCCTGAATGTATTTAGCGAGAAGAGCTTTATTGTCCTTTTTGATTTTATCAAATTTCTCGCAGAAAGCTTTATCATCGGCAAACGGAGTAAGCTTTTCAAGATTTTCGGCTTTCTTTATCCATTTATCCCCGATAGCATCCGTGATAAGCTTTGCAAGTTCAGGGTTAGCTTTATAGAGCCACCTTCTCGGGGTTACACCGTTTGTAACATTCTTAAACTTATCGGGATAAATACTGTAATAATCCTTAAAGGTTTCCTTTTTAAGAATTTCTGTATGGAGTGCCGCAACACCGTTGATGCTGTGACAGGTTGTCATACACATATTTGCCATATTAACATTGCCGTTTGTAATAACCGACATATATTCAATTTTACCGTAATCATCGCCAAATCTTGCGTGGAGATTTTCTCTCTGACGGCGGTCAATTTCACGGACAATCTGAATAATTCTCGGAAGAAGTGTCTCAAACATTGAAACAGGCCATCTTTCAAGAGCCTCGGTTAAAATTGTATGGTTTGTGTAAGCAAATGTCTTTGTAACAACATCCCATGCATCATCCCAGGAAAATCCCTCTTCGTCCATTAAAATACGCATAAGTTCAGGGATTGCAAGGGTCGGATGCGTGTCGTTTATGTGAATTTGAACATAGCTTGGGAGCTCATAAAGAGAGTGTCCGCGACGCTTCTGTTTCTTTAAAATCCACTGAATTGTGGCAGAAACGAAGAAATACTGCTGTTTAAGTCTTAACAGCTTACCCTCGTAATGATTGTCCTCAGGGTAAAGAATTTTTGAAACAACTTCGGCAAGTTCTCTGTCTTTCATTGCCATTGCATAGTCACCACGGTTAAACTCACTCATATTGATAACCTGCGGTGAACGGGCTTTCCAAAGTCTCAAAGTGTTAACAAGCTTTGAATCATAGCCCGAAATCGGCATATCATAAGGCATACCGATAACTGTGTTATAATCAAGGTGACGGAACTTCATTTTTCCGTCCTCAAAATATTCCTCAATGCGACCATTATAATGCACTTCAACCTGGTCTTCGGGTCTCTCAACCTCCCATGCATTACCGTCCTCAAGCCACGGGTCAGGCATTTCTGTCTGGTAACCATCAACAATTTTCTGACGGAAAAGACCATATTCATAACGAATTCCGCAACCGAATGCAGGGATTTCGAGAGTTGAGAGGGAGTCTAAAAAGCAGGCAGCAAGTCTGCCGAGACCACCGTTTCCGAGCCCTGCATCGTTTTCAACTTCTTCAATCTGAGCAAGGTCAAGACCACATTCTTTTAATGTGTCACGGTAAATGTCCATTTGCATAATATTGATTAAGTTGTTGCCAAGAGCTCTGCCCATAAGAAATTCAAAGGAGAGATAGTAAAGCTCTTTTTCGTTACCATTTTCCAGTCTTTCACGGGAGATTGCCCATTTTTCCATAATCGTGTCCTGCACAGTTGCCGCACAAGCCTTGTAAATCTGTTGCGGAGTTGCAGTTTCAAATGTTTTTGCGTAGTGTCTGCGGAGCTTACTTGCGATAGAACTTTTAATCTGTTCTTTCTGTGCAGCATATTCCGCTTTTGTCATTCTTTTTGCCATTTATTTTCACCTTTCATTATTATATATATTAACCCCAATAGTAAAGGGATAATTAACAAAGTTCAGGGGCTATTAAAACAGCCCCTTTATATCTTACGTAAGACTTTCATAAAGTTCAATATATTTTTTAGCCGATTCTTCCCAGGAGAAGTCCTCCTTCATAGCTTTTCTGACTATCTTGTGCCAGATGTCTTTATTCGAGAAAAAGTCGATTGCTCGACGAATGGTATAGAGCATATCGTGAGCGTTATATTCAGCAAAACTAAAGCCATTTCCCTCACCTGTAAACTCATTATAGGATTGAATAGTATCCTTGAGACCGCCTGTTTCACGAACGATTGGAATTGTTCCGTAAGACAGAGCGATAAGCTGGCCAAGTCCGCAAGGCTCAAAGAGGGATGGCATGAGGAACAAGTCGCAAGCCGCATAAACCTTGTGTGCCATTTCGTTTGAAAACATAATGTTTGCAGACATCTTTTCAGGATTGCACCAAGCATAATGCCTGAACATATTTTCGTATTTTTCTTCGCCCGTTCCGACAACAACAAATTGAATATCCATTCCCATAAGGTCGTCCATAACAGCGGCGATAAGGTCAAGACCTTTCTGGTCAACAAGTCTTGAAACAAGACCTATCATAACCTTTTCGCCATCTTGCGTAAGACCCAACTGTTGCTGGAGAGCAACTTTGTTTGCCTTTTTGTTTGTCCTGAAGTTATTAAGATTATATTTTTCAAAAATCAATTCATCCCGACGAGGATTATATTCATCATAGTCAATACCGTTCACAATTCCGAAAAGGGAATTTTCTCTCGCACGAAGAAGTCCGTCAAGACGTTCCCCGCCAAGCGGAGTTTTGATTTCTTCGGCGTAGGTCGGGCTGACCGTCGTAATAAGATTTGAATAGACAAGCCCTGCCTTTAAAAGGTTGGCACAGCCATGAAATTCAAGCTTATCGTCAGTAAAATATCCCATATTGACAGAGAAGAAGTCGGAAACCGCTTCAACGCTGTAAAGCCCCTGGTAACGGAGGTTGTGTATGGTAAACACGGTTTTAATATCCGAATAAAATCCGTCAGCCTTATAATAGGCATCAAGAAGAACGGGAATCATACCTGCCTGCCAATCGTGACAATGAATAATATCGGGTCTGAAATCAATTCCCTTCAAAATTTCAAGGGCTGCCTTGTCGAAAAAGGCAAATCTTTCCAAATCATTCCATTTGTAGAGGGTTTTGTCACCGAAATAATATTCATTATCAATAAAATAATATTTGACACCCTCACGGATTAATTCAAAAACACCGCAATATTTATTTCGCCAACCAAGAGGGACGTACATGAAAAATTTGTAGTACATTTGATTCAGATATTCCTCTTTGATTATGCCATATTTAGGAAGCACAACCGCAACCTCGTGTCCGGCTTTTGCCAAAGCTTGAGGAAGTGCCCCCAAAACATCACCCAGTCCGCCACTTTTCGCATAAGGCGCAACCTCTGATGAAACCATAAGTATTTTCATGTCTTATCCTCCCTGAAATTTAAACAATGACCCTTTTCCCAATCATAACGGGATAAGTCTCCTGCCCCACAAGCTTTTTACCCTTGCGGAGAACAACTTCCTTATCAAAAATTGCATTTTCAACAAGGCAGTTTTCGAGAATTTGTGAATTCTGCATTATAATTGCGTTTTCAACGGTTGCACCTGCTCCGACTGTAACTCCTCGGAAAATAATACAGTTTTTAACAGTTCCCTCAATGGTACAACCATCAGCAATAAATGAGTTGGAAACATTTGAGTTTCTTCCGTATTTTGTCGGAATCATATCCTTAACCTTAGTGAAAATCTTATTGTCGTCAATTGTGCCGAAAAGCTCATCACGAACATCCTTTTTCAAAAGATCAAGATTAAAAAGATAGTATGAACGGACACTGTCAATTTTTTTGTGGTATCCTTCAAATTTGTACCCTAAAATCTTCAGTCTTGAAACATTTTCAAGAAGCATATCCATTGATATGCTTTGCTTCCCGTGTGCCATACAGTCGCCCACAAGCTCAAGGAGCAAGTCCTTTTTAATGAGGAATGAATGGAGGTAGGAGGACTCAGATTTCTGGATTGTCGGATAAATTTGCATATCCGTGATGCGGTTATTATCGTCAACATCAAGGAAGATATGTCGCTTAAGCTCAGATTCGGCAATTTTCCCCACATTTGCATAAATTAAGGTTATATCCGCCTCGTTATCCATATGGAAAGCCATAACATCATCATAGGTTATATTGCAAACGGTATTACAATCGCTGACAACAACATAGTCCTGCTTAGCTCTCTTTAAAAAGCCGAATGCATTGAATATGTTTGGAATACCGCCCACAACATTGTCGCTTTCATAATAAGGAAGAAGGAAGAGTCCGTTTCCTTTTCGGTCAAGATCCCAGTCTTTGCCAGTTCCCAAATGGTCAGTTAAAGACTGCGTTCTTGCGGTTGTTGTTATACCGACATTTATTATACCCGAATTGACCATATTTGACAAGACAAAATCTATAATTCTGTAACGACCGCCAACAGGAACGGCAGCTAAAGCTCTTTTATTGGTTAAATCGCCTAAATTAGCCTCGGGATTTTCCGAGAAAATAAGTCCCATAATATTGTTTTGCATTTTTATTCCTCCCCTTTTTCGGCGTTGTTCATAACATTTTTAACAACCATAGAACCGCTCTTAATCTTGATTTTTTCATCTATTACAATATTACTGCCAAGGAGAGTAATATTATCCGTACAAATTTTTTCATTTATATAATCAGAGTTTGCATCATCATCTGTGCACCCGATTTTAGCACCGGGAGAAACAAAGGTGTTCGCACCGATAACGGATTTATAAACAACTGCACCGGAGCCGATATGAACCCCTCCGAAAATGATAGAGTCGCGGATTATTGCGCCTTCTTCAACGGTAACACCTGCGGAAATGACAGAATGTTCAACCTCACCGCAGATTTCACAACCCTCTGTTATATAACTGTTGGAGATTTTTGCGGTTTCGGAGATATATTGAGGAGGAAGAACAGGGTTTTTGCTGTAAATCTTCCATGAGCCGCTGTCCAGTACAAATTTCGGGTCTTCGTCCAAAAGCTCCATATTTGCCTCCCAGAGACTCTGGATAGTTCCCACATCCTTCCAGTATCCGTCAAAACGATGAGCCAAAAGCTTTAATCCGTCTTTAAGCATTTGCGGAATAATGTTTTTACCGAAATCGTTGCTTGAGTTCGGGTCATTTTCGTCTGCGATAAGATATTTTTTAAGAGGACCCCAGCTAAAGACATAAACACCCATAGAGGCAAGGTTGCTCTTTGGTTTTTCGGGTTTTTCTTCAAACTCCGTAATATTCATATTCTCGTCCGTGTTCATAATACCGAATCGGGAAGCCTCGGTCCAGGGAACCTCGATAACCGCAATGGTTGCATCAGCCCCTGCCTTTTTGTGTGCCTTAAGCATTGCGGCATAGTCCATTTTATAAATATGGTCTCCGGACAGAATAACAACATATTCGGGGTTAAACTGACTTATAAAACCGATATTTTGATAAATAGCATTTGCCGTTCCCTTATACCATTCGCCCTTTTCTGCCGAAACATAGGGCGGAAGAACATAAACACCACCATTTCTTCTGTCCAAATCCCACGGTTGCCCGCTTCCTATATAGGTATTCAGTTCCAAGGGTTGATACTGGGTTAAAACGCCGACAGTATCAATTCCCGAATGACTGCAATTACTCAAAGGGAAATCAATGATTCTGTATTTTCCTCCAAAGGGAACAGCCGGTTTTGCCACATTTGTGGTTAGTGCCCCCAAACGGCTACCCTGTCCGCCTGCAAGTATCATTGCAACACATTCTTTTGAATTCATTAAAATACGCCTCCCAAA
This sequence comes from Oscillospiraceae bacterium, assembly GCA_015068605.1. Lineage (GTDB taxonomy): Bacteria > Bacillota > Clostridia > Monoglobales > Monoglobaceae > SIG454. Next base: position 11,235 of record SVKF01000020.1, read on the forward strand.
CGTTTAGTTAACTTTTCTTTTTTTTGCGACCTTTTTAAGATACATTGAGGAAAGTCCGGGAAGGTCAGCTTCGATATAATAATCAAAATCACCCGTTTTTCCTTTTTTAGCCTTGATGGAGCCGGTTAAACGACCTTCTCCGCCGTATTTTTCCGCATCGGTGGTGAAAATAATTTCGTAATCCCCCAAGGTCGGGACCCCGATTCGATAGCTTTCGTGGTCTGCTGCCGCAAAGTTTAAAACTGCAATAACTTTATCCCGTCCGCTGCGACTTTTTCTCATAAAACTGATTGTGCTGTTTTGGGAGTCTTCTGCATTTATCCAGGTGAAACCGTCCCAATCGTTGTCGTTTTCGTGGAAAGCCTTATGAGTTTGATAGAATTTACTCAAATCCTTCGTAAAATCAAGCATTTGCTTGTGTCTGTCATAGCCTAAAAGCTGCCACTCAAGACCCTCTGCAAACCGCCACTCTATAAACTGGGCAAACTCACCACCCATAAAGAGCAATTTCTTGCCGGGATGAGCATACATAAAACTGTATAAAAGCCGCAGGCTTTTGAATTTCTGCTCATAATCGCCGTACATTTTATCAATAAGAGATTTCTTCCCGTGAACCACTTCGTCGTGAGAAAGAGGAAGAATATAATTCTCGGAATAGGCATACATCATTGAAAATGTGAGAAGATTGTGGTTTGAACCTCTGAAATAAGGGTCCATCGCCATATATCTTAATATGTCGTTCATCCAGCCCATATTCCATTTAAAGTTAAATCCGAGTCCGCCCTCGTGAACAGGCTTTGTGACACCACCCCAAGCGGTTGATTCCTCTGCAATCATCAGAGCATTTGGAAATCTTTCAAAAACCGCACGATTTAGTGTCTGCAAAAATTCAATGGCTTCAAGATTTTCTTTTCCGCCATACTTGTTGGGGAGCCAGTCATTCTGACGGTTATAATCAAGATAGAGCATACTCGAAACCGCATCAACACGAAGCCCATCAAAATGATATTCTTCCAGCCAGAAAATGGCGTTTGATATAAGGAAGGAATGGATTTCCGTTTTTGTCCAGTCAAAAACCAAAGTTCCCCACTCCCGATGCTCTCCCCGTCTGCTGTCGGGATGCTCATAAAGACAGCTTCCGTCAAATCTTGCGAGACCATGGCTGTCACGGGGGAAGTGGGCAGGAACCCAGTCCATAACCACATAAAGCCCTGCTTTGTGGCATTTATCTATAAAATATTTAAGGTCAGTGGGATGCCCGAAACGACTGTTAGCGCTGTAATATCCCGTAATCTGATAGCCCCAGGAGCCGTCAAAGGGGAATTCCGCAAGAGGCATAAGCTCAATATGAGTAAAGCCCTGCTTTTTCACATAGGGAATAAGCTCATCCGCCATTTCACGATAATTAAGAAAGCTTCCGTCTTCGTGGGTTTTCCATGAACCGAGATGCATTTCATAAATATTCATAGGCTTGTCGTAAGGCGGTGTTTGATTACGCTTTTCAATCCATTGTTCATCGTTCCAGTCGTAGGAAAGGTCAACAGTAACCGAGGCGGTTTCGGGGCGAACCTGACTGTAAAATGCCATGGGGTCAGCCTTGTATAAAAACTCGCCGTTTCTCGTTTCGATGAGGTATTTATAAACCTCGCCCTCTTTTATGCCCTCTATAAAGGTTTCCCAGATACCGTGATTTTCGTGCAGAGTCATAGGGTTTTTGCTTCTGTCCCAGCCGTTTGAATTGCAAACAAGGGAAACGGACACCGCATTGGGTGCCCACACCGCAAATCTATATCCTTTTTTCTCTTTGTGAGCACCAAGCATTTTGTAAAGATTGAAATGCTCGCCACGGTTGAAAAGATACATGAGTGTCTCGGAAACAAAATTAACTTTTTCTTTTCGTTTTGTCGCTTTTTGCATAATGTCTCCTTTATTATTTTGGTAATCTTGCAAAAATTTTGTATAAATTTAAGCAAAAAATAGTGTATTTTCACTATCTACACTTATTTTAACAAACTTTAGTATTTTTGTCTATAACAATCTTTACCAAAATAAAACAGTTCTTGTTGTTATTTTCCCCAAAAAACATGCGATTTATGGGGAGAAAGTATGATTTTATCGGTTTTTTCGGGCAAAAGACAGGCGTATTGACCGAGAATTGAAGCCGGGGCTTCAAAGGTATCGTTTCCGCAGTTCACGGCAAAAATGCCGTAGCCGTTTTCAGCCTTTTTGCCAAATATGTCCTTTCCACCCTTGATTTCACGAAGATAAATGAAAACATTTCCCTCGGCATAAAGGGGAACAAAGCTTCCTCCCTTAAGAAAATCATTATCGTTACGGTATTTTATGTGTGTTTTATAGAAATCAAAAAGTTCGGGATTAATTTTCCGCCAAGTGTACGGTTTACGGTTGTATGGGTCACGACCGCCTTCCATACCGATTTCATCGCCGTAGTAAATACATGGCACACCAACAAAGGTCATCTGCATAAAAGCCATAAGCATAACACGGTCTATGGCAAGGCTCTCGTCAGTTCCGTTTAATGAGAAACACCATTTGTCATATTCGCTTAAGCTGTCAGGAATATTTTTGCCCCCAAGAACAGTCTTTATCCTTGCAGTATCGTGGGTTCCTGCAATATTCATAAGGCTGTATAAAACATGAGGGGGATAATTTTCCATAATCTGCATAATCTGATTTTGGAACTTATCGGCATCAATATTTCCCATAATAAAATCTATCATGCTGTCTTTGAAGGGGTAGTTCATAACGCTGTCGAGCTCGTCACCCAAAAGGTATTCCCTTTGCTCGCTGTAACTGATTTTATTTGATGCATCTTCCCAAACTTCACCTATTATAACGCAATCATCTTTTTCGGATTTTGCCTCACTCCGGAGGATTTTTATAAATTCGCCGGGAAGCTCGTCGGCAACATCAAGACGCCAGCCAAAAGCCCCCAGACGGAGCCACTTCTTTATTATAGCATCTTCATCCCTTAAAATATAGTCTAAATATGTCGGCTCTGTTTCATTTATATTAGGGAGATTGGTGCATCCCCACCAGCTTTCATAGCTTCCGTCGTCAGACATTTTATACCACTTGCGATACGGGGAATTTTTATCACGGTATGCCCCTTGATTTTCACCGTAATTTCCATATTTGTTAAAGTATATGCTGTCGCTTCCCGTATGAGAGAAGACGCCGTCTAAAATAATGCGTATGCCAAGCTTTTCTGCCTCTTTGCACAGATTTATAAAATCCTCTTCCGTGCCAAACATCGGGTCAATTTCAGAATAATTTGCCGTGTCGTATTTGTGATTTGAATAAGCATCAAAAATAGGGTTGAGGTAAATGACGCTTATACCCAAATCCTTGAGATAAGGCAACTTTTCGCAAATTCCGTTTAAATTTCCGCCGTAAAAATCGTTGCAGGCAGGTCCGTTTTCGTGAGGATGTTTTTGGAAGGAAAAGGGCTCATACCAGTCCTTATGAAGAATATATTCATCACGCTTTTTCGGCAGAACACCGCTCCCGAAAAATCTGTCGGGGAAAATCTGATACATAACCGATTTTTTAAACCAGTCAGGAGTTTTGAAATCCTTTTTGAAAACCGTAATTTGATAGGAGTTTCCATCCGGAATGTCCTTTAAAATTCCTTCTCCGCCATAGCGATTTTCGTTATTAAAATAATATTTTCTGCCCTCGTAAGAGTCAATTATAAAGTGATACCACAAAAGCTGCGGATTTTCGGGCATTTTAAAAGATGCGGAAAATCCGTCCTTTGTTTTTGTCATAGGAACAAGAGTTTCCCGATTGTCAAACCATAATCTTAAGGTTACGGCATCAGCATCACAAGTAATGAAAAAGCTGACTTTTTCCCCTGTTTTGACCGCGCCGAAAGGCTTTTTATATTTTAAATCTCTTGAATTGTAGTAAATATTCATAGTTCGCTCCCAATTATAAAATGTTATACACTGATAAATTTTGTATTTTCGTATTTTTGAATAATATTATCGGATATTTGACCGTCGCTTATAAAATAATCAATATTATTCAGCTCGCACACTATCATTTTCTTTTTTATACCGATTTTATCACTGCCGCAAAGAAAAATGTGTTTATCTGAATTTTCAAGCATTATTTTATGGTGCTTGTAATATGCTTCGCTGTCATCATATATGTATCCGCCATCAAATCCTGCTGAGGAAAAAAACATTTTATTTGCATGAAACATGGAAAAAGTGTTGTTGGTTATTTCTCCTGCAAGGATGCCCGGCAGTTCGCTTACATATCCGCCGCTGCAATAGGTTTTTATGCCGTTTTTCTGCAAATAAGATGCAAGCAGCATATTGTTTGTAATCACGGTCAATCCCTTTTTGTTTACAAGAAAATGCCCTAAATATTGAGCGCTTGATGACCCGTCTATATAAATTGTTTCATCGTTTTCAACAAGGTCTGCGGCACATTCCGCAATACTGTTTTTTTCAATTTTCATACTATGCTGTCGAAATATAAACGGGGTTGATGACTCGTCTTTTATCTCTACTCCGCCATAGCTTCTCTTTACCAATCCTTGCTTTTCAAGCGATGTGAGGTCGCGACGTATACTCGCCGGAGAATATCTGATTTTTTTAACAAGATAGTCGACCGTAACATAATGATGCTTTTTTAATATTCTTAATATCTCATCCATTCTTTCGGATTGATACATTTTCTCTCCCCTCTCTTGATTGTTTTTGATTATTTTTCAAAAAAACCGCAATTCTTGATTTTTTTTGATTGTTTGATATAATTATATACATAATTTAAAAAGAAATCAATAGGGAATGGTGATTAAATTGAAAAAATTATATGAAGGGAATGTTACTAAAAATTTTTTTGTTTTTGCTTTTCCTTTGGTGTTGACGGCACTTTTCTCACAGGCGTATAATATTGTAAACACAATTATGGTCGGATATCTTATGGGGGATGATGCAATTTCCGCCATTGGAAGTACAGCTCCGTTTATTTCGCTGATTTCCTCCTTATTCTGGGGATACAGCACAGGCTTTTCGGTCTATGTTGCGGTTTTATTCGGCAGAAATGATTATCCCAGAATGCTTAATGTTATCAAAATAAATCTTCTGGCGGTTTCCTTGATTGCTGTTTTGGTTTCATCTTTATGTATATTTTTTCATGAGAATATTTTTGATTATTTAAACATTGAAGAGGCTATCCGCAATGAAGCGTTTTCGTATTTTTCCATATATATGGCAGGCTTGATTTTTTTGAGTATGACGTGGAGCTGTATGTATATTTCAAACGCCGTGGGGCTTACGGTTATTCCACTCATTGCATCGGTAATGACAAATATAATCAATATTTCCGGAAACTATATTCTGATAAAATATGCAGGACTTGGTACTAAGGGGGCGGCTGTGTCCACGGTTTTTTCTGCTTTTTGTGTATCAATTTTATATATCTTTACCCTGATGAGGGCTTTTAAAAATAAAGGCATTAAGTTAAAGGGAATTTACATAGAGAAACAAGATGTAAAGAGGTCGCTGGCGTTTGGATTTCCAACCATGCTTCAGCAGATGGTTATGTATTTATGCACCGCCATGGTTTCTCCTTTGACCAATTTATGCGGTGCAAGTGCAATTTCGGGGTACACAATCGGTATGCAGCTTTATGACCTGAATGCCGGAGTATATCAGAATTCAAATAAAACATTGTCAAACTACATAGCTCAATGCGTAGGTGCAGGGAAAGCTTCTCTGATAAAAAAAGGAATAAAAACGGGGCTTGTTCAAACTGTTTTATTCCTTATTCCCTTTCTGTCTTTAACAGTATTCGGCTCAAATATAATAGCCGGAGTTTTCCTTGATTCGCCCGACAGTATTCGCTATGCCCATGTATTTATGCGATACTGTATGCCTTTTGTGTTCTTCAATGTTATAAATAATATGTTTCATGCGGTTTTCAGAAGCATGGGTGCGGCACAGTTTCTTGTTATATCGACCGTTATTTATTCCGCGAGCCGACTTGGATACAGTTATCTTTTATACGGGAAATATGAAATGTACGGAATTTATGCCGCAATAGTTCTTTCCTGGATAACAGAAGCGATATTCGGGTTTATAATATATTTTTCGGGAAAATGGAAAAGCCGCGAATATGAATTATAGATTTTAGTATACCATATGAAATAATAAATGCACTTTTTTCGGGCGGTTGTTAATTATTGTATAAATAAGCTGTTTAAAAACCTTATTTTTCGGCAAAATTCTCTTGACAAAATACCCCTTTTGCTGATATAATTAACTTATGTTTTTGGTCTGTTCTTTCGATAATTATTATCAAACGGAAAAACGTGACCTTTAAGCCCTTTGTGACTGACGGAATTATGCGGAAAACCGCGTGGGAGCAGAGGGGATTTTAAAGCCGACCGTCTGGGCAGACTTATCCATATTTGCGGATTTGTCTGCCCTTTTTGTTTGCTTAATTTATAAACGGAGGTTAAAATATGAAAAAAATCGGAATTATTATGGGAAGCGACAGTGACCTTCCTGTTGTTGAAAAAGCTATTAATACGCTTAAAGAATATGGTGTTCCTTATGAGGTGCACGTTTTTTCTGCACACAGAACTCCCGAGGAAGCAAAGAGCTTTTCTCAAAATGCAATTAAAAACGGATTTGGAGCAATAATTGCTGCGGCAGGTATGGCGGCTCACCTTGCAGGTGCAATCGCTGCAAACACAACTTTGCCGGTTGTTGGAATCCCTGTTAAAGCTGCTTGTCTTGACGGTGTTGACGCCCTTTTATCAACTGTTATGATGCCTCCGGGTATCCCTGTTGCAACAGTTGGAATAAACGGTGCTGTTAATGCCGCTCTGCTTTGTATACAGATTCTTGCGGTGAGCGATGAAGAGCGGCATTAACAGCACCGTTTA
>SVKF01000021.1 GCA_015068605.1 Oscillospiraceae bacterium
CCTTGGCTTTGGGTTACCCGAAGGCGTACATAGGTACTCCGAGAGGCGAAGTTTGTTTCGTAGCAAGAAAAGATAATATATTTAAAAAAATCAAAATTTTTGATTTTTTACCCTTGTTTTAGGTATATTCAGACATATATTCTATAAAAGGTTTTCTCAATCCCTGTTATTTTTCCTCTTTTCTTGCGATCCGGAGTTTTTTAACATCCCCTTTTTATGGGATAAATACAAAATTCACCGACCTGTTCATTATATAAACTTGTATGATGTTACTGTATCGTATTTCTCGCCTTTTTTAAGAATAGCTCCCGGGAAGTGGGAGAACTTAAGGCTGTTTGGAAACGCCTGTGTTTCAAAGCACACTCCGCCGTGTATTTCGTAAAGTGCGCCATCTTTGCAAACACGACCTTCCTGAATCATATTCCCCGAATAAATCTGAACAGCACTCTGATCTGTATAAATTTCCATTTTTATGCCCGTTTTATCCCCTTCAAACACACCGACTTTTCTGTAGCCTCGTCCGTTCAAAGCGAAATTATGGTCATATCCGCCAAACAAGGCAATTTGCGGATGGGATGAAGAATAACCGTCTCCCATTTTCGCTCCTTTTGAAAAATCAAACGGAGTATTCTTGACACTCAAAACCTCGCCTGTGGGTATGCACTCATCATTATTCGGTGTGTAAAAATCACAGTCAAGCCACAGAGTATGGTCATCTGTTTTACCGCTTGAATGTCCGTTAAGATTAAAATATGCATGATTTGTCATATTGAAAACCGTGTCCGCATCACATTCACCCAAATAGCGAATTTCAAGACTGTTATCATTTTTAACAGTGTATGTAACCGTCACTTCCGCATTTCCCGGAAAACCTTCCTCCCCGTCAGGGCTTGACAGAGAAAGCTTAAGGCTTGGCTCAACTCCGTCCAAAACTTCAGCCGCCCATACCTTTTTATCAAAGCCGATTTTTCCGCCATGCAAGTTATTTCTTCCGTTATTTGCATAAAGCTTATATATTTTACCGTTTAATTCAAACTCAGAATTTTCAATACGGTTTGAATTTCTTCCGATAAGGGCTGAAAAACAGCCGTTGTTCTCCAGATATTCCTCAAGAGTATCTCTTCCCAAAACCGTATCCACGCCTTTATAAACCAATCTTTTTACTATTCCGCCGTAATTCAGTATTTCAGCCACAAATCCATTGTTGTTCGCCAAGGTATATGAATTCACCTCAACCCCGTTTAATTCACCAAACTTCTTTACTTCTACACTCATTTTTATCAACCTTTCATATTAAATTTATTCTTCTATTTTTCCTACACGAACTGCGTGACGACCACCTTGAAACTCCGCATTAAGATACGCTTCAACCATATCATAAGCAATTTCCACTCCGGTTATCCTTTCACCCATACAAATCACGTTCGCGTCATTATGTTCTTTTGTCATTCTTGCAGAGAAGGAATCCGTGATATGCGCCGCTCTTATTCCTTTAATTTTGTTCGCCGCCATACTCATTCCAATCCCCGTTCCGCAAATAAGAATTCCCTTATCACATTCTCCCGAAACTATTGCACCGCAAACCGCTTTCGCAATATCGGGATAATCACAGGACTCCTCGGTATAAGTTCCGAAATCCTTATACTCTTCTCCCATTTCATCAAGCTTCTTCATTATGGCTTTTTTAAGATTTATTCCGCCATGATCACATCCGATTGCTATCATTTTTATCTCCTCCTGAAATTTTTATAATTTCTACAGCCAACTCATCAAGCCGTCTGTACATAATTTTCATATCAGCTTTCATTTTCAGCTCATTCAAATCTACATCCTCGCCATTCCACAGCTTCACGGCAGTATCCACCCAAAATCCGCTTTTCTTTCCAATAAGCTTCAGCGACCGTTTGGCAAATTCCGAATATTTATCACCTGTATACAAATACAAAGCAATAAGACAAATCGCCGTCGAATGTATCAGAGCCTCCTCTTTATAAACAGCCATATCCGCAATAACTCCATCCATTGATTGAGAATTTAAGATACGCTCTATAACATAATCAATACTAATCTTTGTCTTTTCATTAAATTCGCTGCCAATATCTTCTTCCCATACTGCATTACCGCAGATGAGACCCGATTTCTTTCCTTTTGAAACACAAGCAAGAGCAATATCGCCCATGGCAATTTTATATCGTCTGCAAATATCATTTATCTCTTCCCTGACAGCACAGCGTTCTTCATAGGGTAAATCTTCAGCCCTCTCCCGAAGCAGTTTAATCCGCTCTTCGGCATACATCAACTCCAATGGATAGAAAAACAATTCCGTTGACCTTTTCTGAAAATATATTTCTTCGGTTTCTTTTTCGTTTTCCAACTTAATTTTGATGCCGTTGGGCGGAATAATGCTGTGTGTTGCAAAACAACGGCAACTTTCTCCGTGCTTATATTCTATCCGACTCTCGAGAAGCTTTACATTCAATCCCCCAATAGGCTCAATCTGTGCCACATAAACTGTTTCCGCATCCCCAATTTTCGGTATGAAAATGCAAAGAGAGAGATTATCTTCCAGAATTCGTCTCGAAATCATCTGCTTCGCCTTATTCTCTTCGTCGCCATATATATCAAGCACAAAGCTTTCCCCGTTTATATCCGCCTCTGCCTCAACCTTGGTCTCCTTATCCGAAAGACGGGTATGTATTTTATGGGTCGGAGATGTGACCTTAATCACATCGCTTAGTATCCTCACATACAGCTCTGTCATAACCTTCTCACCGTATCCTGCAGGAAAAACCAGCCGCCTATATCCTTTCATATCCTCAAGATTGACAACGGCTTTAACCCGAACCTCAAAAGAAGACTCTTCCTCTATATCAAGAAATTTGAGAACAACACAGCCGTCAATCCGCCTTGAAACAATAATGAAGTCACTTTCGGGAGCAGCATTAAATTCACGAATATTTATCGCCCTTGTTTCCGATATGGCAACATTATCTTTCAAGACCGTCAAATCGCAAATTATACCAACGGGAATAAAGGGAAGCAAAACCTCTCCATCAAAGGGCGGAGCAATATAAAACGAGGTCTCAATCTCCGCAATGCTGTCAAAAACAACCGCAGATACCTTCCCTCCCGAAATTATTTTCGGCATATCTGTCCAATCTCCCTTCCGCTGAAATCTATTAATAATCAGCCTTTCACATATTCATTATATAATATCCTGCGAATAAAATCAAGTTTTTTAGAAAATGATTGTAACCAAAATTCAAAAATCCCATATTATGAAATTGAGAAGACAGTAAAGGAGGTGCAATCAATGGGCTGCGGAAATAACTGTTTATGGATAATTATTCTGATTTTACTTTTCAGCTGCTGTGGTTGTGGCTGTAATACCGGAACAACAACAATAAATTCCGGTGGTGGCTGTGGTTGTGGTTGCGGTTGCGATTAATGACTCACGGTATTCATTTTAAAGGAGGTGAAAAATATGGGATGCTTCGGAGATAACAGCTGTATCTGGATTATTATTTTAATCCTCTTGTTCTGTTGCTGTGGTTGTGGTGAAACAAATAGCCGTTCAGGCTGTGGTTGCGGCTGCTAACACAAACAAATTATACCCGGCACAATAGTGAGCAAACCCCTGCTTAAAGCATGGTGAAAAACTCCAAATTACAAAAGAAAAGCGTCGAAAGACTTATATTTTGCAAAAGGGGTTGACTTGCTTGATTAGTGAGTAGCCCCCTTTTGGTGATAATTTTTAATTCTTCGGAAAAAGTATTGCAAAATTGGGGGAAATGTGTTATTATACTGGAAAACAGGTGATTAAATTGCATATAATAAGAGATACAGAAAGGATTGATTTTATGGAATACATTGTAAATTTAATGTGGGATAATGAAGCTGATGTATGGATTGCAACAAGCGAAGATATACCGGGTCTTGTTTTGGAATCAGGCTCTTATGATGCACTTTTGGAAAGAGTTCGCTTTGCAATTCCAGAACTGCTTGAACTCAACTCACCTCAAGCATCTCCTGTTGCCCTGACATTTCTATCCAAAAGACAGGAAAGGATTGTCTTATAATGGCTGAGTACGAAAAAAAGGTACGTGAAATTCTTAAGCAGTATCATTGCACATTTGTAAGACGCGGCAAGGGTGATCACGATATATGGTACAGTCCTTTATCAAACAAAAATGTGACGGTAGATACCAAAATAAAATCACGGCATACCGCAAATGCAATACTGAAACAATCGGGAATAAACCATAAATTTTAATAAGAGTAAAAATCGTGTATAAAAAAAGAAAACCGCCATATTACAGGCGGTTTTACTATTATGGTCGAGGTTACAGGATTCGAACCTGTGGCCCCCTGGTCCCAAACCAGGTGCGCTACCAAACTGCGCTAAACCTCGCTACCAACTTTTACATTATACACGCTTTTTTTCAATTTGTCAAGCTTTTTTTATTATTTTACAAAAATAATTTTTTTACCGGTTTCAACAGCATAGGTTACGGTGTATGCCGTCCCTCCCGACATACGGGTAAGATATGCCACGCAAACACTGCTTTCATCCACCATAAACCGATTTCTTTTTTTCATGCAATCAGGATAATATTCCTCCGAAACATAGATAACCTCATCCGCCATCTTCGCAATTTGTTCATATACTTCAATATCGGATTTCTTCCAGCCCTTATACTGGTTTTCGCAGGGCAAAGCAAGGGTAAGCCTGATATTTTCGTACTTTTCCTTCAAATCAAGAATGCATCTTGCAGCCACGGTATCAAAACCAAGGGCACCGCCCGCAATAAAATCCGTATATCCTTCCGCAATTAAATTTTCGCAGATTTCATAAGTCTTTTTTATCACAAATTCTCTGTTATCACGGCTTATAATTCTATGCCCCGTGAAACAACAGCTTTTCTCTTTTTCTCTCGTCATACAAGCACCTCATTGATATTTTAACATTATTTTTATTTTTAGTCAATATTTTTCGTCATCCCCTTGACTTATGTGGATTTTTGTGGTATTATGTGTAAGTTCGTGGAGGTGTGTGTAAATGTTTGCAAATGAGCGACAAAATAAAATTCTGGCTATAATCAGGAAAAGCGGAGCTGTTTCCACATCTGATTTAGTTGAGCAATTCAATGTTTCAACCGAAACAATCCGCCGAGACCTGCTTCATATGGAAAATTCAGGGCTTTTATCGAGGGTGCATGGGGGTGCAGTTCAAAAGGGAACTATGCAGACCTTCTCTGACCTTAAAGGCAGAAGTCTTGAGCACAGCAATGAAAAATCAAACCTTTCCAAAAAGGCAACGGAATTTATAAGCGAAGGGGATATTATCGGAATTGACACGGGGAGCACAGCAATCTTGTTTGCGGAGGAAATTCGGAAAAAGTTCTCAAGTCTCACGGTCATAACACATTCCCTTGATGTTTTCAATCTGCTTTCTGACTACAAAGATTTTAAGGTTATACTTTGCGGAGGGCATTTTCTTCCGAATGAGCGTTCCTTTTTTGGTCCGCTCACTGCAAATATGATAGACTCTCTTCATTTTCAAAAGGTTTTTCTCTGTCCTATGGCGGTTTCGCTGAAGTTTGGCATAAGTGATTTCAGCCGTGAACTGTTTCAGATTCAGCAACATCTTCTAAGGTCTGCTGATGAAGTTTATATCCTTGCCGACAGCAGTAAGTTTGAAAAAAACGCAATTATGAAGCTTGACGATATGAAGGACAGCTATACATACATAACCGACGGGAATCTTCCCTGCGAACTTAAGAAATTGTATAGCGAAAATAACATAAAAATATATACGGGGGATAAAGACAATGATATTAACGAATAAAAAAGACATAACAAGGCTTTCGATTCTTTTCACACTTACCTATATGGTGAGCTATATAACAAGAATAAACTACGGGGCAATCATCTCCGAAATGGAAGCGTCCACGGATTTTCCGAGAAATCTTTTGTCTATGGCATTAACAGGAAGCTTTATAACCTACGGAGTCGGGCAGGTAATCAGCGGAATTTTAGGTGATAAAATTTCTCCGAAGAAGCTCGTTTCCATTGGATATATTTTAACTATCGTAATGAATTTACTTATTCCTATATGCCAAAACCCATATCAGATGCTTGGTGTTTGGTGCGTAAACGGATTTGCCCAAAGCTTTATGTGGCCGCCTCTTGTTAAGCTTATGACGGCATACCTTTCCGACGACGACTATAAAAAAGTCAGCGTCAGAATATCCTGGGGCTCGTCCTTCGGAACAATTTTCATTTATCTTTTCGCTCCGCTTTTAATTATTGTGGGCGGCTGGAGAAGCGTTTTCCTCTTTTCCGCAGCTGCAGGACTGATTATGCTTTTAGTCTGGAACAGACACGCCGTTGACTTTGTTCCCGAAAAGCAAACAAAACAAGGCAATGACAATCAGAAAAACAAAAACCTTGCCGTTATATTCTCACCTGTTATGATTTGCGTTATGATTTGCATAATCCTTCAGGGAATGCTTCGTGACGGGGTAACAACTTGGATGCCGACATATATTTCCGATACATATAATTTAAGCAGTGTTATTTCCATTCTGACGGGAGTTGTTCTGCCCCTGTTTAGTATTTTCTCCTTCAATATGGCATCAAAGCTTTATCGAAGTGTTTTCAAAAACACCGTTTTCTGCGCAGGAGTTATTTTCTTCGCCGGTGCAGTCTGTGCCTTGGCATTATACCTTCTGACCGGATTTAACGCAATATTTTCTGTTATCTTTTCCGCACTTTTATCGGGATGTATGCATGGTGTAAACCTTATTCTCATCTGTATGGTTCCCCATCATTTCAAAAAATACGGAAATGTTTCAACGGTTTCTGGAATAATCAATTCCTGCACATATATAGGAAGCGCAATTTCAACCTACAGCATTGCGTTGCTTTCCGAAAAACTCGGCTGGACATTCACCCTTAAAACCTGGCTCATTGTGGCGATTGTCGGAACAGCTCTTTGCTTCCTTGTTTCAAAGCCATGGAAAAAACAATACCAATCCGAATAAACTCCAAAAGGGGATGTTAAAAAGTCAAAAAGACTTTTTAAACATCGCCTTTTCTATTGAAATTAAAAAAGAACTGTGTTATAATTGATAATTGGTTTTAAAACAGAAATATTTCAGCATACTAAATATATAAACTACAGGAGAAAATACTATGAATAATATTTTTCAGGCGGCATTATTTTTCGGTATATGCCTTGCAGGTGACTATATTTCAGCCTCGCTCCCCTTCCCTTTCCCCGGGTCGGTTATCGCTATGGTTATTCTTTTCATTCTGCTTATAACAAAGGCGGTAAAAGCCAAAAAAATCAGCAGTATATCAACTTTCCTGCTGGATAATATGGCGTTTTGTTTCATTCCTCCAACCGTTGCAATCGTCAATTATTTTGAAATAATTAAAAATGTGTGGTGGCAGTTTATTCTGATTTGTTGCATCACAACGATATTAACTTTTTTTGCGACCGCATACACGGTTAAAGGCGTTATGTATCTTATGAATAAGGGAGGAAAAGACAATGACTGATATATTAAAAGAATTTTCAGCGTTAGCCCAAACACCCCTTTTCGGAGTTACGATTGCCCTCGTTATGTTTAGCTTTGCAAAAATGATAACAAGTCGTTTTTCAACCCCTCTTATGAATCCCCTGCTTATAAGCACGATTTTTATCTGGGCTATATACTATTCCTTTGGCATACCAATCTCAAGCTTTGACAACGGCGGCAAAATCATTCTTATGTTTTTGCCTTTGGCAACGGCGGCACTGGCTTTTTCAATGTATAACAAGCGAAAGCTTATCAAAAAAAATTTAGTTCCGATTTTGGCAGGCTGTATTGTCGGGGTTGTTGTGTCGGTTGGAAGTGTTTTGATTTTATGTCATATTTTCGGGATTGACGAAGCAGTAACAAAATCCCTGATTCCGAAATCTGTTACAACGGCAATCGCCATGCCTCTTGCCGATAGCCTTGGCGGTTATTCCTCCATAGCTTCCGCAGGGGTTTTTGTCACCGGTCTTTTCGGTGCGGTTATGTGCCCTTATTTCATAAAATGGACTCGCCTTAACAACTCCGTTGCGGCAGGTCTTGGAATTGGAGCTTCTTGCCATGCTCTCGGAACAGCCCAAGCGGTTAAAATCGGCGAAACGGAAAGCGCAATGGGCGGAATCGCCATCGGAATTTGCGGACTTTTGACCGTAATCGTGTCGTTATTCATATAAAAACTCCGGATTGCAAGAATGTAAGCATTGCAATAAACATCAATAAGGCGGTGTTTAAAAGCCAAAGAGCCTTTTTAAACACCGCCTTATTAATTAAAATTATTCTTTTGCAAATTTCTGGACTCCGAATATTCCCGTTATAATCATTATCGAATAAAATATATTTCCGAAACTCGGCTCTGTATCTTTTAAAATCAGAATTCCGGCAAAGATAGAAACAACCGTGATGACATTTGAGAAAATGGTTGTTCTGGAAATGGGGAGATATGTGTTTGCATAGTTTATCAGCATAAACGCAATAACCGATGACAAAACCCCAAGATAGAGAATTGAAATCAGAAATTCCATATTGAGGAGTGGGGTGTATATTGCTGTCAGGTCGCTTCTGTTTTCAAGCAATGCAGATACCGTGAAAACAAGACTTGCAACAGCAAACATTATATATGTTCGCTCGAAGGCGTTAAATTCTCTGGCACTTTTCCGGCTTACAGCATTAAAGCCCACAGCTGTGATTATCGCTCCGATAAGGAGAAATGTGCCTGACAGAGACGCCCCTCCGCCGCCTCCGCTTAATAAGATAACGCCGAGGACGGATATAATGCCGAAGACAGCCTGCAGAAATGTCGGGGGTTCTTTCATAAAAAAGGCGGAATAAACCATTGCTCCCACGGGAACAAGGGCAATCATAATTGCCGCAAAGGTTGCGGAAGTCATCTCTATTCCATAGCTTTCGCAATAAAAATATATAACAGGTTGCATAAGTCCCATTAATACCACCTGCCATACATTCTTGCCTTTAAATCTGATTTTGACAACCTTTAATAAGACAAGCAGATTCATTATTGCGAAGGCGAACAAAAACCGCAACGCCAGAAGGACTGACGGAGTTGCGTGTTTTAATGCCATATTGGAAAACAGAAAACTGAATCCGAATATAAAGTTTGAGAAAAAGGCAGCAAATGTCGCCCAAAATGTTCGTTTGTTTGTAAATTTATCATTCATAATTTTTATCCTGCAAGATTTTTTATATCGGTAACAATCCAGCCTTCCTTGCTTTTTTTCAGGGAAATGGTTGCATTTGAGTCGGTTTTTGGAATATCTAAATTATTTTCAAAAGTATAATTGATGACATCCAGCGTAAAATCCAAAGACCAGTTTTCCGATTCTTCGCGACTCATACTCTCAATTTCTGTCATAAGGGTTTCCGGAGAAATTCCGTTTGCCGCCATATATAAATCACTGTATGACGAATAGCCCAACTTTGACATATCCGGAAGTGAAACGGAATAAATAACCGTTGCGCTATTATCGGATTGTTCGGAGCTCTTTTTGGAATAAGTGAGTTCCCCAAAGAAGTTGGAAATATATTTTTCAACCTTTTCTCTTCGGGTGTCATTATTCTCCGCTTTATAAGAAGTCATCATTTTACTTTTAAATTCCGAAATCTCTTTAAAGGCATTCCCGTTATATTCCACATAATGCTTGGCTTCGTCGAGATTTCCTGACCGGATTGCTTCAAGGCACTTTTCAGCCGCCTCCTCAGGAGATTTGGCATAAATCAGCTCAACGGGGGCTTCAACCACCTCATTTTTATTTTCCTTTTCGATTTCTTTGTCGGAAGCTTTATTTTGGGGCGTAGTTGAATTACTGCAGGAGGCTGTGAGACATAATGCGGATATGACAAAAAGTGTTATAGCTTTTTTAAAACCTTTCATTATTCTTTCACCGTACCGTCGGGATTGAACAGCGGAAGCTTTTCAAGATAAATTAAATCCTCTCTGCTTTGTGCATCGCCCTCTGCGAGAATTGCCATTCTTCCCACAACAATTCCTCCCGCTTTTTCCACAAGCTTTTCGATAGCATTAAGAGATTCTCCGGTTGATATAACATCATCAACAATCAGGATTTTCTTTCCCTTCATTTTCTCCGCATCATTTCCGTCGAGGAAAAGCTCCTGTTCCTTTGCGGTGGTTATGGAATTAACCGTAACCTCAAAAATATCCGACATATAAAGCTTCGGGGCTTTTCTTGCAAGAACATAAAAATCGTCACCGTTTTGTCTTGCCATTTCGTGGATAAGCGGAATTCCCTTCGCCTCTGCAGTTATAAGATAATCGTATTCGGGGGCTCTCTTTAAAAGCTCCTTTGCGCAGGCAACCGTCAGCTTTGCATCTCCGAAAATAACAAATGCACCAATATACAAATCGTCCGTAACTTTGCAAAGAGGAAGCTCTCTGTCAAGCCCTGCAATATTCATTTTATACTTCATAATAATCTCCATTCCGCCGCTCTGCATCGGCACAAATAGTAATGAATTTTCTCTTATCCGCAGAGCAAGGAGTGATAAGAGATTATTTCAATTTGATTTTACCACATAATTTTCAGTAAATCAATATTATTTTTTAATTTCTCCGTGACCTTTTCCGTCAAGCTTGACAATTATGATTTCTCCCGAAATATCTCTGTCGGATTTAACATAAATATCCATATAATTGGCGGTTGTACAATGGTAAAAATCACCCTTTAGCTGTTCCGCTAAAACCTCGGTTTCAGCACCTTCGTATGACATATAAAACGCTTTTTGCATATTTTCCGCAAGGCTTAAAAGCTTTCGGCTTCGCTCCTCTTTGATTTTTTTAGGGATTTGGTTGGGAAATTTCTCCGCTCTTGTGCCTTTTCTTGAGGAATACTTAAATATATGCATCTGCATAAAACCGATTTGGCGGCAAAACTCATAGGATTTCTCAAATTCTTCTTCGGTTTCACCGGGAAAACCGACAATAACATCGGTTGTTATCGCTGTATTCGGAATGTTTTCTCGAAGAAGCTTGACGGCATTTTTAAATTCCTCCGCCGTATAATGTCTGTTCATTCGTTTTAATGTCTCATCGCAACCGCTTTGAAGGGACATATGGAAATGAGGACAAAGATTTTTCAGCTTCTTTGCCCTTTTGACAAAGTCTTCTGTAATAACAACAGGCTCCAATGACCCAAGTCTTACCCGTCTTATTCCCTCAACACCGCAAACTCTTTCGATAACATCGATAAGGGTCAGCCCGTTATTCAAATCCTTGCCGTAAGAACCGATATGGATACCGGTCAGAACTATCTCGAAATAGCCTTTTTCCGCAAGAATTTTAACTTCTTCCTCTATTTTTTCTATATTTCTTGAGCGAACCTTCCCTCTTGCGTATGGAATTATGCAATATGAGCAATAATTATTGCAGCCATCCTCAATTTTAACATTGGCTCTTATTCGGCTTTGCTCGGAGGTTAGTGCGATTTCTTCAAAAGAATCCTCCGCCATAATATCTCCGCAGGCAACAATCTGTTTTTTTGATAAAAGCGCTTCTCTTACAAGCCTTAAAATATCGCCTTTGCCTTTGTTGCCGCAAACAATGTCAACCCCTTCGATTTGACTTACGGTTTCACTCTCTGTCTGGGCAAGACACCCCACAACCGCCACAACAGCATCGGGATTTTCTCTGACAGCACGGCTAATCGCCTGTCTTGACTTTTGCGCTCCCGTCCCCGTGACCGTGCAGGTATTTATAACATAAACATCTGCCTTATCCTCTGTTATGGAGTATCCTTCCTCAATAAACAGTTTAGCCATTGCATCGCTTTCATAAATATTGGTTTTACACCCTAAAGTGACAAATTTTACACGCTTTTCCATAAAACACCCAAATCTTAATTAAATTTAAAAATAAATTTTGTTATAAAATTATACAACTTTTTATTGACTAATGCAAGAAAAAATTGTATAATAGTAGTGATAAATTTTTAAGGAGGTTTGTATATGACAACTTTTAACATTATGTTAAGCTCCATAAATGATGTGAAAAATTTCGTTAATATCGTTAATAAATACGATTATGAAATTGACCTTACATCAGGCAGATATGTTGTTGACGCAAAATCTATTATGGGTATATTCAGCCTTGATTTGAGCAAACCAATCAAAGTTGAAATTCATGCTGATGATTGCGCCGCTATTACTGACGAGCTTAAGTGTTTTGTTCAGTAATCTGATTTTTAAAATGAATAGCAAAAAAACAAGGGTTCTTTTTCGGAAGGAAAGAGGCTTTTGGTTTTTTGTGCTTTTTTATATATATTTAGGACAGGCTTATGAATATCCACGAATTTTTTATGAAAAAAGCCATTTCGGAGGCAAAAAAAGCCTATGCAAAAGGCGAAACACCTATCGGCGCTGTTATCGTTAAAGACGGAAAGATTATCGCAAGAGGTCATAATCTTCGGGAAGCAAAGAAAAATGCTCTGTGCCATGCGGAAATAATCGCCATAAACAAGGCTTGTAAAAAGCTTGGCGGATGGCGGCTCTTCCAGTGCGATATGTATGTTACATTAGAGCCCTGCTTAATGTGTGCCGGTGCAATTGTTCAATCCCGAATCAAAAATCTTTATTTCGGGGCTTATGACAAAAAAGGCGGTGCAGTTGGCTCCCTTATCGATATACCTAATCTTTCGGGTGTAACTCAAAGAGTCTATACACAAGGGGGTATTCTAAAAGATGAATGCTCCGCTCTTATGAAGGATTTTTTCAGGGAGCTTCGGGAAAATAAATACTGAGGAGGATGAAAATTATGAAAATAATGCGTAAAACCGTATCTGTCGTTCTTTGTTTTATGATGCTTTTGTCGCTAATTACTGTTGCGAATGCATCTGACGGGGAATACTCGCTCTTAAACGGTAATTATGTCCGTCTTTTGGGCAGAGGCGAGATTATTGAAAACAGCCGGACCTTTAACTGGCCAAATGCCGGCTTTGAGTTTGAATTTTCCGGCTCAAAGGCAGAGGTTTATGCTGATGCCATAAAAGTAAACACAGATGTTTATAACGGAAACTATTTCAATGTTGCAGTTTATAACGACGACACATTGGTAAGGGTTACGAGATTAATGCTTACTGACGGCTGGAACACAATTTATGAGGAGCAAAACGGCGACCCGTCTTTAAAAAAGATTATGCTTGTTCGTTCTTCCGAGGCTTGTCGAGGCACAATCAGAATGAGTAAACTCCGCACAGATGCAACACCGAGCGCATCTTCTCCAAGAGAGAAACTTATTGAATTTATCGGTGACAGCTTTACTGCGGGCTACGGAAACTCACCTGCGCTTTCAACATATACAGGATACTGTGCCGAGAATACAGATAACTGGAATTCCTATACAGGAATGGTTGCAAGATACTATGGTGCTGATAATAATGTTATTGCTCATCAGGGAAAAGGTGTTTATGCAAACAGAAGCCTTGAAAAATTGACTCATACCATGTCCCACCAGTTTGAATATGAGGATATTTATACCGACCCGACATTTTTTAATATGTCAACGGCAAAAAAACATAATTTCTATAAGTATCAGCCTCAATTAGTTACAGTTTGGCTGGGAACAAACGATTCAGCAGTTCCTGTTGATTTGGCGACATTTAAGACAGCCTATGAGGCTCTTTTAGATAATATCAGAGCAAAATATCCGAATGCTTCTATTCTCAATATGGCAATCACGGGCTCTACCTATTGCGATACGATTGAATCAGTAGTTGCTGACAGAGGCGAAGATAACAAGTGTTATATGCTTGAACTTGACAAATTCACAACTACGAGCTTGGGTCACCCTGATATTGCAGAGGACCAAAGAATTGCCAATCAGATAATTGCAAAAATAGATTCAATTAAAACTGTATGGAATGTTCCACTTGTCGGAGAAAATGATACGCAGTTACTTTCAATGAGAGCTGACTACAATACCGGTAAAGTTGCTGTTTTCGGTAATACATCATATAGCTCTGACTATGTTTCCCTTGTTGTTATGAAACCCAACACATCACTTGATGAAGCTCTTGAAAAAGAAAATATCGCATTCTTTGCACAATCAGATACAGAAAACGGCGAAGAATATTCATTTGAATTTTCGGTTGATAAACTTGCAGGGGAATATACTCTCTATCTCAATTCATACCATACGGATAATCTGCAGGCAAAGGAATTTGTTTTCAGTAATGTGATTCCGACTATAACAGTTACATCAAACGGTAACACGGTCAGTGCTATGTCAGATATTTCATCTGCTAAGGATATAAAAGTTACTTTAAGCGGTTTTGATGTGCCTGATACAGGTTTTGAAGGGATGCTCGCTTTGGCGCAGTATTCGGGCGGTGTTTTAACCGCAGTTAAAGTCGCTGATGCATCAAAGGATTCTCAGGCATACGGCGATGAAGTTATTCTTGATACAACAGTTGATTCTTCTACCGACAGCATAAGAGTGTTCTATATGAATAAAAATACATTAGCTCCGCTTTTCGGAACTTATGATATAAAATAAAGCAAATTAATTAAAATTATATATATTTTAGGAGGAACTAAAATGGCAAAATTCGTTTATCAATTTAGCGAAGGCGACGCTTCAATGCGTGAGCTCCTCGGCGGTAAAGGTGCTAACCTCGCTGAGATGACAAAAATCGGTCTCCCTGTTCCACAGGGCTTCACGGTTTCAACTGAGGCTTGTACTCAGTACTATGAAGACGGTCGTAAAATCAACGACTCAATCCAGGCTGAAATTATGGAAAACATCATCAAGATGGAAGCTGTATGCGGCAAGAAATTCGGTGACAAGGAGAACCCTCTTCTCGTTTCCGTTCGTAGTGGTGCAAGAGCTTCTATGCCGGGTATGATGGATACAATCTTAAACCTCGGTCTTAACGAGGATGTTGTTGAAACAATGGCAGAAAAGACAGGCAATGCTCGTTGGGCTTGGGACTGTTACAGAAGATTTATTCAGATGTATTCTGACGTTGTTATGGAAGTTGGTAAGAAGTACTTTGAACAGCTTATCGACGAAATGAAGGAAGCTAAAGGTGTTACTCAGGATATCGAGCTTACAGCTGATGACCTTAAGGAACTCGCAATGGCGTTTAAGGCTGAATACAAGAGCAAAATCGGTAAAGACTTCCCAACTGATCCGAAGGAACAGCTTATGGGTGCTGTTGAAGCCGTATTCCGTTCATGGGATAACCCAAGAGCTAACGTTTACCGTCGTGACAACGATATCCCTTATTCATGGGGTACTGCTGTTAACGTTCAGATGATGGCGTTCGGTAACATGGGTGATGACTGTGGTACAGGTGTTGCCTTCACAAGAGACCCAGCTACCGGTGACAAGGGTCTTATGGGTGAATTCCTTGTAAACGCACAGGGTGAAGACGTTGTTGCAGGTGTTCGTACACCAATGCCAATTGCTCAGATGGCTGAAAAATTCCCTGAAGCATTTGAAGAATTTAACAAGGTTTGCAAAATTCTTGAAGACCACTACAGAGATATGCAGGATATGGAGTTCACAATCGAAAACAGAAAACTCTATATGCTCCAGACAAGAAACGGTAAGAGAACAGCTAAGGCTGCTCTTAAGATTGCTTGTGATTTAGTTGACGAGGGTATGATCGATAAGAAGAAGGCTGTTGCTATGATCGACCCAAGAAACCTCGACACACTTCTCCATCCACAGTTTGATGCTAAAGCATTAAAGGCTGCAACACCAATGGGCAGAGGTCTCGGCGCTTCTCCTGGTGCCGCTTGCGGTAAGGTTGTATTCACAGCTGAAGATGCTGAAGCTTGGAACGCAAGAGGCGAAAAGGTTATCCTCGTTCGTCTTGAAACATCCCCTGAAGATATTACAGGTATGAAAGCTTCTCAGGGTATTCTTACAGTTCGTGGCGGTATGACTTCTCACGCTGCCGTTGTTGCTCGTGGTATGGGTACTTGCTGTGTATCCGGTTGCGGTGACATCAACATGGACGAAGAAAACAAGAAGTTTACTCTTGCAGGTAAGACATTCACAGAAGGCGACAGCATTTCTATCGACGGTTCAACAGGTAACATCTATGACGGTATTATCCCAACTGTTGATGCTGAAATCGCCGGCGAATTCGGTAGAATTATGGAATGGGCTGATGAATTCAGAACACTCAAAGTTAGAACAAACGCTGATACTCCTGCTGACGCTAAGAAGGCTCGTGAACTCGGCGCTGAAGGTATCGGTCTCTGCCGTACAGAGCATATGTTCTTTGAAGCTGACAGAATCGCTGCTTTCCGTGAAATGATTTGTGCTGATACTCTTGAAGAAAGAGAAGCTGCTCTTGATAAGATTCTTCCTTATCAGCAGAGCGACTTTGAAAAGCTTTACGAAGCATTGGAAGGCTGTCCGGTTACAATCAGATTCTTAGACCCACCACTCCATGAATTCGTTCCAACAGAAGAAGCTGACATTAAGCTCCTCGCTGATGCACAGGGCAAGAGCGTTGCTGATATCAAGGCTATCATCGCTTCTTTACACGAATTCAACCCAATGATGGGACACCGTGGTTGCCGTCTTGCTGTAACATATCCTGAAATCGCTAAGATGCAGACAAAGGCTGTTATTCGTGCGGCTATCAATGTTAAGAAGAATCATGCTGACTGGAATGTTGTTCCTGAAATCATGATTCCGCTCCCTGGTGACCTCAAAGAATTCAAGTATGTTAAGAACTTTGTTGTTGAAACAGCTGATGCTGAAATTGCAGCTGCAGGCGTTGAGCTTAAGTACGAAGTTGGTACTATGATGGAAATCCCAAGAGCTTGTCTCACAGCTGATGACATCGCTAAGGAAGCTGAATTCTTCTGCTTTGGTACTAACGACTTAACACAGATGACTTATGGTTTCTCAAGAGATGACGCCGGTAAATTCTTAGATGCTTACTATGATGCAAAAATCTTTGAAAACGACCCGTTTGCAAAGCTCGACCAGACAGGTGTTGGTAAGCTTATGGAAATGGCTGTTGATATGGGTAAAAAGGCTCGTCCAACAATGCACTGCGGTATCTGCGGTGAGCACGGCGGCGACCCTGTATCCGTTGAATTCTGTCATACAATCGGACTTGATTATGTATCATGTTCACCATTCCGTGTTCCGATTGCAAGACTTGCAGCGGCTCAGGCAGCAATTAAAGAAATGTAATTCCTTTTCGGAATTTATCAAAAGGCAAACTGCTTTTTAACTAAAAAGGCAAACTAAAATAAAAAAATCGACCTTGTAGAGTTAATTCTCTGCGAGGTCTTTTTTTACGCTATTAACCTTGTAAATGCCGTAAGATAA
>SVKF01000022.1 GCA_015068605.1 Oscillospiraceae bacterium
CCGAGAGGTGAGGTTTATTCAAAACACAAAACACTTTTAAATTCAGAAATTCGCCAAACTGCGAATTTCTTTCCTAATTTATGAAGCATATTTTGCCATTTACGCTTTTTAAAATGATTTTCTATTCGCTTTTTGTGTTTTGTGTGGTCGGTGCATTTTGCGCTGGCCCCTAATATTACGCAACCTTTTTTCGTATTTTAAGTGATATAACCGTCATATCGTCATGGGTTTTACCGTCATTTTCCTCTATCGCTTTATTTAAAAGCTGTGCCGCCAGTTCATTGGCTGAAACAGTGCCGGTATTTTCCATAAAGCCTTTTATCCACTTATCTCCGCTTTTCTTACTTTCAACTCCGTCCGTCACCATAACTATTGTGTCTCCGTCCTCAACCCGTCTTGCGAAGGTTGCGACCTCCATCTCAGGCATAAGACCTACCGGCAAGGATGAAGCCCTAACCGTTTCCACGCACTCACCCTGCTTTATATAGCTTGGCTCTGCTCCTGTTTTTATAAACTCAACCTCGCCCGTGTGCAAATCAATTATGCACATATCAAGGGTGACAAAATCTTCATTTGCCGACTTAAGAATCATAACGGAATTTATAAGCTCAACCGCTAAATGCTTATCAAAGCCTGCCTGAAGAAAACTGTCCAAAAGCTCGATAATCGCCTGACTTTCCATGGAGGCTCTCTTTCCCGTTCCCATTCCGTCACTTAAAGTTATCACATATTTTCCGCCTCCCGGCATAATGCATCTGAAGTTATCTCCGTTGTCATCAGAAGCTCCGATACTTGCATATCCCTGTTCAATTTCAAACTGCTCACTTTCATCAATCATAATCATAATATCTTCTCCTTCATTCCTTATTTTTCTTAAATTAACCTGACGGTTTATTATGTTTTCTACGGTTGTCCTTATAACACCTTTTCCTCTGTTTGTCCAATCCGACGCTCTTATTCTCATCTCAATTCTTGTTTTTTTATCACGGTTTCTTATGACATTCATATCCCTTACCTTAACGCCTTTTCCTTCAATCCTCATCCGAAGCTCCGCACCTGTCAGGCTGTCATAATTTATATCCTCATTTATCTCCCTTGCCAATTCGTTTATTATCTTTGAAACTCCCGAAATCTGCTGACTTACCGCCTCCCGACTTTCCCCCAATCGTTTCCGCCACGCATTATTTATTCTGTATACGTTAAACTGATAATTAAGTTCACCCGTAAGCTTCGGAATATTACTGCACTTCGCTCTGAAAACCTCATTCATATCCTCCTCTCTTATCATTCCGCTTTTGTCAATATATTCGAGAACCTTGAAAAACCGTCTGTATGTTCCGTTAAATTCCGCTCCCCAGCATATATCCATTCGTTTACATTTTCTGCAAACTTTTTCCGCAGACTTGTCAAAAACCGTTGCAATATCTGCGTCATTTTCCGCCTCCTCCTTTGACAGCTTGGTAAGAGTTTCCCCAAACGCCGTGAATGATGAGGAAATTGCTTTAAGTCTTAAAATTATTCCGCCTTTTATTTTGCGTATTAATGCGGATTCGCTGTTTTTTATGCGAAATAATCTGCCAAATCTGTCATAGGTTTTATCCGATATGGACGAAAACACAGTTGATGCCACCGCAATTTCATAAATATTCAATATATTCCGCATGGCTCCGTTCACATACACAACAACCACAATGTTTGCCGCCACAAGTCCGCCGATTGCCCACAGCTTCCCTCTTTTTGCCACCATACCCGTAAAAAGCGCACAAAACCCAAACGCTCCCATCAGCGGAAGAAAATAATCCGTTTCAATTCCCGACAATAATCCAAGACAAATCCCCACCGCCGCCGTGACCGAGCTTCCGCAACTCCTTGAAGCTATCAGGATTATTAGTGCTGCCGACATATTTGCGACAGAAAATCCGCTTATAAAGTCGAAATTCTTAAGGCTCAAAAAAATAATTGCTCCCGTGAAAATAACCGAAAGCTTTTCCTCTCCTGTAAGGCTTCTCGAAAACAGACGTTTTTCCCTTATTATTCGCTTTCCTTTTGATAATACATATGACCCTATGACAATACCGGTCATTTCCAGAATGAGATTTAAAAATCCGTCAACGGTGTAGCCTCTTATATAGCCTATCCCCAAATCCGTCAAAAGCAACGCTCCGCACATAACCGTGGGCGCCGCTTTATCACTCAATAAAACACCCTTTTCCAAAACAAAAAGGGAGGCAAGATATATAAAAACCGTCATCATATATCTTGCTATCATAAGCTTGTCCCCTAAAAGTAAGCTTCCCGTTATCACAAATAATGCACTTATGATTGCTTTTACAGAAAACTTTCGTTCAAGAGTCATAAAGCTCATCCCAAACGGCGCTATCCCAAAATAAGGTGATGCCCCACTCATAAAAAATCCAACCGTTCTTTCAGCTATATCTCTTTTATTTATCCGTTCCCTTTTCACCTCTTTCTCTGACGGCACTCTCTCATATTCAAGCAATTCCATATTTTCCATTTCCGCCACTCCTTCCTTTCCGTGTCAAAGGTGCAAATTTTTCCTGCGTATTTTTCATCCCCTATTATATTCTTATCTCTTAAAAATAATTGTCAAATTTTGGTAATTTGTTAAAAAATAATTTAATTTGCATTTTTAATTAACTTATGCTATAATAATGTATTGATATTTAAAAATATTATGAAAAGGAAATAAGGAAGATTTTTATGAATATATCTTTTTTGTCAAATCTCAAGAATTTCCTGCCCGACAATGAGTTAAAAACATTTAAGGGCGGAGTTCATCCAAATGACCATAAATCACCAACAAACAGAATTCCTATTTTGGATATTCCTGCACCGGAGCAGGTTATTATCCCCTTAAATCAGCACATAGGCGCACCTGCCGTTCCATGTGTTTCTGTTGGGGATTCTGTGTTGGCAGGGCAGAAAATCGCCCAAGCCTCCGGCTTTATTTCTGCAAATGTGCACTCTTCTGTTTCGGGGACTGTTTGTGCCATTGAAGAAAGAATGACACCAATGGGTGTTATGGCAATGTCAATTGTAATCGACAATGACGGGGAGGACAACAACGAATTTGAAGACGAGCCGAGAAATTTCAAGGATTTTTCTCCGGCTGAGCTTGTGGACATTATCCGTGAGGCAGGGATTGTCGGTATGGGTGGAGCGACTTTTCCGACTCATGTTAAGCTTTCGCCTCCCGAAGGCAAGAAAATAGACTATGTTATTGTGAACGGGGCAGAGTGTGAGCCTTATCTCACATCCGACCACAGGGCTATGCTTGAAACCCCCATGGAGGTCATAACGGGGCTTAAGATTATTCTTCGTATTTTTGGGCTTAAAACCGGTTATATCGCAATCGAAAACAATAAGCCTGATGCAATAAATCTGCTTTCCGATTATGCAGCACGAGAAAACGAATTTGATATAAAGATTGTTCCCATGAAGGTTAAATATCCTCAGGGCTCTGAAAAACAGCTTATTAAAGCAATAACCGGGCGTAGCGTTCCCATGGGTAAGCTTCCTATGGATGTTGGTGCGGTTGTAAACAACATTGATACCTGCGCCGCAATCGCAAGAGCTGTTGTATACGGAATCCCCCTCATTTCGAGAATTGTTACGGTTTCGGGGGATGCAATCAAAAATCCGACAAATGCCCGTGTCAGAATCGGAACACCTTTTTCCTATGTAATCGAAAATTCCGGCACTCTTAAATCCCATCCGAAGAAAGTTTTAATGGGTGGTCCTATGATGGGAGTTGCCGTGCCAAGTCTTGATGTTCCTATTATAAAGGGAAGCTCCGGTATCCTTGCTTTGTCCAAACGAAAAGCTTATACCCGAAGCGAAGGAATTTGTGTTCGTTGCGGAAAATGTGTCAGCGCTTGTCCTATGCAGCTTATGCCTCTTTATCTTAAGGAAGCTGCCACAAAGGACGATTTTGAGAAACTCACACAGCTTAACATTTCAAACTGTATTGAATGCGGTTCATGTTCATATATCTGTCCCGGCGCAAACAATCCGGCACAGAGCATAAAAGTTGCGAAATTTAAGCTTCGCACAAAGAAATAAGGAAATATCCTCTTATCATTTCTTACTCTGCGGATAAGAGAAAATTCATTACTATTTATGCCGACGCAGAGCGGCAGAATGGAGATTAATATGAATAATTATACGGGCGAGCTTGTTGTTTCGCATTCACCTCATATCATAACACCTAATTCCATTCAACGCACCATGCTGTATGTTATAATTGCTCTTATTCCTTCTCTTGCTGCGGCAACTATCTTCTTTGGCATAAGAGCCTTGCTTCTTGCTTTTGTGTGTTGTTTTGCCTGTGCAGGTTTTGAATTTTTATGGAATATCTGCTTGAAAAAGAAAAATACTGTTTCTGATTTGAGCGCAATTGTTACGGGGCTTATTCTGTCCCTCAATCTGCCTGTCACTCTGCCGTTTTATATGGCGGTTATAGCATCTCTTTTCGCAATTATAATCGTTAAACAGTTTTTCGGCGGACTCGGACATAACTTTATGAATCCGGCTTTAGCCGCAAGAGCTTTCCTTCTTGCTTCCTGGGCAGGCGCTATGACAACATTTGTGTCTCCCGACAAGGCAATTAATATTTTCGGAAATGCTGATGTTATTACCTCTGCAACACCTTTGGGTATATTGAAGGAAGGCGGAAGCAGATTCCCGTCATACTGGGAGCTTTTTATCGGTGATATAGGCGGCTCAATGGGTGAAACCTCCACTCTTGCAATTTTAATAGGCGGAGCATTCCTTGTATGGAAAAAGGTCATCACCTTGCACACTCCTATCTCATATATTCTTACCGTATTTATCCTCGGATATATAGGTGGAGACAGCGGTCTTTTCCATATCCTGACGGGGGGAATTATGTTTGGTGCATTCTTCATGGCAACAGATTACACAACTACCCCGACCACAAAGACGGGTCAGATTGTCTTTGGAATCGGCTGTGGTCTTATCACTTTTGTTATAAGAAAATGGGGCGGATACCCCGAAGGCGTTACATACGCAATCCTTCTTATGAATGTTGTGACTCCGCTTATAGATAAGTATATCATGCCGAAAACCTTCGGTTATGTAAAGGAGGCAAAGGCAAATGAGTAAATTTTCTATTGCATTA
The DNA here is from genome assembly GCA_015068605.1 of Oscillospiraceae bacterium. GTDB lineage: Bacteria > Bacillota > Clostridia > Monoglobales > Monoglobaceae > SIG454. The sequence goes on from SVKF01000022.1 coordinate 5,162, forward strand.
AGACTTTTTATCATAACAGCGGTTTCAGCTCTGTTACTTGCTTTGGCGAATAACCTGACGCAAGAGATTACTGTCAACAATCAGAAAAAAGCTCTTGAGAAGTCACTTGCCGAGGCTTTGCCTTCTGCCAAAACTTTCGAGGTTTTCAATGAGTTTAACTATAAAAATGACAGTGTTAAAATCAAATGCGTTTACAAGGGTTATTCAGACGAGAAGAAAAAGGATTTAGTCGGATATGTTGTTGAAACCTCCTCAATGGAAGGTTATGGCGGCGAAATCGGCGTTATTGTCGGCGTTGACACAGACAATAAGATTACTAAAGTCGTAATTTCAAGCCCGTTTTCAGAAACACCGGGGCTTGGTGCTAAAGCCAAGGACGGCAAGTTTCTCAACCAGTTCAGCGGAAAATCCGGTATATTTACCATCGGCTCCGCAGGAGATGACAAAAAAGAGGTCAAAGTCCAGGCTATAAGCAGTGCAACCATCACCTCAAAGGCTGTCACAAGCTGTGTTAATGCCGCTTCAGAGGTTGTTGATGTTATCGCTAATGCACAAGTTCCCGATACTAAAGACCTTCAGGAGACCTATAATAAAATCGACGAGAAGAGTAAGATTGAGCGTGAAAATGCCGAAAACAGTCACAAGGACGAACCCAACCCTACCATAGCAAAGGAGGAAGAGGAAAATGAATAACAAGAAAATTCTTTTTAACGGCTTATTCCACGAAAATCCCACATTCGTTCTTCTTCTTGGTATGTGTCCTACTCTCGCTGTTACAACAGGAGTCATTGACGCATTGGGAATGGGACTTTCCACCGCATTTGTTCTCATTTGTTCAAATATTTTTATCTCTCTTTTGAGAAAATTCATTCCCGATATGGTGAGAATTGCGGCTTATGTGGTTATTATCGCAAGCTTTGTTACCATTGTTAAAATGCTTTTGGAAGCATATTTGCCGGCTCTTTCCGAGTCTCTCGGAATGTATATTCCTCTGATTGTTGTTAACTGCATCATTTTAGGCAGAGCAGAGGCTTTTGCATCCAAAAACAATGTTTTATCCTCTGTGTTTGATGCATTGGGAATGGGGCTCGGTTTCACGGGCGCCCTCGCAATCATTGCAACCTTTCGTGAAATTATCGGGGTTGGCACTTTTTGCGGTATTCCTCTTTTCGGGGAGAACTTTCAGGGTGCAAGTATTATGATTATGGCTCCGGGAGCCTTCTTCACCCTTGGTATTATTTTAGCTGTTATAAATATCATATCTGTCAAGAAAAAAGGAGGGGATAAAGATGTTTGCTAATTTGTTCGCTTTATCTGTCGGTGCAATTTTAATTGAAAACTTTGTCCTTGTTCAGTTTATGGGAATCTGTCCCTTCCTCGGTGTTTCAAAAAAGGTTGAAACCGCCACGGGAATGGGTCTTGCAGTTATTTTCGTTATGGCGTGTGCTTCCGTTATAACCTATTTCGTCTATATGCTTCTGGAGCTTTTGGAAATTGAATACCTTCAGACCATAGCATTTATTCTGGTTATAGCAGTTTTGGTTCAGTTTGTTGAGATGTTCCTGAAAAAGGCAGTTCCCACGCTTTATAATTCTCTCGGAATTTATCTTCCGCTTATAACGACAAACTGCGCTGTTCTTGGTGTTGCACTCCTTAATGTTACAAAAGGATTAAACCTTATCGGCTCACTTGTTTACGGGACTATGGCAGGGGTTGGCTTTACTCTCGCAATTATTTTGCTTGCAGGTGTTCGCGAACGCCTTGAATCCTCGGACATTCCTGACTTTCTTAAGGGAATGCCTATAACACTTATCGCCGCCGGTCTTTTATCCGTTGCATTTATGGGATTTTCCGGCTTATCATTTTAAAAAGGGGGAGTATACGCGAAAGTTCCTTTCCCGTTAAGCCTCCGGCGGATTTTATTGTCCGCGCAAATTTTTTGAGCATAAATGCTCAAAAATGCACATGGACAAAATAATCTCTTATCACTCCTTGCTCTGCGGATAAGAGAAAACTCATTACTATTTGTGCCGACGCAGAGCGGCGGAATGGAGATTATTATGGATTTTATTTTTCCTGTTGCTATAATAGGCGGAATGGGGCTCATCTTTGGTGCACTTCTTGCCATTGCCTCCAAGAAATTTGCTGTTAAGGTTGATGAAAGAGTTCCTATGATTATTGATGTTTTGCCCGGAGCAAACTGCGGTGGTTGCGGATATGCAGGATGCGCCGCTTATGCCGAGGCAATCGTTAAAGGTGAAGCAAAAAGTAATTGCTGTCCCTCCGGAGGTTCTGCCGTTGCGGCAAAAATTGCCGGCATTATGGGAACTGATGCCCTTGAGGTTGTTCCTAAGGTTGCAAGGGTTATGTGTAGCGGAACTAATGAATGTGCTAAATCGAAATATATATATGACGGAGAAACCGATTGCTACAGCGCTTTAAAGCTTGGTGGCGGACAAAAAAGCTGTGTATACGGCTGTCTCGGACTTGGCTCTTGCGTGAAGGCTTGTGACAGAGATGCAATCTCCATTGTAAACGGAGTTGCGGTTGTCGACCGTGACAAATGCGGAGCTTGCGGGCAGTGTGTTTCTGCTTGTCCGAAAAATCTTATAGAATTGTGTAACGCTGATATTTCATATATGGTTTCCTGTAATTCAAAAGATAAGGGCAAGAAAGTCAAGACTGTTTGTGATGTCGGCTGTATTGGCTGCGGAATTTGCGCCAAGGTCTGCCTTGCGGAAGCTATAACCATTGTTGATAATCTTGCAATTATTAACCCCGAAAAATGCGCAAACTGCGGTATGTGTGCTGAAAAGTGTCCGCAGAAAATCATTAAATTTGAGTCCGTTCAGGAACTTGAAGATGTTGATGAATTTGTTCGTGTTTAAAAAATGATACAGAAATTTAATATTTTTCAGGTTTACATTATTGTTAAACTGTGATATAATTAGTCTGATGTTATGCATCAGACTAATTATATCATAGGAAATTTCGTATTTCCTATGATATAAAAAACAAAATTTAATTGCCCATGCAAAATTTTCGCCTTTGGCGAAATGCATATGGGCAAACAAAGCGTAAATGCTCCGACCGTCGCCTACGGCGAGCGGCGTAGCCGCTTTGTTCTTGAAAAGGGTTGATTAACATGAAGTTTTTTAAATCATTATCGCTTTTTATAGCATTTTCAATGTTATCCACCTCCGTCTCCGCATCCATTCTCGGGTCAACCTTCATAAATGGGTATACGGCAAAAATAGGTGAAGAAACATATTTCTGCAACAACACCTATTTAAGCGACCAAAACGGAGTCGGACTTCAGACGGAAAACTATATAACATACACTCCAAACGAAAGCATAACAACCATGTTCGGCTATGGTCAGACGCTTTTCGGCGGTCTCACCAAAACTGAAGCTGTTGCAGACAGACTTTTAAGCGAAGGGAACGACATAATCGGGGGAATAAATGCAGATTATTTTTCTCTCCAGACAGGTGTCCCAATGAGCAACCTCATAATTGACGGTGAAATCATTTCAAAAGACGGAACTGCATCTTATGGATTTGGTTTTGACGAAAACGGAAATGCTTTTACGGGAGAGTGTTATCTGACCGCAACCCTCATACGGGCAGACGGTCGAACCATGAATATTGACTGCATAAACAAATATCGTCAGCCTTATTCCATGTATCTTTTAAACTCCGATTTTTCCGACCAGACTCACGGAACATCATTAGGGCTTGACATTATCATTAAAGCTGATACCGACCGTTTCAAACTCGGGGAAACCCTTAATGGGACTGTGGAATATGCCGAATGTTATAACGGCTCTATCAAAATCCCCGAAGGGACAATCGTTCTGACCCTTGATGTTAATGCACCAATGTTTAATGATATTGCCGACATTGCCGTTGGGGAAGAAATCGAAATTGCATTTTCCGCCCCCAATGACCCCAGATGGGAAACTGCATCAATAGGCATGGGCTCAACAGGTGAATATATCCTTTCAGGCGGAGTTGTTACTCCAAACCTTCCGTCCGGAGCTCACCCGAGAACCGCTATCGGGATAAAGGAAAACGGCGAAATTGTTCTCTATACCATTGACGGCAGACAAAATGGCTACAGCTATGGAGTTAAGCTTTCCACCCTTGCGGAAAGAATGAAAGAGCTTGGCTGCACGGAAGCTATTAATCTCGACGGGGGCGGCTCAACCACAATTGTTGCCCGATTGCCCGGCGATGACGGGATTTCGCTTATGAATAAGCCCTCCGACAAGGCAGGGCGCAAGGTTTCCACAAATATCTTTTTGAAAAACAATCTGCCTCAAACAGGCAAGCTTGGTCAGCTTATGATATATCCCACTCGAACGCCTTATATTATGAAGGGTGCAACCCAAAGCTTTAGTATCAAGGCATCCGATACAGGCTATCACGCTATGGATATTTCGGGAAACATTGTTTATTCCGTTGAAAACGGTAAGGACAGCACAATAACAAACAAGGGAGTTTTTACAGCAAAAGACAGCGGCACTGTTGTTGTTACGGCGACATACGACGGGATTTCCGCTGTTCGGGAGGTTGTCTGCGTTGAGTCCCCAACCTCAATTACAATAAAAAACGAAAAAACAAACGAGAATCTTTCCGCTCTTAAGCTCAAGCGAAATGAATCTGTTAATCTTTCCGCAATACCAAGTCTTGGTTATATAAGTGTTGCGTCAACTGATGAATGTTTTATCTGGGATGCTGATGAAAATATCGGAACTATCGATAATTCCGGATATTTTACCGCTTCAAACTCAATAGGTGCAAGCGGCATTATTTCAGTTTCCGCCGGAGACACAGTTAAAGAGCTAAAGACATATATTCTTCCTGACGGCAATGAGGATGAAGAATTGCTTTATTCGGTTATTGATGCAGAAATTTCAGAGGGAGTTCTGTCCGGAGTGATTTCAAACGAATACAATATTGATGTTCAGCCTGAAAATCTTATTATTACCGCAGACGGCACTCGTATCGAAGCTTCTCTTGATAAGAAAGACTTTTCCGCTGAAATCCCCGAAAATGCTAACCGTATACGAATAACCGCAACAAACGATTTGGGATATACCTCTGTTTTGAGTCTGACAAATGACACAGACACAGTTTACGAAAACCCGTTCGTCGATACAGACGGAAACTGGGCGAGAGATATTCTTTCATATATGTATAGCCAAAAACTGGTCAGCGGAGAAAATTCCGTTAATGGTTTAATTTATAACCCCAACAAAGAGATGACCAGAAGTGAATTTGCCGTTCTTATCTGCAACTTCCTGAAAATCACTCCTTCGGAATTCGCCTCTGACGAAGTGCCTTATACCGACCTTGAAGAAATACCAAAATGGGCATTAAATCAATTTAAAGCGCTATATTCCATGGGAATTATAAAAGGGCGAGATGCCGGCGACGGGACAAGCTTCGCTGACCCTAAAACCGGTATTTCCAGGGCGGAAGCATTTACTGTTATCGCAAGGCTTCTTCCCGAAGGACTCAAAAAAGTTGAAATCACGGGTACAGACAAAGAAGAAATACCAAAATGGGCAACAGATGGCTTTATGACTCTTATGGCTGACGGAACTGTTTCAGGCTACGAAGACGGAAGTCTTAAACCTCTTAAAAAGCTGACTAAAGCTGAAGCCGCAAAACTTTTATATAGTCTATATTAATTGAGTATGGCGAATTTAATCGTTGAACGCTAAAAGAAAATGGGCTGTAGCAAAATTTGCTACAGCCCATTTTCTTTTTATATTTTAAATAATTTCTTCCGCCTTATAAAGTGCGGCATCGATATTTGGAAGGAAGGCATCTTCCCCAACTTTTTCAATAAATCCTGCTTTCTTCATAACAGACATAGGTTGCTCATTCACATGAGAAAACAGCACTCTAATCTGTTTTTTACAACAAAGGTCATAAACCGATGAAATCGCGCGGAGAGCAGACACATCAAGAGATGGTATATTTCTCATTCTCAAAATGATAACCTTAACTCCGTCCTTAAGAGGAATTGACGAAAGCATATCCGAGTTTGCGAAAAACATAGGTCCGTCAATTTCAAAAACCTCAGTATATTCCGGCACTTTTTTCAGTCTTCCATCATCCCTTGAATTATTTTCATCAGCTCTTGTCCATGGGCGGATGTGGGTTACATCAACCATTCTCTTAACAAAGAGGCAAGCCGCCGCCAAAAGCCCAAATTCAATAGCCACAACCAAATCAAAAACAACCGTTAGAACAAATGTTATAACCAAGACCGCAATATCACTTTTCGGTGCAGTTTTGCAAATTTTAACAAACTGTCGCCACTCGCTCATATTATAAGCAACCATAAACAAAATCGCCGCAATTGTCGGCATTGGAATCCACGCCGCATAAGGCATTAAAACCACCAAAATCAGCAGTAAAACAAGAGCGTGAACAATCCCTGAAATGGGACTTCTTCCACCATTTTTAACATTTGCCGCAGTTCTTGCAATAGCACCGGTTGCCGGAATACCTCCAAAGAGACCCGACATTATATTTCCTGCCCCCTGAGCTATAAGCTCTGTGTTTGAATTATGCCTGTCCCCTATCATATTATCCGACACAACACAGGATAAAAGAGACTCAATTCCTGCAAGAATCGCAATGGTAAATGCGCTCGGAAGAAGTTCTTTAATCATTCCAAAGCTGATTGCCGGAACCTCAAACGAAGGCAGAGAGCTTGAAATCTGATACAAATCTCCGATTGTGTTGACTTTAACATCAAACACCTTAACAACAATAACTGACACAATAACCGCAATCAATGACCCCGGAATTTTTTTACTTATTTTCGGCCAGACAATCAAAATCAAAAGCCCTATTCCGCCAATCAAAAGAGCATAAGGGTTAAAGGTTGACGCATTGGAAAAAATTGCACCAAGCTTTTCCGTCGTTTCAACCGCATGAGTTCCATTTGGAAACGTAATCTCCATAAAATCCTTTATCTGTCCAACAACTATTGTTACAGCTATACCTGCCGTAAAGCCTGTCGTTATGGTATATGGTATGTATTTTATAAGTGTTCCGAACTTAAAAACACCCATTAAAATCAGCATAAGCCCTGCCATAATGGTTGCAACAACAAGTCCTGATGTGCCGTAAACCGCCACAATCCCTGCAACAATCGTCGCAAAAGCGGCTGTCGGTCCGGAAATATTAACCTTGCTTCCACCTAAGAATGAAATAACAAAACCGGCAACAATCGCTGTATACAAACCCTTTTCGGGAGAAACCCCTGACGCTATGGCAAGAGCAATCGACAAGGGCAATGCGATAATCGCAACAATAATCCCTGCAACAATATCCGAAACGGCACTTTTGCCATTATATCCTTTTCTCAAATCAAATAATTTAGGTTGAAAAATTTTCATAATTATACATCTGTCCTTTCTTAGCAGAAAACACCATTGTACGCAACCTCTGCAGCACTGATATCCATATTGCATTTAAGCAGATAAAAGTCCGTCCCCTTGACAAAGGCATCAACCAAATCAAGAGTTTTTATCATCTTCATTCCATTTTTCGGAACATAAATCTGTGTTGTCAGGTATGGCAAAACCTTATTTTTCTCAATTTTCTCAATTTTGTTTTCGATGCCCCTTTGAAGAATACACACGCCCTTCAAAACAACACTCGTGTTATTATTAATTCCTTCCTTACCGCACCAGGGTGTCCCATATGCCACAGCCTTTCCGTCTTTAATGCGAATTAAAGGCTTATCACCGTTTACAACAGAGCATTTATCGCCAAGATATTTGAGCCAAAGTGCTGCGTGAGTTGATTTTCCCGTTCCGCTTTTTGCACAAAACGCAACACCTTCTCCGCCCGTTTCGAGGACAACACCATGAAGCAAAAATCCGTCAAATTCAATAATTTTCTCCGCAATTTTCCTATAAACCGCAAGGCTTTCAAGATACCCGGGATCACCACACTCCTCCGTTTTTTCACGGAGGATTTCTTCTTTTGACACAGAAACGGAAAAATCCGATTTCGCCTCATCGGTAATATAATTTTTACACATTTTCTCAACATAAGGAAACTTATTTTCCACCAAAATATTCAAATCAGCCAATTTTAAATTAAACATAACAAATACCTCGCTTGCCTAATTATAGCAAATTTCTGTTGCTTTGGCAAGTGTTTATATTGACAAAAATTAAATATTTATTTATAATAAAATCAGTATTTTATGAAAGGAAACTGAACTATGAAGCTTATATCATGGAACGTAAACGGGCTTCGGGCTTGTCTTACCAAAGGCTTTGAAGATTTTTTAAACAACAGCGAAGCTGATATTTTTGCTCTTCAGGAAACCAAAATGCAGGAAGGTCAGGCGGAGGTCAACGCCCCCTCATACACATCCTATTGGAATTCTGCCGAGAAGAAGGGTTATTCGGGGACTGCAGTTTTTTCAAAAGAAACGCCCATTTCCGTAACCTTGGGAATCGGAATTGACGAACATGACCACGAGGGCAGAGTTATAACCTGTGAATACGAAAACTTTTATTTCGTCACCTGCTACACCCCAAACTCTCAAAATGAGCTGAAAAGACTTTCCTACCGTATGACTTGGGAGGACGATTTTAAGTCGTATCTGCTTGAACTCGATAAGAAAAAACCTGTGATATTATGCGGTGATTTAAATGTTGCCCATAAAGAAATTGACCTTAAAAATCCTAAAACCAACAGAATGAATGCAGGTTTTACTGATGAGGAAAGAGAAAAAATGACGATTCTTTTAGATAGCGGTTTTACTGATTCTTTCCGTTATCTCTATCCCGATAAGGAAGGCATTTATTCCTGGTGGAGCTACCGTTTTCAAGCTCGCGCCAAAAACGCAGGCTGGAGAATTGACTATTTTATAGTATCTGACCGAATTAAGGATAAGATAAAAGATGCCGTTATTTATACCGACATTTTAGGAAGCGACCATTGCCCTGTGGGATTGGAAATTGATTTATAATATGATAAGGCAATATCTATTAATTCTACACGATTTTGCCAAAAGAAAAACCTCTCAAGCCCTTATGGTTGAGAGGTTTTTAAAGTTGGTACGCCGGAAGGGATTCGAACCCCCGACCTTTTGGTTCGTAGTTCCAATTCTATTGTTTTGCAACTTTTTGAAATGTTTAGTTTTGCTTGATATTATGCGGTTTTCTCAATTCTATCGTTTTGTAATATTTAATATTTTTTAGTTGAATTTTGAAATGGAGTTGAATTATTGTTGAATTATTTTCAGTTAATAAAACAGTTCCGCTCCGTCAAATTTTTCTATTCGGAGCGGAGCAGATTAGTCATATCATTGACAATTCTGTAAAAAGTGGTATAATAGAAGAAAAAAGCAAGAAGAATATTACTTTGATAACGGACAAAGCTATTGAAAGTGTTCCTAAAGTAGAAATAAATGGCTTTACAGATGAGCAAAATGTTTTCATCCAAAAACAGCATAAAGAATTGCTAAAATACTCAAGAGATAACAATGAAAATAAAGAAGTTGCTTTTGTTTTTAAAAGTGATTTGACAAATAAAACTATTTTTATAGGTTCTGATGATGTTATAGAATTTGGTAATGGTTTGATGGGCAAAGGCGACAATTTATTTGTTATGCACAATCATCCAAGGAATAGTAGTTTTTCAAAAACAGATATAGATGAATTTATTAATAGCTTAATAAAATCACTTTCAATAGTAAAAAATAATGGTGAAGTAGTAGTAATAACAAAAACAGGAGCATATGATTTTAGAAGTGCATTTATTGCAAAGCAAAGACATATCAGCAAATATATCGTAAATAAAACAGAGGAAGAATATAATATCTTTGTTGATAAATTATTAAAGTATTACGAAAAGAAGGGCATGGTAAAATGGATAAGATAATTTATGGGTTAGATTTACCTGAGGATATAAGCGAAAAAAATAATGAAATAATTATGAAGCAGCTTGGTTTATCTAAGGAGGATATTATGTCCGGGATAGATGAAATTGAGGATTTATAAAAAATGATTAATTTCTGCACCTACTTTATGTAGGTGCTTCAGACTGTCGAAAAAGTCCAGAAAAGTCTGGGCTTTTTCTTCGTTTTATGGTATAATATCCTTGGGTGATGAAATATGATGCAAAAAGGATATGAGAACAGATATCAAGTTGAAATGATAAGTAT
>SVKF01000007.1 GCA_015068605.1 Oscillospiraceae bacterium
TTACATTCGATTCTAAACAGCGTGGGAAATCTGTTGCTTTTGATTGCATTATTGCATTTGCCCGCATCTGTTCAATATCCCGTTGTTACCGGAGGCGTTATCATTGTGTCTACTTTGATTGTTATTATTCGCAGAGAAAAGATAACCCAAAAAGAACTTTTGGCGGCAGGTATTGCTTTTGTCGCTACCGTGTTAATGGCAATGTGAAACTTATATTATATGGCAAACGAATGAAGTGTAATTATATTGACTGAAACATACAGCACGGGCAAAACGGGTACATCCTCAAATAGACAAATCCGTATATGACTATATGAAAAAACTTTGGGATGAGGAATGTCAAAAAACAGAAGGTACTTACAGAACCATGGCATTTAATCAGGGGAGCAAAAAATAAGGACAAAACGCAAAATGCACCGACCACAACAACCACAAAAGAGGCTGTAGCAAAAATTTGCTACAGCCTTTTGTGGGGATAGGAGCAAAATAGCCCCTCTATTTTTCAAACATTGTTTTTACCAACTCATAGGCAAACATCCAATGCATTTCCTTTGTCGGATGATTTATCTTATTTGAAAGCATATTCGTTACATCAACTCCGTTTTTATGGAGTGTTTTCCACAATCCGTAGCAGTCGCAAACGGGGATATTCTCCTCTTTGCAGACTTTTTTGGCTTCCTCCATATACTTGTCAAGCCAGCCCTCATTAACGGTTGTGGCAACCCTTAATGCCGCCGCCTGAATTTCCTCCTCTTTAATTGAGAAATCAACTCTGTCTGTTGCCATATTGGGAGTCATAAATATAACTTCGCTTCCGGCATTTTTAAGTTTTTTAAAGATTTCACGAAGGGAATTTCCGTATTTTTCAATTCCGTCCTGCTTCTGATTTGAGTCATTTATGCCAAAACACACCACCGTCAAATCGGGATTAACGCTTAAAACATCACTTTCAAGTCGCATAAGTCCAAACTCCGCCCGATTTCCGCTTATTCCCGTGTTCACTATGGAAACATTTGCCGACGGGAAAAACATTGCAAAAATCTTTTTAATCTTTTCCGTATAGCTTTCCGAAGGGATGAAAACAGTTTCCACCACTCCGCCTTCCTTTACATAAAGCTCAAAACACCCCTGAGTCACGCTGTCACCCGTAAAAGCGATAAGTGGCGGTCTGTGCTCGCATACGGCCGAGGCTCTGTTTTTTATTTTTTCGATTATTTTCATAAAATCTTCTCCTGTTCTTAACTCAATAATGTCCGAAACACTACCCTAAAAGTAAATAATGATTAAGCAACAATTTCAAAAACAATCCTCCCGTCACGCAAATGCGTGCCACCCTCCTTTACACAAGGAGGGCTTTATGCTGCGGTTTTCAAGACACCTCATCCACCGCAATCTGCCCTGTCACGAAGTGACTGAGGGATTGTAAAATCTGAATTAATCATCATTTACCAAAAGGGACAGTGTTTTGCGTTATTTCCTAATTAAAGATAAATACCGCTCTTCCCGAAAGATAAATCGAACTTACTACAACCTTAGAGCATTTATCTCCCACTGTTTCATAATCAAGTATATCATCAAAAGAGCCTGTTCCGACTTCTGTGCCGTATCTGTCATTTTCAGATTTGGTGATGAATACAAGCCCTGAAACGTTCTCTACCTGATCAGCAACACGGTCTCCGTCCCAGTCTAAACTGAGGTAATTCCCCTGTTTCTTCAAAACTTCGCCTTTTGCAAGCTGACGGCTCTCGGAATAATAAGCTTCCGTAACAACACCAAGCTCATTATCATATTTAACATATCCCTGCCACCACGGAGTTACATAAGTTATTGAAGGCGTTGAGGTCGGCAATTGGTTTTGGCTCTCAAACTTATGGGTCACTGCATTATATACTCTTTGTATCTTGCAAATTTCATTAGTCTTATATTTATGACTAAGTCTTACCAAGTCACCAATATTTAAGCCCTCAAGCTGAGACTCATATTCCACTTCATAATTAACAGCTCCGTGTCTTGAATAACCGCTCAGATATTTTCCAACAGTGCCGTCTTCTTTTGCGCCTTCATATATTTCAGAAATCATTATAACTTCACTATTTTCTTTATAGATATTGTAATAAACTATAACAGCTTCTGTTACAAGGTCTTCATCGTTAATCTTAAAGCCTTCTGCACTGTAGAACTGTCCGATATTCAGGTAATTAAAGTCATTTGCAACGAACATATAATCGTCTTCCTTAACCTTATTTCCGTCATCGTCAAGCAAATATTCATTCGGTGTTGGAGACCAATACCAGCCAGGACCGCTCCAATCCTGGAACACATATCCTTCGCTGTCAACTCTTGGCACTAAAAACAGCTTTGTTGTTTTTGTATCAACTGTCATATTAGGACCAAATCCACTATAATTATACTCAAACCTTGTCTGATTAAGTCCATAGTTTTTATGGTGCAGACTTGAATCCGTTTCAGAATTTCCTTTTCTTACGGTATCAATTTTGGAAATTTCACCGTCTGAGTTAACCATAAATCTGATAAGCTGTCTTACAGACACAGGGCTTTCAGAAAGCGTATCCGCAGTTTCGCAAAGGGCATTATAAACGCCTCTTCCTTTATATCTGTTTCCGTCAATACTTACCGAAGATGCAGCTTTATAGATTTTCACTTCGTTAGTATCAGTAAGAATTTTAAAATTAATTTCATCAGAAAGTCCGTCTTCAATATGAGAATTGATTACATAACCGAACATATACTGGTCAGCCTTAAATTCAGCGTATACAACCTCGCCGAATTTGTCTATATAAACGGTGTAGTTTCCTGCCATCTGTGCCGGCAAAATTCCGTTTTTCTTAGCATATTCGTCAATCTCATATTCGGTGTCATCAACCTTTAAAGTGTCATCACCCATAATTTTAACTGTGCCTATTTTAGTATCACAGCCTATGATTTCAATACAAACTCCGTCCATAGATTCTGCGATTGATACAACTCCGCCAATACCGGTTTTTATATCAACTTCGGTGCCGTTTGTACGCTTAACTATAACCTGACCGAATTTTGCCAATTCCTTTGTTTCGGCAGTATTAAGCTTATTATAAATAATTGTATTATCCCCTACCGTATTTGTTCCGATTAAATAGATTTTATATACGGTTAAAATTACATATGTCTGATTATTTAGAATTTTAATCTGCATTTCACCCTTATATTCACCGGATGCTATCTTTTCAAAAATCGTATCAAGCTTACCTGTGTATAATCTTCCGTTGAAGATAAAACGCATTTGTCTTGAAAGAGATTTTTCTTTAGCTGTATTTTTGTTGTAATACTTTAAAGTATAGTTAAGCGAATCAAAGCCTATAATATCATCTGTGCTGATAGTAAGTTTTTCTTCTTTACCATAAACCGATGCATAAATAAGTTCCTTGGTTTCCTTATACTTATAGTACAAAAACTCAACATTTGAAGCAACTAATTCCTTTAAATCAACATTGCTTTTGTTAATATACTTCTCTCCGTTAATTACAACCTGATCCTTTTCTTCAACATATGAATCGTTTACTGACATTCCGTAAATATTTTCAAGCTGTCCTTCGTCGATATAGATATCCCAATGAAGCGAAAATAAAGTGTCTTCATCTCCGGCATATGTCATTTCATTTTGAGACATCACAACGGGTGAATAAACGCCAATCTCCATCATACGATACATTATAACAAGTGCCTCGCCGACTGTTAATGATGCCGTATCTTTTATATCAGATAACAGCTTTAACTTCTGCGCTGTCTGCAAATATCCTGTCGGATAACCGCCTGACATATCAGCAACAATATCATATCCGTTGGCTTTAAACATCATTTTGACCGCCTGCTCCGCTCTTACAGGGTCATTGGGGTCAAACATATTATCCTCGGCAAGAGAGATAATCCCCTGCTCAACCAGAAAGCCGATTTCATTAACAGCAACATGACGGCTGTCCACATCCGTAAAATATATATCCTTAAAGCTTCCGTCAAACTTAAGAGCTTTTGCAAGATATACCGCAAATTCCGCTCTTGTTATGTTATCTGTCGTTGCTTTTTCAATATCAAAGTCGTTTTCAAGTATATCAATATACTTGAAGGTTTCAACCGCTTTTTTAAGTTCTGCAGGTATATATATTTCCTGCTCCGCCGACTGTTCCGCAGCAAAAGAAGTAAGCTGAATCAAGCATAAGCTTAATATCAGTATTATCGCAGTAATTCTTTTCATCTTTGTTCTCCCTTCTTATTTTGTAGCCGTCGCCTTTTCATACATTCTGAAAATCATCACAGCCGCCTCTGCTCTTGTTATGGAATGTTTAGGATTGAAGTTATTGCTTTCATCCCCGGCTATAAGACCGTTGCTTTTCAGCTTATTAACGCTTTCAAGAGCATAATCGCTTATCATAAGGCAATCGCTAAAATCCGCAACCTTCTCATAATCTTCCTCAATCAAGCTGCACTTATCCATTACTCTGTCTATCATAACGACTGCATCCTGGCGAGTGATTTTCGTTCCGGTTCCAAACATTGTATCATTAATACCGTTTATAACACCTGCGCTGTAAAGAATTTTCACATAGCTGTAGAACCAGTCATCTTCGGACACATCCGAGAACGGAACATCATTGCCTTTCACATTGAGATTAACCGCTAAAGTCACAAGCTTTGCAAATTCTTCTCTTGTTATATTATCCTGAGGACAGAAGGTTTTTTGCCCTTTGCCGGATATAACGCCTTTTTTATAAAGATTTACAATTGCGTCCTCCGCCCATTCAAATCCGCTAAGGTCATCAAAAGGCTTCACCTGAATTTCTGCCTGATTTTCCGTCTTGGTTTCTGTTATCTCAAACTTATGGTTATCAAATTTGCCGGTTTCAGTTTCTTTATCCTTCTTAGACGAGCCGCCGCCTGACGATGAGCCGCCGCCACCGCCGCCTCCGCCGCCGCCTGATGACGAGGCTTTATAAGTATTAACATATTCAGCGATTTCATCAAGGCTTGAGAAATCCTCTCCTGCCATACTAAGGCAAACGGATTTGGTTATTTTAGATTTCTTTATGCCCATCATATCCGCATATTTAGTTAAACCGTTCTTGATTTCATCCGTACCGTTATTATACTTGATTAAGGTTCTTAAAATTGCCTCAGTACAGTTCTTGTCAAAGTTTTCTATACTGTCATTTTCAAGACTCTTCAAAATTTCTGTGATTTCATTGCTTTTTTCAAACTTGATGTAATCTAATGCTTCTTTATCGTTTATGAAAATTTCTTTCGCATAATCTGTTACATCATCAATTTTATCGCTGTTAATGAGCGCAATTACAAGAGATTTGTATATTGCAGCCTGTGCCTCAACGCCGTCACTGACAGTTGAATTTTCAAGATAGTTAAATAAAACTTCAGATGCCATTGCCATAACTTCTTCGTCTTCTATTGTTGAATCATAAAGCTTACTGAATAACTGCAACGCTATCTTATCATTCAGCATTTCTCTGACTTCTTCAGCGCTTGTCACAGCATTAAGGTCTGAAACCGCCTGATCATTGTTTTCCTTATTTGTATAAACAACTGTAACTTCTTTCGGTCTCGCAAGCGATGCATTACCGATATATGCTTTGTATTCGCCTTCTTCCGTAAATGAAACATAAAATTTATATTCGCCGTTTCCGTAAATTTGCTGTTTGTCTGCGTGGACAGGAGTTGCGTTTTTCCAAGCTTCCTCGTCTGACATATCGCAATCTGACGGAACAACAAACAATGTTACTTCACCGCTTGCATCGCTTCCAAGCGATCCTGAAATTTTAATTTTTCCGTCGTTTATATATGCATATTCTTCACTTGGCAATTCATTTGAGCCCTGCTCTGCATCTGTCTTAAAATCTGTCATATATGGATATTTCCATAAGAAGGTTTCAGCAACATTTGTTTCATCACAACCTACCGTGTTTGCAACAAAATTAACAACGCCCTTTTTGTCAGCATCAATAACAGCAGGAACAAACTTTATCCCCTTTGTTTTGCGATAAATTCCGTCGTCTCCCATTTCTTCTTCGTACACAGCAACGCCTACCATCAAGGTATACTCATCACTGTTGGTTTTGAGCACTCTTATTCCATAAGTTGTACCCAGCGGGTCTATACCGGAAATTTCTCTGATAATTTTGAAAAATTCCATATCCCCGAATGCCGTTTCTGAAACTTTGCTTATGGTTGTCGGGAAAGATATATCATCAACTGTAAGACCTGCAAAAGCATAGTTACCGATTGAGGTTATTCCTTCGCCGATTGTAACCGCTGTGATTTCATCAGCCAGACCGTCCCACGGAGCATTTCCTTCTTCAAAGTTAGGGATAGCACCTCTTCCTTCAATTCTTAAAACGCCTTTGCCATCGATAAGCCACTTAATATTTTTTCCGATTGTATCAATCGGCTTGAAATCTAAACCGTTTGCAGTTGCATAAGCCTCTGTTGTAGAGCCAACCTCACCAATCAAGGTTACAACATTGTCAATATTTGAAAACACATCTTTTCCATACTGCATATTAGGATTTAAAACAACAACTTCCTTCAACTTCTTACACTTATCAAAAACCGAGTTACCAATACTGTTTAAGCTTTCCGGAAAAGTAATCTCCTCAAGGGATTCACACTCCTGAAATACGCCGTTTCCAAGCGAGGTAATTTTGTTATGTATATTGACTCTTTTAAGCTTATACATTTGTGCAAACATATATGATGAAATGGATGTCATATCTTCAGGAAGCACCATCTCTTCTGTTTCAGACCAATAAAAACACCAACCGGGATAATTTGCCTTACTGTTAAGGATATATCTGTATACACTTGTATATCCGAAGCCGTATGAGTCTATTGTCTTTAAGTTGGCAGGCATTTTAAATTCCACCATACTGAGAGATCTGAAAAACGCCTGTTGTCCGATATGCTCAATACTGTCCGGCAAGTACACCTCCGTTATTCCGCCAAATCGTCCAAATGCCATTTTTCCGATAGATGTTATTCCGTCGCTGACATAAACCTTTTTTATTTTGTCTTTAAACAGAATCCATGGCTGTTTTCCGTCTTCAAAGTCATTCATAACTCCCGACCCCTCGATATAGAGAGTATCGTCTTCAAACCTCCATGTCATATCAGGTCCGCAGACTCCGCTTGTTTCATCTTCAGCCTGCACAGCTACCATACTGAATAAAACCGCACAAACCAAAATGATACTTATAATTTTTTTCATATTCGTCATACTCCTTCCGCAATTAATAATCCGATAATTTTATGTATGCAAACTGGTTTGCATCTTTTGATTTACCAATACCGCTTGCAAACTCTACCCAACCTTTTCGTCCGTCTCCGTCATTTTCGTTGAACAGAATTGAAAATCCTATTTCGTCCCCAACCTTTGGAACATAATCTTCGCCGAGAAGTTCTTTCCAGCTAATCTTAAATTCATATACAGTTTTTGTTCCGTCCTGCTTAGCCACAAGCTCTGCATTTTGGTTTATAAGTCCAGTTTGCGTTTTTCCTTCTCGTGACATATATCTGTATACTTCAGGCTTATCCCCTACCAATGCAAGACCAAGCTCTTCAAAGGTCGTTCCGGCTGTTCCGAATGGAACATGTCGTCCGTCATCTATATATATACCAATCTGAATATTATCACCTTTATAGGCAGACGCCGAAGGCTCCGGCTGATAAAATTTATCATCTGTTACTTCTGCCGCCACATAGAAATATTCTTCATCCCATTTTATATATGTTGACGCTGACTTATCTTCAGGTCCTGTCCAATCCCATGCTTTAAGATTGTAAACAGCATTCTTATCATCGCATATCAACGCTGTGTCTTTCTCCCATTCCGTCTCATCAATAACACCGTCAACTTTTACACTGCCCTTTTCTTTAAGAGCCGTAAACATATTGAGAGTTGAGGTAAAGTCATATTTTACTCCGTCCGATGATGCGATACTGTATTCAAGAGCATATTTACCAAATCGGTCAATCTCAGGCAATTCAAGGCTCACAACTCCCGTTGAGCTTTTTGGAATACAGCCTAAATTGTACTTCTGATTTACAAGCTTACCGCCAAGGCTCTTAATCGTCAATATCCCGTTTAAGGCTTTTGATGTTGAGTAGTTTTCTACATTAACATCGCAATACCATTTCTTGAGTGAGTCCTCGTATGCATCCAGTCCCGATATATCGGATTGATACGAAACGCTGTAAAACTCAACAGGAAACTCAACGTGGCTGACATTATTTCCCGCCGAATCCTTTACTGTAAGATTCATGAACATTCTTTCATCATAGGTTTTTCCAGCCAAAACTTTAACTCTTTCGGCAGTAGCTCCCATTTTCTTGCTTTCTGTAACCGAAAATCCCTCAGGAAGCATAAGTTCTGCTTTGCAACCCGGTATTCCGTTATCAACGGTTAATGCAAATGTGTCGCCATATACCATTTTACCGCTTAAATGCGAATAAGTTGTCTTGTCTGCTTCCTCGATTGTAATATTGGATGCAAAATCACCCATAATATAGAACGGCTTTTCTGTCAGCAGGAATGTATATTTTCCATCCTCGCTGTGGAGAGGAGTTAAGTTTCCGTTTATATCATAATATTCAATGTCTTTTGCACCAAGATTTAATGTAACCAACTCGTTATCGCGGATTGTCCACATCGGAAGAATATCTTTTCCAAACTTGTTGCTCTTTATTTTGTAGATATACTTATTATCATCTTCAACAAGTCTGCCCTTGCCCTCTGAATCCGCAAGTAAGTAATTAAGAGCTGTTGACGCAACATAAGTTTCATAAGGAACATAATAGTTACCATACTTATCATAAGAATACTTCGTACCCATTGATACCGCTCCGAAGGTGGCTGATGTATATGTACCGTCTATACCCGTTCTCTCAAAGCTGTATTTGGTGAAGATATCATGCATTTCATCGCCCTTCATCATAATGGCGGCTCTTGTGTCCCAGTCAGCCTGTTGCTTTCGGGTTGTGGCATAGTCTTTGTGTACCGGATAACCTGCCTCTGTGGATATTACGGGAACTTCCATTCCCTTTTCTTCCTCAAATCTGTCTATATACCACTTCATCAAGCCGTTAATATCCTGAATTTCAGGGGCTGTTGTTGTGTATGGATGAAGTGTCAGGGCATCACCGTATTGTGCAATTCCGTAGCTTAAAACCTCATCCGTAAACTTATAACTGCTCGGGTCCATAAGAGCACAGGTTCCGATTACTGCAACCGGAACATCGCTTCTCTCTTTCAGCATTTCATAAGTTCTGTTATTGAACTCTACATATTGCTTATAAGTCTGACCATTCCATGCAACAGTAAGCTGCGGTTCATTCCATATTTCATAATATGAAGTTATATCGTCTACTTTATCAACAACAATATCAAGATATTTTTCCCATTCTTCCCATTCGGCATCTGTTAGTGCAATACAGTCATTTCTTGTACCATTAAGCAATGATACCTGTTTCAAGCCATATTTTCTTAAATAGTTGTTTATCTCGTCATATCTTTCAGGCCAGCCAACAGGGCCTGTTCTGCTGTATGTGGGAGAAGTACCCATTATCATATCGGTTACAAGCACACCGGCTCTTATACCGCCGTTATTTCCTTTGGCAAGCACCTGAACCGCTTTTTCAGGGTCTTCGCAAGGGTTACTCCACCAATCTCCTCCATAGAAATGAGTTGCAAAATAGTATTCTTCATTTTTAATTCCGTTAGGGTCTGTTTTGAGAATTGCAAAATCATAACCCTGAAAATGGGAATTTATATTATTTTTCTCGGATTTTATGTCAACGAAGTAGTTATACATATCGCAATAATCCGTTTCAATATTTACATTAACATCCTTCTTTTCGTGTGGCTCAAGGGACAGAGTTTCCTGCTTTTCCCAAACCTTAAAACCGCTTGTTGTTACGGCTGTATATGTAACTGTTGCTTCAACCGCTTCATCTGTTGTATTTTCAAAATGATTGGTTATAAGCTTTTCTTTCTGATACCACGGAAAAGCACTTCCCGATTCCTCAATGGATGAATAAAATGTAACAGGATTTGCTTTCTCGTGCTTAATAACCTTGATTTCGCTTATGAGTACATCACTCGGAGAAGCGTCCTGGTCATTTCTTGCTCTTATAATAAGATTGAAATCCCACTTGGGATTCTCCCGAACATGGGTAGTGCCATAATATTGCTCTATAAGTCTGTTGCCGAAATACGCATCATCAAGCATAAATGTTTTAGTCTTCCACTTCAGTTCATCACCTATAAAAGTAATGTCAGGATGATGTCTTTTCGGGTTTCTCTGTGCATCATAGAAGAGCTGGAAATATCCATTTCCCTGGCTGTAATATGTTACTTGGATTTCATACACACTGCCGTCTGAAACATTGTGGGCAAATTTATCCTCCAAGTCCACATATATAGCTGCACTGTTTATCCCTTTGCTGGGGTACATTCCCCACGCCTCAACACCGTCTCTTTCGGCGATATTAGGAATATTTGTCCAACCCATTGCTACATCGGAAATGTTAGTTTTAATAACCTCCTTTCCAAACTTCACATGAGCAATATTGTCTGCATTTTCTTCAGCGGACACATAAATCATGCTAAATAGCATAGCGAAAGCCAAAATTAAGCTTATCAATCTGTGCATTTTCATTGCTTTCACGCTGTTATCCTCCTTTATGAATAATTATTTTAAACAAGCCGCATCTTTAACCGGCATCATTCCAAGAATATCATTCCATACAAAAAACTTTACTGAATCCGCATCAATATCTGTTTTAGTAAGATTGTATTTGTATCTGGCATTCTCATATCCGCCGTCAATCCGTATATTTTTGATATTTTCAAGCTTAACCAGTTCACCGTTTTTATAATAACCGATAACCAAAATCGCATTCATTCCACCTTCTGTTACATTTTCAAATGCAACATTAACCGATGGATTATTCGCTCCGTTAAGCTCTGAAAGTGTGCTGATTTCCTCATTTCCGCTTTTTATAATAACCTTGCTGTTATCGCTCAATTCCCCTTCTCCAACTTCGTAGGAAGCTATGCCGTCAGCCTGAATTAACAGGTTACTGTTCAAGCTTTGCAAACATTCATCCGCTGTGGAGAAACTAACTTTGTAGTAATCAAACACCTTTGAATTATAGTCATACTCTGCATTATTAAGAATATATGTCACTTTAGAGTCTGTTGCCGTTTCAAGATGTTCAACAATAGTCAAATAAATTTTCTTTGTGTTAAGATTTATTTTTGCTGATATATCATAGTATGCAATCGGTGCAGTTGCGTTCTGACCTTTAGATCTGAATAATCCGGCAGTACCGCCCGCATTCCATCCATCTTTATTCATTACAATTGTTTGACCGCCGATATTAAACTTGCCATCTTTAAGCCAGTGTGCTCCGCCCCAAGATGTCCACTCTGCATTAAAACGGAATCCGTTACCAAATACAAAGTTCTGAGTTGCCTGTCTTGATACACTGTCATACGACACCATGTTCGGCCAGAATCTGTATGATACATCAACTATTCCATCCGAAACCGGAGTCTCGCTCAAATCAATATTATGATTTGATTCATCTTCCAGAGCAAAATAATCTCCACTCTCTGCTTTGAAGATATAATCGTTGGAATACACATATTCAAGTGAATTAACTACCGCATCGCCGCCGGCTTCTCCGTCTGTCTGAATTAGAAGATTGCTGTTTAAGCTCTGCAAATATGCGTCATTTATTTCTGCACCAGTTAAACCAGAGTATACTTTAAGACTTGCCTTGTAATAATCAAATACATCTGCATTATAGTCAAACGGTTCATCCTGAAGAATATATCTTGTTCTCTTTTCTGATGTTGTTTCAAGATTTTCAAGTATTGTCAAATAAATCTTCTTTGTATCAAGATTTATCTTTGCGGATATATCAAAGTATGCATGAGGAGCCGTTCCATTTGAATCCTTTACTCTGAACCAGCCGGCGTCACCACCCCATTTATCCGAATTCACAAATTTCGTCATTCCGCCTATTTTGAACTGTCCACCAATCATCCACGAAGCATTTCCGTAGGATTTCCATCTTCCCTCAAAACTGAACCCTTTACCAAATTCAAATATCTGAACAGCCTCATTGAGTTCCGGTGATACAGGAGACATATTCGGCCAAAATCTGTAGGAAACATCAACAACGCCTTCCTTAATAGGAGTTTCGCTTAAGTCAACTTTATATTCAGTTGCCTTGCCGTTTTGCAATGTTATATATTCTTCGCTGTCCTCACGGAATACATATCCGTCAGAATAACCGTAAACATTTAATATTTCTCCGCCTTGCCCCTGAGTTACACTCTGGGTAACCGGCACGATATATACAGGCTCATCATTTGCAACTGACACGGTATACTTACCATTTGCATCGCTTTCGATAAATTCACTGTTGCCGTACATATCTATAAGCTCTGCTCTGCCTGCCTTTCCTGTTTCAAGCTTTAATGTTCCGCCGTTTACACTCATTGTAACAAGCATATAAACATCTTTGCCGCGATTCTTGAAATGATATGTATACTGCTCGTTGTTTATATAAGAGCCATCTGCGTATCTGTCATCAACTTCAGGACTTCTGCTGACAAGTTCTGCACCTGCAAGCAAGCTGTTATAGTTTGCAAGAGCAATATATGCAGGCTTTGCCTCATATGGAATTTCAACACCGGTCCATGGCTTAATTATACCCAAACTGTTTTCTCCTTCGCGGTTATCAATTTTTTCCTGACCTACATACCATGTAATCAAATCAATTTCGCCTTCATAATAAGCAGACGAACGAACCATCCATTTCGCCTGGTCTATTTCATCTACATTTCCGTTATCCCTTGTAAAATATCCAAGCTCTGTTGCAACGATTTCAATGTGGTTTAAATTCCGCTCATCCAGCATTTCACGAATAGTCCTTACAGCTACAAGAGTGCTGTAGTAATTATTGTTTTCAGGATTTTCGTGTGCCCAATAAGGGTGACAGCTTATTCCGTCACAGTAATTCCCTATTCCAAGGTCTAAGCATTCTTCTATAAAAGCATCTGTTCCATTTCCCGAATTGTATCCAAGTCCACCTGCTAAAACTTTCGCATTTGTGCCTTTTTCTTTATTTATCTTATCAATAATTTCGTATGTAACTTTAACTAATTCTACATAGTCTTCCGCCGGATGATAAGTATAGTGCTCCTTACCGTTATTGTTATATGACAGATTCCACTCGTTCCAAACCTCATAGTATCCGACTCTATCTATGGTATCTCTCACCATGTTTTCAACATAGAGCTTATATTTCTCCATATATTCCCCGTCAACAGGAGGAGGGCATACTTCTCCCTCAGGATATAAATCTTTATATATGTCATTCCAATATCCCAAAATTGCAACAGGTTTTACATTCTTTTCAGCTGCCATATTAAGCCATGTGTCCAATTTATCGGCTAATACATACTCACCCTTCGGCACTTCATAGTTTGTCCATACAAGACCATCTCTGTCTGCTCCGAAACCTGCATTGTAGAAAAGTGTCAAGGCATCTACCATACCTTTTTCATATCTTCTTGTGGAATGGTGATGATTAAGACCCATTTTATTATTGACAATGTCAGACTTTTTCGATACAGAAAATCTTGTTTCTTTTTCATATACCTCACCGGTACTTACATCCGTTAAGCTTACCTTTATGTTAAAGAATCCATATTGAACTTCCGTATCAAAAAGATTCATTGTAACATTTCTGGCTGATGATCTTCCGGCTTTTATATCAACAGCTTCCGATGATTTCCACAAAGTTTTTCCTGCATTAGAAATCTCATAGTTTATATTATAGCTTTTTGCTTCTTTTGTCTTATTCTTTATTCCAACATCAAAAGAAATATTCTCCGGTGTGAAGTAAATATTACCCACTTTACTTGTTATAATCTCAATATCAACACCGTCTTTCAGGTATTGAGGAATATGGACATTTTCAATTTCTTCTGTAATGTAGTTACTGCTGAAATAACCATGTTTTAAATTTCTGTATTTAAAATATGTTTTTGCAGTATCCGGCGTATTCTCACAAAAGAATGAGAACCCGTAAAGAGAAGTAAGGTTTTCGTTCATTTTGCATGTATCAAAATATTCTCCGTTAAGATATACTGTGGATATCCGCTTTCTGAAATCAAGCCAAATATCAACCTCGTACCATTCTTTTTCGTTGTATGCCACTTTAGAATGGGCAGGCAATGACATATTCCAGTCGCAGTACATATCCGAATAAACTGTAAATACAGGCTCTAACCCGTTGGCTGAATACATTCTCCATGTTCTGAACGCAGCCGCATCGAAAAGGTTTTCGTAGTTTGCTAATGAAAACTGCCCGTCATTACCTATTAAACGGCAATAAACATTAGCGGAAGCATCTTCAGCATACATATCAAAAGAAATATAATACACTCCGCTTTTTACAGGCTCTGCTAAAATAACCTTCTGCTCGTTCATTCCGGCAAGACCGTTTTTCACACTGACTTCCTCGGCAAATGCCACATTAAATGACAGTACCAGTAAAAAAATCGTTAAAACAAATGATAATTTTAAATATTTCATTTTTCAAATCCCCTTTCTATTCACCATCAACTATAATCTCAATTTGATATATATTTCCATTTAATTCTACATCTTTTGTGTAATTTCCACCCGTCATAAATTCTTCATGAGTGATTTTTAAAATATCCTCAATCAGAATTATTATAGGCGTACTTGCCCAAGGATGGCAAAGACTGGTATTCCATTTCTGGTTCTTGCCCCACGCCTCAAAACAGGTGGTTGCGCCTTCTCTTACCATATTAATCCACGAATGCTCGCCGTCATTCATCATAAGCTCAAATTCTTTGTCATAAGCCCCGGCTTTTCCTAAAGCTTTCAAAACATAATAGGCAAAATGAACTCCACAGACCAAACCTTTTTCCATTATAAATTCAACCATATTTTCTTTTGCCTCGCTTGGTGCAAAATCCAATAATAATGGAAATGTATTTGAATGAAGCGCACTGTGTGTATGTTCTTCATCATCACAGAAAAGTTTGGTTTCCTTATTATAAAATGTGTTAACAAACGCCTCTTTCAGTTTAGATGATTTATTTTCCGCGGTCAATCCTAAAATATTTTCCATTTCTTCCATACATTGCACCGCATAGATATAAAAAGCATTTACAACATTATGAAGCTTAACCGGCTGTCCGTTATCCACTCCGCCAACACAATAACCGTCTCTTAAATTCATAGGCCAGTCTATTATGTTCCATTTTTCACCAATATTTTCAATCAAACCATCATATCTTTCATACTGTTTGAAATATTCTATAAGCCCTTTAACTGTCGGATAGAGCTGTTTGAGGGCATCAATATCCTTTGTCAGTTTATAATAGGTCAGCACCTGCAAAGGATATTCTAAAGAGAACTCCGCAATCTCCTGCATAACGCTACCCGGTGCCACCGCCATAAGTCCTTTGCAAACCCTTGCGCTGTCTGCAAAATCAAACAAAGTTTTTTTATACATCTCTTTATCTTTCGTAAGATACAGATGCGAAAAGCCTATGGTTGTAAAATCCCCCGAATATTGCCCTTTTTCTCTTGTCGGGCAGTCAAGATAGCCCTCCTGAACGGAATATTTAAGGGAGTTTCTGCAAATATTCCAAATATCCTCAAGATAAGGAACATCCGATTTAATTCTGCATTTTTCCTCAAATTTATGATGTCTGACGATTACGCAAACCTCGTTTGGGTCAAAAGGCAAATTTCCGTTTGCCTCAATCTGCACATACCGAAATCCCTTATAGTCAAAAAATTCAAATTCATCCTCTGCTCCTGACAGAGTGCATATATCATAATAATTACAGTTACAGCGCATCTTATAGCGAATACTTCCGTCATCATTTAATTCTTCTCCGCATTTTACGATAACAGTTTGCCCTCTAAAGCCTTTCGCCTTAAAATACACCTGACCTGTAATTTCATTTCCAAAGTCATAAAAATATATATTATCGTCCTTTTTTACAGTCTCTTTAGGTAAAGCCTTGTAAACATCGACTGTCGGGACGGGATTTTCTTTAAATTTCCAGTCTGCAAATCTAAAAATTCTTGCATTTTCATAATTTCCGCTGTCTGTATCCATTTTCCAGCTTGCATTTTTCTTGCGGAAATCAATATCTTCACGGAATTGAGTTAAATACGGTGTTGTATCACCGCTATATTCCGTTGTTCTTTCACATTTCCAACTTTCGTCTGTTCCGAAAACAAACTTTCCGTCACAAAATATATCGGCTATAAGCCCCATACGGTTATCACCGCTGTTTGTTGCTCTGTTAATAAGTCCCTGATAAAAAACATGAACTGCAACAGTGTTTTTTCCTTTGTTTAAAAATTTTGAAATATCTGTTTCATTATAGTTATACGAATCAAAATATGCAGGTGCAACGCCCTGACACACAAACTCACCATTTATGTAAAGCTTATAAAAATCATCAGCGGATATTTTTATTTCATAATTTCCCGTTTCGTCAACATAAAACTCTTTGATAAAATGGGCGTGGTAATTATAAAACGCAGTTTCTTCCAATTTTTTGTTATTCACCTGTTTATGAAATATATCAATGGGTTTCAGGTTTTCAAAATCTTTTGTTGTTATCCACGTTGAATTAAATTCCATCTATTCTCTCTCCTGCATATTAAGATTTTCCAAAATACAGATAATAGTCTACACCTCATCCACCGCAAGCGGTCCCCCTTCCCCTTACGGCTTTTCCTCTAAGGCTTCTCCTTGAGGAGAGGCTGTCACGAAGTGACTGGTGAGGTGTAATTTGCAAGGACAATTCTTATCCTTTTCCACCTCATCCACCGCAAGCGGTCCCCCTTCCCCTGTGAGGGGAAGGCTTTGAGGAAATACCCACCGGCCCCTCAAAGGGGAAGACTTTGGGGAAATACCCACCGGCCCCTCAAAGGGGAAGGCTTTGAGGAAATACCCACCGGCCCCTGTGAGGGGAAGGCTTTGAGGAAATACCCACCGGCCCCTCAGAGGGGAAGGCTTTGAGGAAATACCCACCGGCTTATTCGCTTGTGGGGGGAAGCCCCCACAAGCATATTTAAATAAGCTTTACTGCATTATAGCCGCATTCTTAAGTGGCATAATTCCTGTTATGTCACTCCATACGAAGGCTTTAATCGAATCAGCTTCAACATCTGCTACCTTTAAGTTATAGTTATATTCAACACCGTCAAATTTAGCAGGAGCTGAAATATTTTTGATTGCGTCAATCATAACCAATTCGTCGCCATTATAGTATGCAATAACTAAAACTGCACTAAACACTTCTCCGACTTCTTTCGCAAATGTCAGATTCACATACGGGTTTTGTGCCGCTTTAAGACCTGCAAGGGTTGTTACAGCATTTGCACCGTCTTTAACTTCAACAGTATCGCTTATAACAACTTCTTCGCCTTCCACTTCCTTGAATGTAACCTTGCCGTCTGCCTGAATCAAGAGATTGCTGTTTAAGCTCTGCAAGTATGTGTCATCTGTCTTAGTTGCTCCGCCAACTTCATATGTATCGAAGCTTGCTTTATAATAAGCAAATTCATCTGCTAGATAATCAAACTCTACATTATCCCAAAGCAAAGCCGTTCTTTCTTCAGTTGCTGTTTCAAGATGTTCAATAACTGTCAGATAAATCTTCTTTGTATCAAGATTTATTTTTGCTTTGATATCATAGTATGCATGCGGAGAAGTTGCATTTGCACCCATCGTTCTGAAGCATCCTGCACCAAGGTTAGAAGCCTCTGCACCCCAGGCTTCCTGATTCATCCATTTCCAAGTATATGGATATGGTGTATTCGTTTCAAGCCAGGATTTATAAATCCACGAAGCATTACCGCCGTATGATCTCCATATAGCATCAAGGGCAAAGCCACCGCCAAAGTCCATTTTTTGTCTTGCTTCTTTATAGTCAGGACTTGCTATTGTATTAGGCCAGAATCTGTAGGATACATCAACGATACCGCCAATAACAGTATTTTTGCTTAAATCAACATTAAATTCTTTATCCTGTCCGCCCTGTAATATAACATTTCCAGCCTTTTGGCTATAGATAATCATATCTTCATCAGGATCTTTTACTTCATAAGCAGTCACGCCGTCAGCCTGAATCTTAAGACTTCTGTTTCGGCTGTGATGATATGCGTCAATGCCTAATTTTTCGTCACCTGCTATACTTGTCGTGAAACTATCGAAGGAATCTGCATTATAATTATATTCCTGATTATTAAGGATAACCTTTGGTTCTTTAGACTCTCCTGTCAGGTGAAGATTTTCAATAATTGTAAGATAAATCTTCTTTGTATCAAGATTGATTTTCGCCTTTATATCATATACACCGTAAGGGCTGGAAGCTGTCCAGTCTCCGCCGTGAATATTATAAAGTCTTAAATAACCTGCAGGGAAATCACCTATATTCCACTTGTCAGAGTTCATCATTATGGTCTGACCGGCAACATTAAAATGACAGTTCAGCATCCATGCAGCACCACCACCGTAATTTGTCCATCGAGCATCAAACTCAAATCCGTCGCCAAACTTAAATGTCTGAACAGCTGTTTTAGAATCGTTTGGACCCCAATACATATTCGGATGGAATGTGTAAGAAACATCAACAATACCTTTGTTTATAGGTGTCTTAGACAAATCTGCTGTTTTTTCGCTGAAATAGTTATAATATCCAACTGTTTCATCTTCCAAGAAAATCCATTCGTCGCCTTCGTCTACAAAAACAGTATTTTCAGAATAAGTAATATCCTTTACATCATCTTCTGAATTATAAGAACATTCACCTTCAGCTACAATCAGGAGACTGCTCTGCTGACTGCGAAGCCTTGTCTCTTTTGCAGAAAGCTGATTTTTGTAATAATCAAACACATTTGACTTATAATCAAATTCTGCATTGTTAAGAAGAGTTGTGTCTTTAGTCTGATCCTGGTATACAAGATGTTCATTTATTGTAAGATAAACCTTCTTTGCATCAAGATTTATCTTCGCATTTATATCATAACTTCCAACAGGACCTGACTGTTCCATTCCAATAAGTCTTAAACGACCTGCTTCATTCATAATCCAGCCTTCAGGATTCATCATAACTTCCGTTGAGCCTATTCTGAATTTACTGTTCTTCAACTGTTGAGCTGACATATCAGCTGTTGACCACTCTGCATTAAAATTAAAGCCGTTGCCAAATTCAAAGGTTTGAACTGCCCTTTCAGGTCTATCTGTCCCACCCAAAGCATTCGGGCTGAACTTAAGGGAAACATTAACAATACCCGATGTTACAGCTTTGCTCTCCAAATCAACAAAATGTGTATAGTTTCCGCCACATTCTAATGTGATGTTTGCGTCGCTGTCCTTCACGAATGTATATCCATCAGGATATGTGCGTGTTACAACTTCTTCAACATTTTCAAAATTCTTATATGAAGCTGTTCCCTCTGTGCTGATATTTAAATAATAATTACAGCTGTAGAACGGGTCATATTCATCCTCGCCATAGGTTGATTCAAAGCTTTCTGTGAAATAACCGAATGAATCAGCATTGTAATCATGGTCTCCGTTATAAATAACTACAGGTTCTGATGCACCGCCTGATAAAGTTTCTGTTTCTGTAATTGTAAGGCTAACCTTACTTGTTGTAAGATTAATCTTTGCGTCTACTGCATAATAAAGCGATGGAGCTGTTGCTGATTCACTGCCAACCGCTCTGAACATTCCGGCGTCAACTCCGCCTGTTCCGTCTGCATTAAACTTAACAAGTTCTGTTCCGTCTACCGAGAACATACCTCCCTTAAGCCATGTGCTGTATGAGCCATATTCAACCCACTGTGCATCAAGAACAAAGCCTCCGCCAAAATCAAAGCTCTGTGTTGCAACTGTATCAACACTTTCACAAGTATCAATACTTGGAGAGAACGCAAATGATACATTAACGATACCATCGCTTACGCTCTTGCCATATCCTGCCAAATCCGCAGTGAGGCTTGAATCTGCACGGAACTCAAGCATATCATCGTCATAAAACTCATAATAACCGTCCGCCTGAATCAGATTGCTGTTGATTTCTCCATCTGTAAAATCCTCTTCGCAAATCACATAGTCATCAGCAAACTCATTAACAATATAAGTTTCTCCAAACGCTGATATGCTCATTGTGATAAGCATTACCGCTGACAATAAAATTGCCAAAACCTTTTTCATTTTCATAATAATTTTCCTTTCATATTATTATTTATATTTTTAATTTTTTTTTACAAAAACCCATTATAATTATTTTACACTAAAATAATCATTTCAACAATTCCGCTTTTCCTATCATTTTATGGGGGAAACTATATATTTTGCTACTTTCTTACCTCTATCATTGGTGCATGGAGAATACCGAATTCCTTTAAGTTATGCTCATAGCTCCACATTCCGTCAGGAGTATGCCACTGAATTGCACCGTTCCAGTAATCATCAAAGTTCGTATGATGAAGTGAGCCGAAGCTGTTGTGTCTGTTTCCGTAAAGAATAAGCTTTAATTTATGCTTTCCGGCTTTGAGGCTGTTCACCTTGACCGTGTATGGCTGGATTGCGATAACCCCTGCATCTTCATTATCAACAAAGGCACGGATAACAGGGCCACGGAAGCCCTCGCATTTTATGTATGCCGCTCCGTCATTTTTCGTCTCAAACTCACTCTCATAAATGAGACTTCCGCCATAAAAAGGCATTCCCTGACCCGTTACAGAGCCAAAGCCCTTTTCATTATCGATTGGAACTATCTTTTTATATTTCCCGATAAGCTTAACATCAAACTCACCTAAAATATACATCCATTCAGGGTTTTTCCGCTCCGCAAAAGGTATTTTAACAATCAACACATTTTCGCCCTTTTTGATTATCGGAAGCTTGATTGTTTTTATTGATTTATCCGTGAAATATCCCTCAACCTGAGGATTGATTTTTTCATCATTAAACCATATTTCAGCCTCTTCGGGGTGTTCTATCGCAAGATATGCTCCCTCATAATCAATAGCAGACTCAAGCTTAAACCGCATTGTCAGGCTGTGCTTAACCTCTTCCTCTTTCATAACCCACGGCTGAACTGTCGTCTCTGTTCGTTTCGGGATTGAAAGTCTGTCACGGCAGATATTGTCAATCCTCATAATTTCTTCTTCAGGCTCAAATTCGCCATCGTCCAATTTAAATTCACACTCATCAAGAAGAACAACATTCATTTCTTCACGAGTTACAACAGTTTTCGGAACATACATTTTTTCAAGCAATTCGCCCAAAGCCTCAGTTTTTCCATTTTCTGACATATTTTCAGTTTCTTCAAGGCGGACAAGCAAGCTGTTATTCAGATAGAAAACATTTTCAAAGACTGTGCAGCCGTTTACGATTTTATAATCAATTTCATAGGTTTCACCGCTTATCGTATCAAAAACAATCGGCTTGAAATTGCCCTTAACCCTTATTTTAACAAGCTGAGGGTTTGAAACATCCTGACAGGTTTTGCAGGTATTATGAGTACAAATTCTGTGTTCGTCGCCCTTTTCGGCATGGGCGATAAACAGCCACTTATAATCCCCGTCCTGACGCATATTATATATGAACTTTCTGGAGGTTTCACCGTCTTCATCGTTAAGCCACACCATTTTTTCGTCTTTAAGAGCTTCAACCAAGGCGATTTTCGAGAACGGAATATTAACACTCTTTTCGCTGACTTTCTTAACTTCATCGCTCGGAATTGCATCAACATATTTGGGGACATCCCCGACAAATACAACTTTTCCACCCTTTTCCGCAAACTTTTTCAGGATTTCAACCGTTGATTTGCGAAGTGTCTGACAGCCCGAAACAACTATTGAATCATATTCCATCTGACCCACTTGAAGGCTTTTCCCGATTTCACCGCACAAATCAGGAAGCATTGCTTCGCTGATAAAGTCAAAGTCCACTGTTCCGAAAAGCAGATACTCGCAAAGCTTTGCAAAGTTGTCGTCCATATCCTCTCTCGCAAAACCTGTTGTGTCGTTTGGTCCGAAGTTCGCCCAATAGCTTTCAATCGGGTGGATAACTCCAACCTTAACGATTGGCTTACCTCTTGTCAAAACCGTGTTTAGTCTTGCATAGTGGTCTTCAAGATATTTATGCTCCTTATACCAAGGGGACTGATAGTTAAAGCTTGCAGGATAGTCTCTTTTGGCTCTGCCCTCCATTGACACCCATGAAAGGTGGGGAACTCTTACGGTCACGCCAAGAGCTGTCTGCCAGTCGCCGTGGAACTTATAGTCTCTGAAATCGTATTCCCAGCCCATAACGCCATTAAGCTCTGATAACATTCCTTCTTTGCCGTATTGATGAACAACGGACTGACACTGCTTTGCCGTTGACAATTCAATTCTGTCGCAAAGCACATCGATGCCGGGAAGCCCGAAGCCTCTGTAAAGAGTCATTGTTTCACCGATACAGGTTGTCATTCTGAACATATTTTCTTCGTCCAAAACGTGACCTGTCAGATAAATATTATTCTCCTCGCACCATTTTCCGACTTTATCCGTAAACGCCTCGGAAAATCTTTTATTAACATGGCAATGATAACAATATCTTGCCCGGGACATAACATTATTTTCAAGATTCCAGAAAAGCTCGGGGATTTTATCAACAATATCAAAGCCGTATTCCGCCTTATAGGTTTCGTCAAAATCAAGTGTCCAGAGCATAACGCCTCTTTCGTCGCCGTGGGCGAACTGCTTTGCCCACATTCTTCCGCAGTTTGGCTCGTCCGTGAAAATCGCAGGGATTGTTTCACCGAAATCGTCACCGAACTTCTCTTTATATCTTTCGTGAGTCACTTTTATAAACTCGTCAACGGCATCACCGTTCATTGCGTCAACATAGCAATAATCGTTAAACCACGGGTCGGGTCGGTCGGCACGAAGATAGGCATACCATTTGTTATCAGCCTCATCATCAAAGCCTATTTTTTTGTAAGAAGTAAGTTCTCCCTCTGCATTAAGGCTTACGGCATAAGCTCCGACAAAATAATATGAATCATTTTCAACGGAGGCTTCCTTGTCAAAATCCACATTCTCCTGCTTTTCTTTGGTAAAAATAAGAGGACGCACTCTGTATTTTTTATGCTTGGTTACATGACCGCCTGCAAAGCCCGACGGGTATCTGTCCTCATCATAGAGCCATGCATACATACCCTCTTCCTTCGCCTTTTCAACGCAGGCAGAAACCAAATCCATAAACTCATCGCCCAAATATTCATGGTCCATTCCCGTTCTTGAATGCATATGGAAACCGCCAAAGCCCATTTCCTTTAAAATTTCAATCTGCTCCGTCAGCATCTCTTTAGTCATTTTGCAGTTCCATGACCAAAACGGCGCTCCTCTGTATTCACTTGTGGGGTTTTTGAAAAGTTCCCCCGATAAAACTTTTTCCGTGTTCTTTTTGTATAACATAATCTGTCTCCCTAAATCTCTATGTATTTCGCTAAAATATCACCATATGCGCCAATCGGCGGATTGCCGTGGAGATTAAAATATTCTTCGTCAATATATGAGCCGAAGCTCTTTATCTTACCTATTCCGTAAGAGGTATACATTTTCATATCCTCGTCCATAACATATTCGTTAAACGGAATTTTAACAGGCGGTTTCTTAAAATCAGAGTAAAGAGCATTGTCAAACCAATATTCAAGAACATGACTTGTCTCCGCAGGAAAAATTTTTAAAAGCCCTTCCAAAAGATTTATATATTCAACCCCTCTGTCATCATCCTGTGCATTCATCGGCTTGTTATGGTCTCTGTCCATGGGTGCAAACTCAAGGAAAACATTTTCGCTTGGTTTAATCGACGGAAGGCATTTTGCATCAGCATAAGCAATATATGCCGCCTTTGCCTTTGAGTCATAAGCCCTTACTCCTTCCGCAACCGCATTGGCAAACAAAATTCCCGTATCTGCTCCCGAATAACCGTTCGCCTTGCATTTTTCGCAGTTACACTCTCCGTTTGTCATATCGTCAGGCCACAGAAAATAATTATGGGAAGTTTGCTGAAGCTTTTTCGCAAACTCATAGGCTCTTTCCGAAATAATCTCATAAGCAAGCTTATTTGACGGGCAAAAGCTCATATCATTCGTTCTTACGCCCTCTTTATTAAGTCTGAAAAGCTCCTTATTTTTGTCAATCAAATCTCTTGGCAAGAGCCATGACAGGGAATGAAGCTCATATTCAACGGTTATCCCTGCCTTTTCAAGCTCGCTTATAATTTTTCTGCCATCAGGCTTTTCCAGTGCCTCCAAAAGGCTCCCGATACTGCTTACCGTTCCGTCACCCGAAACTGCAATTTTATGTACTCCAAGGTTTGTAATCTGTGCCTCTTTTGCCCATCTTATCCAATGGTCGCACAAATCTTCATATAATATAACAAGTCCTCTTGATTTGCTCATAATATACTCCTCCCATTCTAATTTAATATTATAGATTAATTGTATAACATCTTGCGCTTTTAAACAATTACGCTTTTCTATGCATTTTATGGGGGTTATGTTAGATTGTCATTATTATCCATTGACAAAATTTGGGGGGAATTGTATAATTTGTATTGGGTGATATTTATGATTAACTATACGACCAATCTTATAGCAGGGCGTGACTTTGGGGTTGCCTTTGAGCCAAACCTGGGCAACTGTCCTATTCACAGCCATTCGTATATTGAAATTGCTTACACCGTTTCGGGTGAGGCAATTCATTCATTAAATGGGGTTAAATCGCCGCTTAACGCCGGGGATTATGTTATTATCAACCCCGGCGATATTCACGGATATCAAGTCACAAGTAAAGAGCCTTATGTGGTTATTAACTGTATTCTTAACGCAAGATTCCTATACAGCTCCGCAAAGGAAAATAATTTTAAAAATTGCCTTATGAATCCTATGCTCAATTTCAATACATCAAGTCTTTCGGATTTAAACGAAAGTCTTGTTTTCACTAACCCCGAGCCCTATATGCGCACTCTCTTTGAGACGCTTATGTATGAATATAATAAAAAGAGCTATAAATACAGGACAATCTGTCGAAATCTTCTCAATATCATCCTTTTAAACTCTGCCCGAAAACTCACCCAGGTTTCACAGTCCACCTTCCAACTTACCGAATATATGAAGGACTATATTTCAATACATTATGCCGAAGATAATCTGTTGCAGAAAATGGGCAAGGAAGTAAACTATTCCCCCTCATATATGAGCACCAAATTCAAAGCGGAAACGGGGATGACCTTTAAAAAATTTCTGCAGTCCATCCGAATTGATGCATCTATTTCCCTTCTTCACGAAACGAAAATGTCTATTGCGGAAATTGCTTCCGCTGTGGGGTATAAAGACATAAAACACTTTTACAGCACCTTTAAGAAAATTACACACACCACCCCGTCGCAGCACAGACCGAGATATTCTTCCGAGTCAAAATAAATTCTTGTTTTTATTTGATACGAACGGATTTTTAATATATTTCTTGACTTATCCGAATGCTTGTGATAAAATTAACATAGTGAGGTGCGAGGTTCGTCCTTTCGCCAAACATTTTAAATTTATCTGATGTCCGAGGTTTCTTTGGCAAAAGGCTTAAGTTAATATTGCATTGCTTACGCCTTTTTGGCGTATTTTTTCATATATGGAGGTTTTAATGGAAACGAGAGTTGCACTAATTGGAATTATTATTGAAAACCGTGACTCTGTCGGGAAAATGAACGATATTTTGCACGAATACGGGGAATTTATCATTGGCAGAATGGGGATTCCTTATGACAAGAAACAGGTTTCTGTTATAAGCGTTGCAATAGATGCGCCCCTTGACACAATCAACAAGCTTTCGGGGAAAATCGGAATGCTTGACGGAATAACAACCAAGACTATCTATTCTAAAATTTAAGGAGGAAGAATTTATGTATAATCCAAAATCATTAAAGGCTGAAGAATTTATAAGCCACGAGGAAATACTTGCAACCCTTGATTATGCAGAGAAAAACAAGGGAAACATTGAACTTATTGACGAAATAATTGAAAAAGCAAAGACTCTTAAAGGTCTTTCCCACAGAGAAGCATCTGTTCTTCTTGCCTGCGATATTGAAGAAAAAAATCAGGAAATTTATGCTCTTGCCGAGAAAATCAAGCAGGATATTTACGGCAACAGAATTGTTATGTTTGCGCCTCTTTATCTTTCAAACTACTGCGTAAACGGCTGTGTTTACTGCCCGTATCACGCGAAGAACAAAACCATTCCCCGAAAAAAGCTCACTCAGGAAGAGGTCAGAAACGAGGTAATCGCTCTTCAGGATATGGGACACAAGCGTCTTGCCATTGAGTCTGGCGAGGATCCTGTCAACAACCCAATCGAATACATTTTAGAGTGTATTAATACAATTTACAGCATAAAACACAAAAACGGAGCAATTCGCCGTGTTAATGTTAATATTGCCGCAACAACTGTTGAGAATTACAGAAAATTAAAGGATGCTGGAATCGGGACATACATTCTCTTCCAGGAAACTTACCACAAGGAGAGCTATGAAGTTCTCCACCCAACAGGTCCAAAACACGATTACGCTTATCACACAGAGGCTATGGACAGAGCTATGGAGGGCGGAATTGACGATGTTGGACTTGGCGTTCTGTTCGGGCTTGAGCTTTATAAATACGAATTTGCAGGACTTTTGATGCACGCCGAACATCTTGAGGCAGTTCACGGTGTTGGGCCTCACACTATAAGCGTGCCGAGAATTAAGCGTGCTGATGACATTGACCCGACAGTTTTCGATAATGGTATTGATGATGATACCTTTGCTAAAATCGTGGCTTGTATCCGCCTTTCCGTTCCGTATACGGGAATGATTATTTCAACAAGAGAGTCTGAGGCTGTCCGTGGCAGACTTTTAAAGCTTGGCGTTTCCCAAATCAGCGGTGCTTCCCGTACCTCTGTCGGCGGATATACCGATGAGGAGCGACCTCACGACACGGAACAGTTTGATGTTTCCGACCAGAGAACCTTAGATGAAGTTGTCAGATGGCTTATGGAAATGGGCTTTATTCCAAGCTTTTGCACAGCTTGTTACAGAGAGGGCAGAACGGGAGACCGCTTTATGAGTCTTGCCAAGAATGGTCAGATTCAGAACTGTTGCCACCCCAATGCGCTTATGACTCTTAAAGAGTTCTTAAACGATTACGCCACCGAGGAAACACGAAAAATCGGAAATGCTTTAATTGACAGCGAAACGGGGAATGTTCCAAACCCGAAAACAAGACAAATTCTTCTTGAAAATCTTGATAAAATTGAGGGCGGAATGCGTGATTTCCGCTTTTAGGAGTGATTTTTATGAGCCTTAATCAAACACCGTCTTCCGGCCGTGTTCATATTGGTCTTTTCGGCAGGAGAAATGCAGGAAAATCCAGCCTTATTAACGCCATAACCAATCAAAATATCGCCCTTGTTTCCGATGTTTTGGGAACAACCACCGACCCCGTTTATAAGGCTATGGAGCTTCTTCCTTTGGGGCCGGTTATGATTATTGACACTCCCGGACTTGACGATGAGGGGGAATTGGGACTTCTACGCATAAAAAAGGCAAACCAGGTTATAAACAAAACAGACATTGCCCTTGTTGTTATTGACTCCCAAAGGGGAAAAACACCTCTTGAAGAGGATTTAATCATAAAGCTTGACAGTAAGAAAATTCCCTATATTACGGTTTTTAATAAATCGGATTTGGCGGATTTTAAGACCGGAGAAAACGAAATTGCCGTCAGCTCCGTAACGGGCAAAAATATTGATGCTCTCAAGGAAATGATTGCCAAAAAAGCAGTTAAGCCCTTGGCAGAATTTCCGATTTTGTCCGATTTAATCCAAAAAGGCGACTTCGTAATTTTAGTTACGCCCATTGATGAATCTGCGCCAAAGGGGAGAATTATTTTACCGCAACAGCAGACCATACGGGAAATTCTTGACTCAAACGCAATCTCTGTTGTTTGTCAGGTTAATGAACTCGAGGGAGTTCTGGGAAACCTCAAAACTTCGTCAAGAATGGTTATAACCGACAGTCAGGCATTTGGCTCCGTTTCAAAAATTGTTCCCGAAAATATCCCTTTAACCTCATTTTCCATTCTTATGGCGAGGCACAAGGGAGAGCTTTTTCACCAGCTTGAAGGGGCAAAGGCTCTTGACAGCATAAAAGATAACGACAAAATTTTAATCTCCGAAGGGTGCACTCACCACCGTCAATGCGGTGACATCGGGACTGTTAAGCTCCCTGCTTTTATCAGGAATTACACTAAAGCAAACCCCGAATTTGACTTCACAAGCGGAACGGAATTCCCCGAGGATTTATCCCCATATAAGCTTGTTATTCATTGCGGAGGTTGTATGCAGAGCGAACGGGAAATGAAATACCGTATTCAAACCGCAAAAGACCAAAATATTCCCATAACCAATTACGGAATGATAATCGCAAAAACCACGGGGATTTTAGACAGAAGCATGAAAGTTTTTATTTAAGAAACACTTGTTAAGGTGGTTAAAATGCTGAAATATACAATCAAAAACATAGCCGACATATCGGATGAGGAGTATAAAAAGAGCTATTCTTTAATGAATCCTCAACGCCGTGAAAAAATCCAAAGGCTTAAAGGGGAAGCATCACAAAAGCGAACCTTGGCAGGGGAGTGGCTGTCTCGTCGGCTTCTTTCCCATGTCACGGGGCAAAATCCGGGCTTTTTTTCAATTTCTCCCGATGAATACGGAAAACCGCAGCTTGAAAATTTTTCCGATATATTTTTTAATATAAGCCACAGCAAAAATACGATCGTTGCGGCTGTTTGCGACGAAAAAATCGGTGTTGACATTGAGGAAATCCGCCCTGTCTCCCCAAAGCTTGCAAAAAAAATCTGCACAGCGGAGGAATTGCTTTATATTTTCGGCAAAGCTCCCACTTGCGCAGATTTTGATGACAACCTAAATCCCTTATTTTTAAAGAGATTTTTTGAAATATGGACAATAAAAGAAGCGTATTTTAAATATATTGGCACAGGAATAACTGAATTTCAAACAGTAAGCACCCTTTCCGACAGCTTCAGCAAAATCAAAATCGAAAATGATAACTTCATTGTCCACATGGTAACCTCCGCCAAAGCTGTGGCGGAATTTGTTCGGGTTTAAATATTGAAAAATTTTTTTGCTGTTTTCGTGGTCTGCATTGCAACCTCTTCCACACTTAAGCCCTTGATTTCTGCAATTTTTTCAGCCACTTTAATTACATAGCCGCTGTAGTTTCGTTTACCTCTGTAAGGCTCCGGCGA
The DNA here is from genome assembly GCA_015068605.1 of Oscillospiraceae bacterium. GTDB lineage: Bacteria > Bacillota > Clostridia > Monoglobales > Monoglobaceae > SIG454. The sequence continues at coordinate 29,504 of SVKF01000007.1, forward strand.
CATATACGGACAATCGGTTTCAATCATCAGCCTGTCCATTGGTATTACTTTAAGAGCCTCAATGGCTTTTCTTGCATTTTTGAAAGTCAAAACTCCCGTAAAGGAAATATGAAGCCCCATTTTAAGGATTTCCTTGGCGGTTTCGGCGCTCCCCGAAAAGCAATGTACCACACCGTTTTCTATATTATGCTCCTTTAAAATCCTTATGCAATCCCCTCGGGATTCTCTGTCATGGATAACCACGGGTAAGCTTAGCTCACGGGACAGCTCCAGCTGGGGTGGAAACCACATTCTTTGCTCCTCCTCGGATGTATCATCATAATGATAGTCAAGACCTATTTCTCCTATGGCAACAACCTTTTTATGCTTCGCCAAATCTCTCAAAATTTCTATATCATTGTCAGTCATTCCCATAACATCGCTTGGGTGAACACCCACCGTTGCATAGACAAAATCAAATTTTTCCGCAAGGGCAATGCTCTTTTTTGAGCTTTCAATGCTTGATGCAATATTATTTATAAATGCCACGCCTTCCCTGTGGGCTTTCATAATCATTTCATCACGATCAGCGTCAAACCGACTGTCGTCATAATGGGCGTGTGAATCATACAGCATTATTTTCATCTCCATACATCAAATTATAAAGCTTTGGCGAAAAACTAAACTCTTTCATCAGTTTTTCCACCTCATCTTTCGCCTTATCCCGTATTTTTTGCGGAATCAAGGCTTTTTTTGCCCTTATGAGAATATTCTTGGGTGAATGTGCCATATCCACAAACTCCATAACATCAACACTATATCCTGCGGACATAAGCAGATTTCCTCTTATTGCATCTGTGGCAAGGGCAGAAAATCGCTCCTTTATTATACCGTAACGGGTCAATGCCTTCAGATTTTCCGTTTCAATCCGGCTGTTTAACTCATGCTGACAACAAGGAACGGACAAAATAACTCCGCAATTCCATTTTATGGCATTATAAAGGGCATAATCCGTCGCAATATCGCAGGCATGGAGAGTTATTATCATATCAACCTTGCCCTCATAGTCGAACTTCCCTATGTCCCCCGTTTCAAAGCGGAGCTTTTTGTAACCATATTTTTCCGCAAGAGCATTGCAGTTTTTAATTACATCATCTTTTAAATCAAGACCGATTATTTCCGCCTCAATCCCGCGGATTTCCGTTAAATAATAATATAAAATAAAGGTAAGATATGACTTTCCGCAGCCAAAATCGAGAACCGTCATTTTCTTTTTGTCTCCCACAACATCCCCAACTATTTCCGTAAAACGGTTTATCTGTTTGAATTTATCGTACATAGAATTGACAATTTTCCCGTCTTTAGTGAAAATCCCCAAATCAATAAGAGGCGGAATTGCCTCATTTAATATATAATTTTTCTTTCGGTTATGGCTTTGGGCTGTGGCACCGCCTTTTTTCGTCACAAGGCTCGCTTTTCCCTTTTTGGAAATCAAAAGGGTGTAATGAGCGGTTTCGCTCCAGAAATCAAGCTGACGATATTCCTTTGTCATTTCGCAAACCGCACCAAAAAGAGCCGACTTCTCCGCATTTTCCGAAAATGCCTGTTTCTGAGTCAGCTTTTCAATTTTATATATTCCGTCTTTATATTTTGAGATATTAATTCTGCGAAATTTTGCAGAAGATAAGGGGTTGCTCACAACCCCTTTAATTATCTCATCTTCAAATATTTTATTTAAGCAAGTTGTTGGCATTTAAAAAATCCTCAATTCTTTCAAGAGCTTTTTTAATATTTTCAACCGAATATGCATAAGAACATCTGATAAAACCTTCTCCGCTTTCACCGAATGCGTTGCCGGGCACAACCGCAACCTTCTTGTCAAAAAGAAGCTTTTCGCAAAATTCCTCGGAAGAAAGCCCCGTTGCTTTTATGCAAGGGAATGCATAAAACGCACCTTCAGGCTCAAAACATTCAAGACCCATTTTATTAAAGCCTCCAACGATGAGCTTTCGCCGTTTGTCATATTCACTGCACATATACTCAATATCCCCGTCACCGTTTTCAAGGGCTGAAATCGCCGCATACTGTGCCGTTGTCGGGGCAGACATAATTGCATACTGGTGCACCTTTGTCATAGCCTTTATTATATCGGGATGACCGCAGGCATAACCAAGTCTCCAGCCCGTCATGGCAAACGCTTTTGAAAAACCGCTGACCAAAACAGTTCGCTCAGCCATTCCCTCAAAAGAAGCGATTGAAACGTGCTTTTTGCCATAAGTCAGCTCCCCGTATATTTCATCGGATATAACCATAATATTGGCTTCCTTTATAACAGGGACAAGTGCCTCCAAATCTTCCTTTTCCATAATTCCGCCTGTGGGGTTGCTGGGATAAGGAAGAACAAGAACCTTTGTTTTTGGAGTTATTGCCTTTTTAAGCTCCTCCGGAGTCAGCTTAAACTTATTCTCCGCCTTTGTTTTGATTGTTACGGGAACACCGCCCGCAAGTCTTGTTATAGGCTTGTAGCAAACAAAGCTGGGCTCGGGGATAAGCACTTCATCGCCGGGATTTATAACCGTTCTTAAAAACAAATCAATAGCTTCACTTCCGCCAACAGTTATAACAACTTGAGAAACCCCGTCATAATTAAGACCGAAACGACGATTTAAGTAACTTGCAACAGCCTCACGAAGCTCTTTTAGTCCCGAATTTGATGTATAGTGAGTCTTTCCTTTTTCAAGAGAATATATCCCCTCGTTGCGGATATGCCACGGGGTTATAAAGTCAGGCTCACCAACGCCCAATGATATAGCATCCTTCATCTCTGACGCAACATCAAAGAATTTTCTGATTCCCGACGGCGGAATTGATGAAACAGTATTATTTATAAAACTTAATGGGGTAAAACTCATAAAGAAATTATCCCCCTGTCATCCGCAGGCGGCTGGGCAAGAATTGTCCCGTCTGCTTTATAGCATTTTAAAACGAAATGAGTTGCAGTTGAGATAACCGCTTCCATTGGCGCTAAATGCTGGGAAACGAAAAGAGAAATATTTTTAAGATTATCCCCTTCAACCGTTACCCCAAAATCATAGCTTCCGCTCATAAGATTAAGCGCCTTAACCTCGGGATACTGATAAATCCGCTCCGCAATTCGGTCAAAGCCCTGATTTCTTTGAGGCGTAACCTTAAGCTCTATGTACGCCGTAACACGGTCGGATGATGCAATCTTATCCCAGTTCACAATTGCGCCATAGCCTAAAATTGTTCCGTCTTTTTCCAATTCATCAATAGCTTCCGCGACGGAGGCGACACTTTCCCCGTACATGGCGGCTATTTCTTCCAGAGAAAGCCGACAATTCCGGTGCAGTGTTCTGGCGATTTCTTCGTATAATTTCTGTTTTTCCATAAAACATACCTCCGTTTTGATTATAATTATTTAGATTATAACACAATTATGCTCAAAGGTCAATAAAGATATTTAAATATTTATCTCCCTATTTAAAACCCTATAACTTTAATTAAAAACCCTATAACTTTAATTTCTGTGAAATAATTTTTCCGTTGAGATTACAACGAAAAATGCAATTAAAAGAGTAGCACCGCCTACAATGTAAGCGGTGTTTTATGTATCTTATTTATATTTGCCACAGTCTTTGCAATACAACTTCCTTGCATCGTTCTTTGTACCACATTCTTTACATATCCAAGAACCATTACTATCGGTTCTCCCATTTGCTAATTTTGATAATGAATAACCAGAAGGCTGTTTAGTTTTTGGCGAAGAGTGTGTTTCGGGTTCTTCATTAAATAACCCTTCTTCTTTTGCTACATTGTAAATGGCAATATTTGCCGTAATTCTTGTGTTTTGTACTATTGTAGCAAGAGACGCAATAAGTAAAGATAGCACATGATATACACAATATTCAATAAAAGCATATAAAATCCATGTTATTATAGATGTGATTACCGTTATAAAAACTAAATCTTCATCTATATCTACGACTTGAATTGCTTGTCCGATGGTTGATATAATTCCAATTATAATTAATATGACTAAAACCCTACCACCCCAAACTTCCAACCTCTCAGACCAACTCCATAGATTGCTTGAAACATTATCTGTTGCATAGCACTCCTTCAATGACTTAGGTACTTTTTTCTCTGAACTTGACAATTACATTCCCTCCTTATTTAATAAAAAAGTGTGTCCCAATCTCGGAACACACCCAAAAAAGTGCAGTCCCTCGATTGTTGCTACACAATGCTCAACCTATCCACAGGTACGGAGTAAGAGAGAAAACACCTTTTTACAAAGGTCAGACCACTGACAAAGTCAAAGTCAGTGGTCTGTGTCAACGGAGTTGACTGAGGGATTATAGCCTCCCTTTACACAAGGGGGCTTTTAAATTTATATTTCTCTGATTTTTTTCCGTAAGCGGAGGGTATTGTGGGGGGAAACGGAAAGCTCATTAATTCCCGATTTTATAAAAAATTCCGTAAGAGACAAATCCGATGCCATTTCTCCGCAGACTCCGACCCAAATTCCTGCTTTTCGTCCGTTAAAAGCGGTCATTGAAATTAGCTTTAAAACTGCACTCTGATTTTCTCCGATAAGGTCAGAAACAGCACTGTTCTGACGGTCAACGGCTAAGGTATATTGAGTTAAATCGTTTGTTCCTATGCTGAAAAAGTCCACTTCGTCAGCTAAAATGTCGCTGAGCAGTGCGGCGGCAGGAGTTTCAATCATTATTCCCGTTTCAATGTCATTATTATAAGGAATGCCATCGTTGGAAAGTTCACTCATAGCGGAAAAAAGTATCTTCTTTGTGGAAATTATTTCACTTTTGCTTATTATCATGGGGAACATTATGGAAATATTTCCGTAAATTGAGGCTCTTAAAATTGCCCGAAGCTGGGATTTGAAAATATCCTGATTAAAAAGGCAAAAACGAATGGCACGAAGCCCCATGGCAGGGTTTTCCTCAATACTTTGAGGAAGATAAGGGGCATTTTTATCGGCTCCTATGTCAAGTGTTCTGATGATAACCTTTTTGCCTTTCATTTTCTCCGCAACGGAGCGATAAATTTCAAATTGCTCATCCTCTGTGGGGAGTGAGTTGCGACCAAGAAAAATAAATTCACTGCGGAAAAGTCCAATCCCCTCGCTGTCATTATTTATAACGCTTTCAATGTCTGAAAGTCCGCCTATATTTGAGAAAAGGTTGATTTTTGTTCCGTCTGTGGTGACGGTTGGTTTTCCGATAAGCTTTCTGAAAATTGCAGAGCTTTCCTTTTCGTTTTTAATTTCCTGCTGAATTTTTAAAATAAGTTCTTTCGGTGGGTCAATGGTTATCTTTCCCGAAAATCCGTCAACTATGGCGGTTTTTCCGTCAAAGTCGTCAGAAAGGGAATCGCCTAAAGCGCAAACCGCCGGAATATTCATTCCTCTTGCCAAAATTGCCGTGTGGGAATTTGAAGAGCCTTTTTGGGTTATAAAGGCGGAAACTTTGGATTTGTCGAGAGTAATCGTCTGACTGGGCGCTAAATCCTCTGCCGCAATTATTCCCGATAAAAGAGAGGGATTGTCTTCCTTCCCCATAAGCTTTCTGATAAGACGGTCGGATACATCACGGACATCCTTTGCCCGTTCCTGCATATATGTATCCTCCATTGAAGAAAACATATCCGCAAATTTTTCCTTTGCAACCGAAACCGCATACTCCGCACACACCAATTCCGTCGTTATGATGCTTTTGATGAAGGTCTGATAATCGTCGTCCTCGAGCATCATTTTGTGAATATTAAAAATCTCCGCCTCGGTCTGTCCCACTTTTGAAACCGCTTCACGATAGAGTGAATCGAGAGAGTCAAGGGAAGAATTTACCGCCATTTCAAGCCTTACTATTTCACTCTTTGTATCCCTTATGGTTTTCTTTTTAATTTTGGGAGAAGAAGCCCCCATAAAACATATTTTTCCGATTGCATAACCGTTTGAAACACCTTTTCCGAAAAGCTCTGTCATTTTAATTCCCCCTTTTTATATTTCTATAATTCCTTTTTTATAAAAAATTTATACAAATATTGCGTAATGAAAAAAAAGGTGTTATAATGTTATTATGGATATTTTTAAAAAACATAAAAAGAAAATTTTAATATTTGGAATAACGGTTATAATTATTTGTTTGTGGTGCGTTTCCTGTTCCGTTAATGATTATTATGAGCCCGAGTGGGCAAAGGAGGATATTTCTGCGGTCATTAAAAAGAAAAAGCTGACGGAGGAGGATTATAATTTTCTGTTCAGACAAACGGGATTGTCAAAAAGTGCTGTGAATGACTTGATTGAAGACGGGAAAAAGGATGATATTTTTGAGTTCGCCGAGCAATATTTTAAAAAGCCGAAACATGAACGGGAATATCTGTTTTTCCCTATTGTTGCCTATGATGAAAAGGTGGATGACAGAATTAAAATTGCCCCTCTCAGAAGAGGTGACGTGGTTGTTTCTCTGTCAACCTATACCTTAGGCTACAGACACGGTCACGCCGCTATCGTTATTGATGAAGACACGGGGAGAATCATTGAGCATATGGTTTTAGGAGAAACATCCGATTATTCCTATATAAGTGGCTGGGAAAATTATTCAAATATGGTTGTTTTAAGGCATAAAAACAGCAAAATTGCCGAAAAAGCGGCAGATTATGCGGAGGAAAAGCTGGTTGGAGTTCCTTATAACCCCATGGCGGGAATTTTCAAAAAGGATAAGTCAGATGAAGAAAAAATCTCATCCTCTCAATGCTCCCACCTTGTCTGGCAGGCTTTTTATGCGGTTGGTGCGGATATAGACGGAGACGGAGGTCAGCTTGCCTTCCCGGGAGATTTTCTGGAATGTGAGGATTTTGAGGTGGTGCAGATTTACGGCATCGACCCTCGTAAATGCGGAATTGAAATATAATTAAAAAAGCCGGCATTGCTTGGGGCCGAAGCGTTAAAAAAGCCGGCATTGCTTGGGGTACAATGCCGGAAAAGGGGAGGGAGTTATGTTTCGGTTAAAAAACCTCATCAATAGTTCCTCAATCCTATTGCTCTTTAAATGTAACATTTGTTTGTGTTTATTTGGTTAATGTTTTGTGAATATTCTGTGAAAAAACAAAAAATAAAAAAATTTTTTAAAAAGCCCTTGAAAAATTTTCAAATATGTGGTAGTATATAGAATATGTGATTTTTTGTTAATTATGATTTTAAAATATTTGGAGGTTTAATTATGAATTTATTAATGATTGCACATGTAGTATTTTCAGTTCTTTTGATTATCGTCGTTCTTCTTCAGGAGAGCAAGCAGGCAGGTCTTTCCGGTGCTGTTGGCGGTTCAAATGAAACTTTCTTTGGTAAGAATAAGAAAAGAACAGTTGATTCAATGCTCAAAAAGCTTACAGGTGTTTTTGCTGTTTTGTTCATTGTGACATCTCTTTCTTTGGCTTATGTTTCAACAAGACCTGAAGAGCCTGTTGCTCCTGCAACTAACAGCAACAGCGTGAAGGTAGATGTGCCTGAAAAAGGTGAAGAAAGCAATGCTAATCCGGAAGAAAACGGTGAAGAAGCAAACAATGCTGATGCAAACGGTGAAGAAACAACCGAAGGTACTGAAGAAGGCGCAACTAACGAGAATTAATTTTTAGCGAGGATGAACGCTGTTTCCGAAAAAGGAACAGCGTTTTTTTGTAGAAAAGGTGGATTATATGGACAAAACCTTTATTATAACAGGCTCATCACGAGGAATCGGAAAAGGAGCGGCGCTGTCTCTTGCGGAAAGCGGAAATATTGTTTTAAATTATATAAAAAATAAGGAAATGGCGGAAGAAACTGCAGAAAAGATACGGGAAAAGGGCGGAAAATGTGAAACTTTCAAAGCAGATGTTTCAATCTATGAGGAAGCCAAGGCGCTTGTGGATTTTGCGATTTCGACCTTCGGAAATGTTTCGGCTCTTGTCAATAATGCAGGTATTGCTCCTGCTCCCGTACCCTTTGATATGACGGATTATGCCCAGTGGAAAAGGGTCTTTGATGTAAATGTTTTCGGGGCTTTTAATTGCACGAAGGCAGTCCTTCCCTATATGATTTCCCAAAAGAAGGGCAGTATTGTCAATGTCTCCTCCGTTTGGGGAATGACGGGCGGCTCTTGTGAGGCGGTTTATTCTTCGTCAAAGGCGGCTCTTATTGGCTTTACAAAGGCAATGGCAAAGGAGCTTGCTCCGTCGGGAATAAGAGTTAATGCTGTTGCGCCGGGCATAATCGAAACAGAAATGAATAATCATTTAAGTGAAGACGAAATTGAGGCAATAAAAGCTGAAATTCCTTTGGGGAAAATGGGTACAATAGAAGATATCGGAAAAATAATTGCCTTTTTGTGTGAGGACAGAAGCAGTTATATAACGGGCGAAATAATAAAAGCAGATGGCGGCTGGATTTAAATTTGGAGGGAAATATGTCGGTTTTAAATGGTCTTAAACCTGAAAAAGTTTTTAAATATTTTGAGGAGATTTGCAGTATTCCCCATGGCTCGGGAAATACAAAAATGATAAGCGATTATCTGGTGAAATTTGCAAATGAGCGATGTCTTTGGGTTTATCAGGATGAAATTAATAATGTTATAATTAAAAAGACTGCGTCGGAAGGTTATGAAAAAGCGGAGCCGGTTATTTTGCAGGGGCATATTGATATGGTCTGCGAAAAAGCCCCTGATTCACAAATCAATATGGAAAAGGAAGGGCTTTGCCTTAAAACCGACGGGGAAACTATTTGGGCGGACGGAACAACTTTGGGCGCTGACAACGGAATTGCGGTTGCAATGATGATGTCAATTTTAGATGATAAAGATATTAAAAGTCCTGCTGTTGAAGCGGTTTTTACCGTTGATGAGGAAATAGGTCTTGTCGGAGCGAATTTTTTGGATACATCATATCTTTCGAGCAGAAGAATGATAAATATTGACTCGGAGGATGAAGGAATTTTCACGGTAAGCTGTGCCGGAGGGGAAGTTGCGAAATGTATCTTGCCCATAAGTCGTGAAAAATACGATAAAACTCCGGTCTCGGTTTTTGTCGGTGGGCTTTTGGGCGGTCATTCGGGTGTCGAAATTGACAAGGGCAGAGCAAATTCCAATATACTTTTGGGGCGTGTCCTCGATAAAATCAAAGGCGAAACCGAAATGCGGATAATTTCCGTTTCGGGCGGACTTAAGGATAATGCAATTCCGAGGGAGAGCGCGGCGGAAATCCTTGTTTCGGATGCAGATAAGGCGAAAAAGGTTTGCGACGAAATGGATAGAACTTTTAAAAATGAGTATAATCTGACGGATTCGGAGGTTTTTGTAAGTCTTGGCAAAGGTCAGGGCGGAGAGAGCATTGACAAGGTCGGGACAGATAAAATTATTGCAATGCTCTGTTGCCTTCCCAACGGAATTATTGAAATGAGCGCAGGCATAAAAGGGCTTGTCCAGACCTCTCTTAATATGGGAATACTCAAAACAAACGAAAATGAAATTATTGCGGAGTTCGGTGTGAGAAGCAGCATTGATTCTCAAAAAGAAATGCTTATGAGACGGATAAAATGTTTTATGGAAAGCGTTGGTGGTGTCTTTGAAGCCTCAGGGAGATATTCGGGCTGGGAATATAAAAAGGAGTCCCCTCTTCGTGAATTGATGTCTGAGGTGTATGAAGATATGTATGGGGAAAAACCTGTTATTCAGGCAATCCACGCAGGTCTTGAGTGCGGAACTTTTGCAGGAAAAATAGACAGCTTTGACGGAATTTCAATCGGCCCCGACATGAGGGATATTCACACATTCTCCGAAAAGCTTTATGTTAAGTCCACAGAGCGGGTTTATAATATGATAGTTGAAACATTGAAAAGAATGAAATAGGGGATGTTAAAACCAAGAGGCTGCAGCAAAGCGAAATCATTTTGCTGCAGCCTCGTTGTGGGATGGACGCAAAATAGCGCAGATTGGAGAAACCGAATCCCGAAGGCGTACACAGGTACTCCGAGAGGTGAGGTTTATTCAAAACACAAAACACTTTTAAATTCAGAAATTCGTCAAACTGCGAATTTCTTTCCTAATTTATGAAGCATATTTTGCCATTTACGCTTTTTAAAATGATTTTTTATTCGCTTTTTGTGTTTTGTGTGGTCGGTGCATTTTGCACTGGCCTCTTATTTTTAGCTTACGAAGTTTTCCATAAATTGTGTAAGCTGACCGGTTGTATATAAAACAGTTCCCTGCTCCAGAAATTCTATATCGGTTTTAGTGAGATTTGAGGTGACTATTTCCTCGCTGCATAAAAATTCTTCGGAATTGTCTGCGCAGGCATAAACATTAAGCAAATTACCCTCCAGCCGGACAATATAATATTCAAAGGAAATTTTGTTTGCTTTTTTCGGAGTGTTTTCGGCGTGTTCTTCCGCAAAGACCGCATAAGAGGAATTATCCTCTGTATATGCGGATTTATTGGCTTTTGTTGTGACATAATATGATGTAATCCAGCTTATACCGGCAACCGCTAAAAGAAATACAAAAACTCCAACCCATTTTAATAGTTTTTTAACCATAGATAATCCTCCTTTTCGATTTGTAAAAAAATTATTTCCATATTTTTTTAATTTTATACTATGCAAAATTTGTTTTTTGTGTTATAATATGATAGAGTGTCATTATTTTTGTTAAAATAAGGAGGCGTTTTTATGGGTTTCAGACCGGTAGATGATTCAGATCTTGATCCAAAAAGTAAGAGAAGAGAAAGCTCATCTCATTCATCCGAGTTTCGTTCACCCGGAGATTTGGATTCTAACCATAAAAGCATGAAAAAAGAAGGCTCTTCTGCCAAATCCGGAATGGGTGCGGCTAAATTTGGCGATGAGGAAACACCAAAGCGGAAGAGCGGTTCAAAGAGCAAAAAGAAGGGCAAGAAAAGCAAGAAAAGAGCCGGGGTCGGAAGTTATATCTGGACCTTTGTTAAGGTGTTCGGAACAACGGTCGGTGTATTTGTTTTGCTTGTGGGTATTTTAATCGGTTGCGCTATGTTTGGCGTTTTTGGTGACGGAGCTGAGGTTGATATTGCCAGCACTGTGCTTGGTGAAAACTCCGTGGTGTATTATATTGATGCCGAAACAGGCGAAGAGGTGAAGCTGTGTAAGTTGTCAAGCGGCGACAGAAACCAACAGTATGTTGCCATAGATAAGATTCCCAAGAATATGAAAAATGCTTTTGTTGCAATCGAGGATGAGCGGTTTTATGACCATTCGGGAGTTGACCTTTTAAGAACATCCAAGGCGACAATTATGTATGTTTGGGGGAAGATTACAGGTAGCGGCTCCGACTTTGGCGGAAGCACCATAACCCAGCAGTATATTAAAAATGCAACAGGCAACTGGGAAAATTCCCCGGCACGAAAGATTAAGGAAATATCCCAGGCGGTTACCCTTGAAAAAAAGATGTCCAAGGATGAGATTTTGGAGGGTTATCTTAATATTATTAACCTTTCTAATAATTGTTACGGTGTCGGTGCGGCATCTATGGAAATTTTCGGCAAGCCTGTTCAGGAGCTTAATTTGGCGGAGTGTGCCTGCATTGCGGGGATAACTCAAAATCCAACCAAATATGACCCTATAAGAAATCCGAAGGATAATAAGGCAAAGCAGGAAATCGTCCTTAAAAAGATGCTTGAGCTTGAATATATTAATCAGAAGCAATATGATGAGGCGGTTAAATATAAGCTTAAATTCAACAAAAGCTCGGAAGACAGCGGCAAGGTTGAAATCAATCCCTATTATGTTGAACAGATAACATCGGAATTGACCCGAGAATTTATGGATATGGGTTACAGCCGTGAGCTTGCGTATTACAAAGCGACCATGGGTGGTCTTAAAATAATAACCACAATCGACAAAAATGTTCAGGATGCCATTGATGCGGTATACGGAAATCCGGAAGAGTGTGCAAGACTGTTCGGCTATGAAGAAGGGGCGTCTAAAAATCCTCAGTCGGCGATTGTTGTTTTATCGCCCGATGGCGGAATATGCGGAATTTATGGCGGATTGGGCGAAAAGAAAGCCAACCTTATCTTAAATCGAACAACCATACCTCGTCAGCCGGGGTCATCCATTAAGCCTATTTCGGTTTATGCGCCGGCGATTGACGAGGAGATAATTCATGCGTCAACATTATATAAAGACGGCGTGATGACCTTTGATGGTAAATGGACTCCAAGCAACTCATATTCCGATACGGGAGACAAAACGGTGCAGGTGGCAATTCAGCGGTCATCCAACCGAATTGCGGCACAGGTGCTTCAGGATTTGGGAGTCAGTGAGTCATACAGTCATTTGAGAGATAAACTGGGCGTAACCTCTTTGGTGGAAGACGATAAAAACCTGCCTGCATTATCTCTTGGAGGAATGACCAAGGGAATATCTCCTCTTGAAATGGCAGGAGCATATACTCCGTTTATAAATAAAGGTGTTTATACAAGGCCACATATCTATACAAAAGTATATGATAACAAGGGTAATATTATTCTTGAAAACAACCCTGAAAAGCATCAGGCAATCAGCTCAAAAACGGCATATATAATGACTCAGCTTTTAAGAAGAGTTGTAACAAGCGGAACAGGAACTTTGGCGAACCTAAATAACGGAGTTTTTGCGGCAGGCAAAACAGGAACAACCGATGCCAATAAGGATAAGTGGTTTGTTGGATTTACTCCGAATTATGTGTGCGCAGTATGGCATGGCTATGACGAAAATGAGGTTGTATCATCAACCTATGCATCAGGGGCACAGCTGGCATTTAAAGCGGTTATGGATAAGGTTCATGAGAAAATAGAGGTTAAATCAATTTCCGCACCGAGCGGAATAGTTAATATTTCTGTGTGCAGTCAGTCGGGGCATCTTGCGTCGGATGATTGTACTGCTATATCCCTTCCGTTTACGTCCGATAACAAACCAAAGAAGAAGTGTTGGCATAAGGTAAATGAGCTTTTGGACGATGACGGAAACGAGATTTTGGATTTGGATATAGCGGATGAGGAAGTCGAAGACGACGAGCCCTCGGATGAAGAATAGAAATTATTTTGGATAATAAGCAATATAAATAAGAGAGGAAATTTAAAATGAAAAGGATTACAGCACTTTTAATGGCAGTAATAATGATGTTTGTTTTCGTCTCATGCGGAGACGAAAACAAACCCGAAACAAAGGAAAAAGAAAAAACAGCGGTAGCAGAAAATAACGAGGAAAAGGCTTCGGCTGAAGAGAAGAAGGTTGAAGCTGAGAAAGAACAGCCCAAGGTTGAGCTTTACAGATTTGAGGCTGAAGACGGCAAATATGGATACAAGAACAGACAGGACGAAATTGTTATTCCTGCACAGTTTGACTATGGAATGGACTTTTCTCCAAACGGTCTTGCACAGGTGAAGGTCGGCGAATATTGGGGATTTATCGACACAACGGGAGCGATTGTAATTGAACCGAAGTTTTATACAACATTGCCCTTTGGCGACGGAAAGCTCGCAGGCTTTCAGGATGAAGCAAGCGGAGATTGGGGCTTTATAAATGAAAAGGGTGAAGTTGTTATTGAGCCGCAATATGATGTTGTTCGTGAATTTGCGAAAAACGGACTTGCGCTTGTTATAAATGTGAAGTCTCACGGATTTATCAACGAGAAAGGCGAGGTTGCTGTTCCGATTGAATTGGAATATGCGGACAGCTTCACAGACCATGGTCTTGCTTTGGTCAGAGTGAATGAAAAATACGGCTGGATTGATGAAACAGGTGCTCTTGTAATTGATGCTGTATATGATTGGGCAAGTGATTTTAATAAAAGTGGAATTGCGAAGGTGAAAATCGGCGACGAAAGCTTTAGCATTAATTTGCAGGGCAAAGAAGTATAAGAATAACAGCATATAAAGCGGTGGGGTTTTTCCACCGCTTTATATGTTGTTGGGGAGATAAATAGGGAGATAAATATTTAAATAAAGTTATAGGGTTTTTAATTAAATCTTGACTTGCGTATTTTTTTATGATATAATGTTTTGGTGAGGATTAAGCGATATGCTCCTCCTCGGGATAAGTTCCCGTGTAAAAATCTATGGGGATTAAGCTGTGTGCTCCCCCTCGGGATAGACTCCCGTGTAAAAATCTATGGGGATTAAGCTATGTGCTCCCCCCGGCGATCGCCTCTCGCGTGAAAAAATTATGGGGCGAAAATTTATGCGGATATGGCGGAATTGGCAGACGCGCATGGTTCAGGTCCATGTGAAAGCAATTTCATGCAGGTTCAAGTCCTGTTATCCGCACCACATCGAAGCAAAGTTCACTTTGCTTCGACTTTTTTATTTTAATATACAAAAAAGCTGCAGAAAACCGAAACACTTTCTGCAGCCTTTTTATAGCCTTTTAACTTATTTTTCTATCGTAACAGTTTGAGTTATTGTTTCCCCTTCGGGAACATTCTCAACACCTGCACGAACTCTGATTTCACCTTCGAGGCAGGAAACATCAAATGTGCTTGTTGCACTTTTGCCGTTACTTCCCGTCAAAACGATAATATAGCTTGTATCATCAGCGCCAATCATTGCTTTATTGATGTAACCCACATTATATGTTGAATCATCATTATTACTTCTGATTTCAACAGTTTTTTCCGAAACCGCATCAATCTCGCCGACTTCATTGAAGAATATATCTCCGGTTAAGGTTACGGTCGCAGCAGTATCATTCATATATTCAACTTTACCTGTTCCGGTTGTTGAAATTGTTGCATTGAGGAGCTTATTTCCCTGTTGGATAGTTATCTTCATGTCGTCTCCGACAACAGCCGTATCCCCACCTGCATCATATTCAGCATCCGTAATTTTCTGAGGAATACCGTTTTCGATGTGGAGAAGGATTTTGGTTGAATTTCCATATTCTCCGCCAAGAACTATAACAACATCGCCTGTAAAATCAGGCTTAACTTTAATACCGAACGACCCGTTGCCGACAGCCTGGTCAAGCCCGATAATAGGAGTATTTTCGACCCCGTCCCACGGAGTCTCCTCATTTGCATCTACAATATCCGTCACATCATAAACAAATATTGTCATATACTCATCGGTGTGCCCGGAATAATTAATACTTATCTCGTCTGCAACACGGTTAAAATCCTGCTGAGTTATGGAATAATCAGCAGCAAATACCGCAGTGGAAAGCGACAAAACCGTCAGCACAGCAGCTATAATTTTTTTCATATCTAAGCGCCCCTTTTCATTTTCTTACAATTCTACCTAATTATTATATCATCAAAACCAAATATTGTCAAGCACTCTATGTTGTATAAATAAAAATTTTACCCCAACATATTGTAGTTTGTTTGAATTCTGCCCTGCCGGCTGTGGCAAGTGAAGAAAATAATTTGTCTGCCATTTCTTGCATAGTTTTCCAGAAATTCTGAGGCAAGCGCCGCCCTTTCATCATCATAATCAGCAAAAACATCGTCAAGCAACAGCGGAACCGGCTCGTTTTCCGAAAGCATCTCGCAAAGAGCTATCCGAAGAGCAAGATAACTTTGGGCAAGTGTTCCCCGACTAAGATAATGACGGCTCCGATACCCACCTGTGTCCTCGGATTTTACCCCAATTTCATAAACCTTATCTGTGCTGAGGCTTTGATATTTGCCGCCGGTCAATATGGAAAGTATTTCAGATGCTCTCTCCTTAAGGGCAGGCGCAAAGGAACGCCGCATTTCATCCTCCGCTTCAACAAGGACATCTCTTGCCATGGTTAAATCCTGATAATATGCCTCCATTTCATTTGCTTTTTCCAATAATTCGTCCCTTTCTCTCATTAAAGGTGCTATATCCTCAGGTTCTTTCCCGAGCATTCCTTTAATTTCGAGAAGTTCATTATTTTTCATTTTTATTTCATGCTCTGCTTTTTCCACATCTGCAGAATTCACCGTTTCCGTCGGCAACCCTTTTTCTATATCTTGCGCAAGATTTAAAAGCTTTTGCGGATTTAATTCCTCAAGCTTAAATGCAGAGGCATAAGAATCCCTGCTTTGCCGTGCCTTTTCCATATCACTTTGTAATTTAGAAAGTGTTTTCACAAATTCCTTCCCTTCCTCCGACGATGAGACACTGCGATATTGACCGACATATTCAACAAAGACAGACTCTGCCAATTTCAAGCTTCTTTGAGCCTCCTCATAAATTTTCGCCTTTTCAATCATCGTGATACTCTCTCTGTATGCTTTTTCAAACTCAGCTGCCGAGTGACATCCACGGCTTTCAAAAAGCTCTGCAAGTTTTTTCTCAGTTGATCTCAAATCGCTGTCATTTGGCTGATTTTTTAATTTTATCAGACTTAAAACCGAAATAATAAGCCCCACCGCTGATGCCGAAAATATGAGTGGATTGAATATTCCGCCAAGAACACCCACAAGGAAAATTATACTGCCGATTATTAATGATAAACGATACTTTCCCTTTCGGGCTTTCGCTGTTGCTTCAGCCACAACCTCTTTTTGTTTTTCTTCGGATAAAAGAAAATATTTTCTCATATCCTCATCCGTGACAGCTTTTTGGGGAGACACTTTTTCCGTTTTTGAAAGCACATCCCTTGCAACCGCCACAGCATTTTCGTATTCTGAACATTTTTGTAAAATCTCTGCAGGCTCACCCGTTCCAACCAATACCTTAACCTTATTTTCTGCCTGCTCCGCCATATCCGAAAGCCCTGCAAGAGTCCTGCACGCATCCGCTTTTCTGCGGTTTTCTTCGCCGGCAAGAGCCAACCGCATTTTCCTAACCTTTTCGTTCAAATCCGACAATTCTTTTTCTGTTTTAGTATATTCCTCGCTTAATTTCCGCCTTTGCTCGGCTTGGGAATCAACCTTATCTATCTGTGAATTCAGTTCCTCGATTCTATCTTGCGCAAGATTGATTTTCCCCTTGCTTCTTTTTTTCATAAGCTCGTCCATTGCTTTTTCGATACGAGCCAAAACATTCTTTGTCGAAACAGCCTCGTCTCCGCTTTCTGCCAAATTTGAAAGTCTTGCGGCAATATCTCCGCTCTCGGTTCCTGCAAAACAATCGGCAGTCGCCCCGAAAACACTCTTTTCAAAGGCGTTATAATCAATTCCGAGAAAAAATTTCCCAATTTCCGTGTCGGGCGGAAGATTCACGGCATTTCCCGTTTCCGTATCCGTCACAGTTACCTTATCCGTTTTTGATGTTGCTCGAAACTCCTTATGAATGAGATAGCTTCTGCCTCTGCACTCAATCTCCATATCCCCCGACATCTTATCTCCGCTCCACGGAGCATACTTTTTTCTGAAATTTTCGGATATATCCGTCCTTGAAGAAGACCCTGCCGTGCCGTATAACATAAGGCTGATAAATGCCATAAGAGTGGATTTGCCGTCTTCGTTTTTCCCAAACATCAGATTAAATCCATCCGAAAAATCAAGAGCATAGTTTTTAAATTTCCCAAAGGATATGATTTCAACTCTTTTAATCCTCATCAAAATCCACCTCCTCCGAAAATGCCGCAAGTCCTATTCTAACCGCATTTTCAATATTTTCACCACGCTCTGCCCTCTCCAGCATTTTGCGAACAAAAATCCCCCTAACAGAATTTTCCTCGGCAATAAGAGTCAAGTCCTTTAAAGGGGTTTTAACCTTATTTTTAATCTTAACAAAATACAGCTCACTCTCCAGCTCTGCTCCAAGCTCCGTCGCAGAAAAAGATACTGCACTCTCCCCCGTCAAGACTATCTTATACAGCCAATCTTTGCCCTCATCTCCATATTTTTCGTCAATCTTGTGCAAGATAATATTTTTAATGTCACTTTTCTTAAGAGCAGTTGAAACATCAACCTCCTCTTCCACAAAACGACGCCTGCATATGGGGATAAAGCTCATCTCAACCTTGCCTTTTTCAACCGTTCCGAAATAAAATCCCTTTTCGTAAAGCTCGTCAAAGCCTTGTCCCTCGGGACATCCCGAATAGGCATAGCTTGTTTTTCCTTCCTTTATAATATCACTTCTCTTATGAATATGCCCGAGAGCAATATAGTCCATATTGCTGTTTTGAATTTCCTCCACGGTCACGGGACCATAAGGGGTATCGGAGGAAATATCTCCATGGATTACGGCGATGTTTATCATACTTTCATCCGCTCGCATTTGTTTCAGAATATGGTCATTTCTATACACATCGCTAAACCCACCGCCGTGGATTTTCACCCCAAGCTCAGACAGCTCCAAACCTTCCGCCTCATTTTTAAAAACCATCACATTTTCAGGCAATTCCCAGCTCTCCCAAAAAGTATTCTCCCCGTAATAATCGTGATTTCCGGGAGTTATAAACACTTTACCGCTAAATTCGGAAAAAGCAGAAGAAATTTGTTCCAGGATATCTTTTGACGGCTTATGGCTGTCAAACAAATCCCCTGCAATCAATAATAAATCAGCCTGATTTTCCTCCGCATAGGAAACAATTCGCAAAAATGTCTGCAACACCTCTGCCTTTCTCCGTGTTGAAATTCTTTTAATACCCGCAGACGCGCCAATATGCACATCTGCACAATGCAAAATCCTAACTCCCATAAAATCACCTCTTAATTTCTCTCGTCCAGCAATGCCTCAACCTCATCCCCGGTGGGAATAGAACAACTTGCCCCTGCCCGACTCACAGTTATTGCCGAAGCCGCCGTGGCAAATTCAACCGCCTCTCGTATATCCCTGCCGAAATTCATACACAATGCACCAATAAATGTATCTCCTGCCGCAGTTGTATCCACTACCTCAGCCTTAAATGCGCTTTGATGCTTTATATCTTGCGCAAGATTGTAGACAGAGCCGTCTGCCCCGAGGGTGATAATAACCTGTTGAATACCAAGCTTCATCAGAAAATCCATACATTTTTTGCGATTTTCTTTTGTGTCGGGATATATTTTCGTTAAAAACTCCGTTTCGGTTTCATTGAGAATTATTACATCTGTGTTTTCAAGCAGTTCCTTCGGCATTTCGGCTACGGGTGCAGGATTGAGCACCACCTTAACCCCTGCCTCATGCGCCGCTTTTGCCGCATAAGTAACCGTTTCCATGGGAATTTCAAGTTGCATGATAACCGCATCCGCTGACCTGATAACATCCATATTTTTATCAATCATTTCCTTTGAAACTACACCGTTTGCACCGCTGTCTAAAATTATACAGTTATCCCCTCTGCAAACATTTATAATCGCAACGCCGGTGTTTGTCTCAACTCTTTCAATTCTGTCCGTTTTAATATTGTTTGCCTTAAAGTTTTCGATGGCAATATCACCGTTAGAATCATTCCCCACGGCTCCGATAAAGGTTACATCTCCGCCAAGCTTCGATACGGCAATGGCTTGATTTGCTCCCTTTCCGCCACAATTTACACAAAATCCGCTTCCTAAAATTGTTTCGCCGATTTTAGGCATCCTGTCTGTATTTATAACCAAATCGGTATTTATACTCCCAATTACAACAAACTTCATATTTATTTCTCCCTTACTGTTAAATACTAATATTATAGCATATAATTTTCAAAAACTCAATTAAAGTTTGAAATTTAGGTGAAAAATATAATATATTAGTGGACTTTTTTGAATAAATATGATAAAATTAAATATTATAAGGAAATCGCGGAGGGAAAAATATGCGTGTTTTAATGACAACCATGCAACTTGATATCGGGGGAGCGGAGACCCATATTGTTGAGCTTTCCAAAGCATTGGCAAGAAGAGGGGTCGAGGTTTATGTTGCATCCTGCGGCGGAGCTTACGAAAAAGAGCTTTCCGAGGCGGGAATCAAGCATTTTTGTGTTCCTCTGAACTGTAAAAATCCTCGTGCGGTCAGAAAGTCCTACCGTATGCTTAAACAAATTATTACGGAATATAAATTCGACGTTGTCCACGGTCATGCCCGTATTCCTTCATTCATCTGCGGAAGACTTCATAAAAAACTGCACTTCCCCTTTGTCACCACGGCGCACTGGGTTTTTCGTGCTGGCTTTCCCTTTAATAAGCTGTCTGACTGGGGACAGAGAAGTCTTGCGGTCAGCGATGATATTAAGGATTATCTGATTGAAAGCTACGGTATTGACGCAGATAATATTCGTGTTACAATCAACGGAATTGACACGGAAAAATTCTCGGAAAACACAGATTTTTCCCATATCAAATCCGAGTTTTCTCTCGGTGATAATAAAAAACGGATTGTTTATGTCAGCCGAATGGATACTGACCGTTCTCTGGTCGCCCACCAGCTTATAAAAATTTCGCCTGACCTTTATAAGGCGTTTCCCGACCTTGAAATTGTTATTGTTGGCGACGGAAATGATTATGATGCCATAAAAAAAGAGGCGGAAGAAGTCAATAATGCACTCAAAACCCGTCTTATCATAACCACGGGCGCAAGAACAGATATAAATAAATTTGTTGCAAGCGGTGATATTTTCGTGGGTGTCAGCCGTGCCGCTCTTGAGGCAATGGCTTGTAAAAAACCGTCTATAATTGCCGGAAACGAAGGCTATATCGGCATTTTTGACGAGGATAAGTTAAAGGTATCTGTTGACACAAACTTCTGTTGTCGAGGTTGTGAGCCATCCACACCCGAATATCTTGTGCAAGATATAAAAAAATTGTTTGACGAGAGCGACCTTAATGCATTGGGGGAATATTCAAGAGAGATTATCAAGAGTCGGTATTCTGTTGAAACAATGGCAGAGGATGCCCTTAAAATGTATGCCTCGGTGTTGACCGGGGAGAAAATAAACGAAACAAAGAAAACAAACCCTCATGAACTTGAAAAATACTCTGTTCCTTTCGGAAAAAACATTAAAAATGATGTTATAATTTCGGGCTATTACGGATTTAAAAACAGCGGTGATGACACCAGTCTTAAGGCGATTATCAAAGGGCTTAAGGAGCTGTCGCCCAATATCCGAATAACTGTTCTATCGAAAAATCCGGAAGAAACAAAGGTAATTTACGGTGTTAATTCCATCAACAGACTTAACCTATTTTCAATCATAAGAAAAATGCGCCGCTCATCCCTCTTAATAAGCGGCGGAGGAAGTCTTATTCAGGATGTTACATCGGAAAAATCCTTGCTGTACTATCTTTTAGTGATACGCCTTGCAATGAGATTTGGGCTTAAAACCATGCTTTTCGGCAACGGAATCGGCCCTGTCATAAATAAAAAGTCTTATAAAAAGATTGCAAGGATTTTGAGTCGGGTTGATGCCATAACCTTAAGAGAGCCGAAATCCGCAGAACTTTTGGAGGAAATGGGAGTCAATACAAAAAATGTTTTGATTACCGCAGATTCTGTTTTTGCCCTTTCCTATTCCGATTTTACGGATGCAGAGGAGTCCTTGTCCAAAATAGGTATTCCTTCCGGTCAAAAGTATTTCTGTGTTTCGGTGCGAAAATGGAATAATCTTGCGCAAGATTTTGAGACATCCGTTGCAAACACCTGCAGACATATATCGGATAAGTACGGATTTGTTCCGCTTTTTGTTCCTATGCAGTATAACCAGGACATTGGCATCTGCAAAAAAATTATGGACAAGCTTGAAGGGAAGGGATATATTCTTAATCAATCCGTTTCCTTTGACAAAATGCTTGGAATTATCTCAAAGAGTGAGTTTGTTATGGGTATGCGGCTTCACATTCTTATTTATGCGGCGTGTACGGGGGTTCCCGTTGTTGGGCTTGACTATGACCCTAAAATAAACAATATGATGGAATATATGGGGCAGACCCATTTTCTGCCTGTTGACACTCTCAAGCAGGACAAGCTTATTTCATTGTGTGATGAAATTATTTTAAAGCGTGACAGCTTTAAGGCAGGACTTGAGGATATACGCAAAACCTCAAAGGCTTTGGCTGACAAAAACGCACAAATTGCAATAAATTTACTTAACGGAGGAGATATAAATGATTAAAGTTAACATTATTTCAGGCTTTTTGGGTGCAGGAAAAACTACTCTTATAAAAAAGCTTATTGGCGAGGTTTATAAGAACGAGAAAATCGCTCTTATCGAAAATGAGTTTGGGGAAATCGGTATTGACGGCGGATTTCTTAAAAATTCGGGAATCGAAATCAAGGAAATGAACTCCGGCTGTATCTGTTGTTCCCTTGTGGGTGATTTTGGCGAAAGTCTTAAAGAAATGGCAAATACTTATCAGCCCGAAAGAATTATTATCGAGCCAACAGGGGTGGGTAAGCTTTCCGATGTTATCGGTGCCATAGAGAAGGTTGACGGCGTTGACCTTGAGCTTGATTGTGCCATAACCGTTGTTGACGGAACAAAATGCAAACTCTATATGAAGAATTTTGGTGAATTTTATAATAATCAGGTGGAAAATGCCACCTGTATCCTTATGACAAGAATGGATAAAATTACCGAAGACAAGCTTTCTGAGGCTGTTTCAATGCTCAAAACCCATAACAATTCTGCTCCAATTATAACAACGCCTCTTGACCAGCTTACGGCAGACAAAATTCTTGATGCAATAAACGGTTCACATTCGCTTCTGAATGAGCTTCTTGAAGCCCACCACGAACATCATCACCACGGAGAGGAATGTTGTCACGACCACGAACATCATCACCACGGGGAAGAATGTTGTCACGACCACGACCATCACCACCATGGGGAAGAATGTTGCCACGACCATGAACATCACCACCACGGCGAAGAGTGTTGCCACGACCATGAACATCACCACCATGGGGAGGAATGCTCTTGTGGATGCGGCGGACACCATCATCACCACGATGCCGACGAGGCATTTGTTTCCTGGGGAACAGAAACGGCAAAGGCATTTTCAAAAGCCGAGCTTAAAGAAATTCTTTCTGCGCTTGACACGGGTGAATATGGTATTGTTCTGCGAGGAAAAGGCATTGTCAGAGGAGAAAACGACTGGATATGCTTTGACTATGTTCCCGGCGAATTTGAAATTCGTGATGGTTCCCCCGACTACACAGGCAAGGTTTGTGTCATCGGCTCCAATCTTGCGCAAGATAAACTTGAAAAATTATTTGCTATTTAATCTGAAGGGGTGAATACAGTATGAAATTTGCAGTTCCCGTATTTTTAATCAACGGATTTTTAGAGAGCGGAAAGACTTCTTTTATAAATAATGCGATTTTATCCGACCCTGAAGTTCAGAAATCGAGAACACTTATCATTCTCTGCGAGGAGGGTGAAATTGAGCTTCCCGAACAGAAAAATCTTTTTATCTTTAAGGTTGACAGCGCAGACTTTTTGACGGAGTCTCTTCTCTCAAATTTAAGAAAGACATACAATCCTGACCGTGTTATCATTGAATTTAACTGTATGTGGGGAATGGATGCTTTATATGACTTGAAATTGCCGGGGAAATGGCGTTATGCGGAGCAGCTTACTCTTATTGATGCTCAAACCTTTGACGGGTATTACAACAATATGCGAAATATCTTCTTTGAGCTTTTTCAAAGCTCCGCCACTATTGTTTTCAATCGCTGTGACAGAGAAAACACGAATTTTGCAACTCTTCGGACGAGAGTTAAAACCGTCAATCCCGATGCGGAGATTATGTATTCCGACGAAAGAGGACTTATTGATTTGACCTTTGAGGATGAGCTTCCTTATAACTTAAATGATGAAATAATTGATTTAGACGACGATTCATACACAATCTGGTACATCGATGTTATGGACAATCCCGACCGATACAAAGGGAAAACTATCCGTTTCGAGGGACTTGTTGCAAAACCGAAGAACTTTCGCGAGTTTTGGTTTGTTCCCGGAAAACACGTTATGACCTGTTGCGAAGACGATATGGCTTTTTTAGGTTATGCCTGCCGTTGGGAAGAAGGAGGCGAAAGTCTTAAGGATTATGACAAAATTCGTTTGACTGCGGTTGTTGACTATCGCTTTTGTCCGGAATATAACGAAAAAGGTCCGGTCCTTTATACAAAAGATGTGGAGCTTCTGGAGAGAAAGAAATAAAATACTTTTACAGATTATTTTTGACATAGAAATACTTAGTATGACAGATGAAGAATACGAAAGAAGAAAAGGCACTTTTGACAGCGGCATACCTGCCTAACTGATTTAACGAAAAACAAGCAAGACAAGAATCACCTCGTATAGATGTGTCTTGTCTTGCTTTATAATATTTAAAAAACTATACTTCTTAAGGAATAAAATCAATCGCCCTTTAACTATAACTTATATTGACGGACCTATTTCGGAAATTATACCGACGGCAATAGCCTCAGCGACCGCTCTTTGCCAGGCAGGGCTGTTCAGATTAAGAGCCTCCGTTGGATTTGTTAAATATCCAAGCTCAACCAACACGGCAGGCATTCTTGTTCGTCTTAAAACAGCAAAATTCGCCGCCATAACTCCTCGGTTTATTGAGCCGAGTCTGTCAGATATGGACTCTAAAATAGATTCCCCCAATCGCTCCGCTTCACCGCCAAGCCTATATACATAAGCTTCCGCTCCTTGGGCAGAGGGGTTTGTTGAGCTGTTAGTATGGATACTTATAAAATAATCAGCCCCCCAGGAATTTGCCATACTTGCCCGATTTCTTAAATCTGCATTTTTGTCGCTTAACACATTTTCTGTGGGCGTTGTTCTGTATTCCATAACATCATATCCTGCGTTCCTTAAATCTTGCGCAAGATACCTTGCGACATTCAGATTAACATATTCCTCCGTAACTCCGTTGCCGACCGCACCGGGGTCGGGACCGCCGTGGCCTGCATCAACAAATATTTTTGTCATAAATATCAACCTTTCCATAATATTCTCTTATTATACTATGCAAAAGTTATTTTTCTGACACTACATTGCCAATGCTCTTACCAAAAAGACCAAGCCGAGAAGCACCGCACTTATCATAATGGTCAAAAGTCCGGCTCCTGCACGATGACGCTTTCCTTTTTTCGTATTAAACTGGGGAGGAGGAAGAGCTTGTCCGCCCATTCTTCTTATATAATCATCTATTATATCCTGAGCTTCTTTTATAATTTTCCTGTCAGGATTTTGATTTATTCCCCCGCGAAGAATAAAAATTGCCTGTTCTATTTTATCGGATTTTATATTATTTATTATAACTACTCGTCTTGAGCTTTTCGCCGTCATTTAACACACTCCTTTATAGAGATTTTATCCATATTTTATAAACTTATACAAAAGAAAAAAGCCGCAACTGCGACTTTCTTCCTTTGTTAAAAAATAAAAAATATAAAAGGAGTTAAAAAAAACTAATTATTTTACAACATTAACGATGCAACAATTATAAAAATAATTGAGCCTATCCCTTGAGTCCACATAATAACTTCCTTGATGGTGTCTGCAACAGTCCATTCATCACTCTCATCGGGCTTAGAGAAAATCTTATGAAAATCAAAAGCCCAAACTGCGAGTAAAATTCCGACAAAGCCTTTTATAATTGTGCTTTCAAACAGGAAAAATGATATAAACAGCATTATCATAATGAGAGCATAAGCTCCGCAAACCAATATGGCATCAGTCAGAACCGCAAAAACACTTGTATGCTCTATCTGTCTGCACTGATATTTTTCAAAATAACTATCCGACGCAAAGTTTACAATTATCAAATCCTTAAGACTTCTCATAGAAAAGAACATCATAATAACTGCAGTCGAAATCCAGAACGCTTTAAGGCTTATGCATACCATAAAAATCGGAAACATAACCGCAAGTGCAAATATTGTCAGTCTGCTTTTTGCCGCCATTTCTTTCACTCCCCGTTTCTATACTTATCTTATCAGTTTTAATATGTTTTCGCAACAATGTAACTTTTTTAAAAACAAGGATTAATAATTCTTTAAAATATTCGTAATAATTCAGTAACATTTTGCCTTATTTGTTGCAAAAGCGTAACAAAACTATTTACTTTTTTAAAAAATTAGGTTATACTGTTATATGAAGGAAATTTGAAGGCGGTGATGCTTTATCAGCAATAAATATCTGACAGTGAAAAAATACGGCGAAGCGGAAATTGTTATAAAGCGGTCCCGTTTTATAGCATCGGTCAAACCTGTCAAAAAAGAGGAAGAGGCTCTCGATTTTTTAAACGACTTGAAACAGAAATACTGGGATGCCCGACACAATGTTTATGCTTATATCCTTCGTGAAAATAACACAATGCGATATAGTGACGACGGAGAGCCTGCAGGAACAGGCGGTGTTCCCGTCCTTGATATGCTGAAAAAAGAGGGGCTCACTGACATTATTGTGGTCGTCACCCGTTATTTTGGAGGTGTCCTTTTAGGAACGGGTGGGCTTGTTCACGCTTATTCCTCATCTGCAAGGGCAGGGGTTGAGGAGGCCGTCCGTCTTGAAATGGTAAAATGCAAAAGCCTCACCATAAACTGTGACTATACCCTTTGGGGCAAGGTTCAGAACGAGCTTATGTCTTTTTCAATCAAAATGCTTCCACCGGAATACACAGATTCCGTTTCGGTTATGGTTTATGTTCCGGTTGAAGATGCAGACCGTCTTGAAAAAACCCTGATAGAAGCAACCAATGCTAAAATATATCTATCCTTTGGATGTGAAGACTTTTTTGCATTTGACTAAATATTGTGGTTTTTAATTTTATATAACACAAAATATAGTAGGAAGGTATTTAACTATGACAATTAATGAAAAACTTGCGTCAGAGCTTTCAATCAATCAATGGCAGGTTGATAATGCCGTTGCTCTTATTGACGAAGGAAACACAATCCCATTTATCTCCCGTTACAGAAAAGAGGCAACGGGTCAGCTTAACGACGAGGTTCTTCGTAACCTTGAAGAAAGGCTTAATTATCTCCGCAATATGGAGCAGAAAAGAGCCGATATTAAAAGAATTATTGAGGAGCAGGGAAAGCTCACCCCTGAACTTATCGAAGAAATTGACAAGGCTGAAAAGCTGACTGAACTTGAGGACATTTATCGTCCTTTCAGACCGAAACGACGCACTCGTGCAACTGTTGCCAAAGAAAAAGGTCTTGAGCCTTTGGCAATAACAATTCTTGCCCAAGTGAAAACAGATAAAACTCTTGAAGAAATTGCCTCTGAATATATAAATGAAGAAAAAGAGGTTTTGACAGCGCAAGATGCCATAAATGGCGCTCTTGACATAATTGCAGAAGAAATTTCCGACAATGCGGATTATAGAAAATTCATCCGTGACATAACTTTCCGAACAGGAATTTTATCATCAAAGGCATCAACGGAGGAGGACTCTGTTTACAGCATTTACTATGATTTTTCCGAGCCGGTTACAAAGATTGCATCTCACCGTATTCTTGCAATAAATCGTGGCGAAGCAGAGAAATTTTTATCTGTGAGTATATCCTGCGACGAAGAGAAAATTCTCAATAAGATAAAGAGAAAAGAGCTTTCAAAAGAGGAAACAATCTTTACGGAATCAATTATTCTTGCCATTGAAGATAGCTATAAGCGACTTATTGCACCGTCTATTGAGCGTGATATAAGAAACGAGCTCACGGACATTGCCCAGGAGCAGGCAATTAGTATTTTCAAAGTTAATCTTAAAAACCTTCTTATGCAGCCGCCTATTAAAAATAAAACAGTTATCGGTCTTGACCCGGGCTACAGAACAGGCTGTAAGGTTGGTGTTGTTGACGGAACGGGTAAGGTTTTGGACACTGCCGTAATTTATGTTACTCATTCCACCAATCAATACGAAAGTGCGAAGGAGCTTATAAAGACTCTTATAAAAAAATATAATGTCAATCTTATTTCAATCGGTAACGGAACTGCTTCAAGAGAAACAGAAAAATTTGTTGCTGACACATTGAAAGATGTGAAAGAGGATGTTAAATATATTATAACCAACGAAGCAGGTGCATCGGTATATTCCGCATCAAAGCTTGGTGCTGAGGAATTCCCCGATTTTGATGTTACTCAAAGAAGTGCGGTTTCTATTGCCCGTCGTGCACAAGACCCACTTTCGGAATTGGTTAAAATTGACCCTAAATCAATCGGTGTTGGACAGTATCAGCATGATATGAATCCCAAGCGCCTTGACGAAGCTTTAGGAGGCGTTGTCGAAGACTGTGTTAACAGCGTTGGCGTTGACCTTAACACAGCATCAGCTCCCCTTCTTCAGTATATTTCAGGAATCAGCTCTGCGATTGCAAAAAATATAGTTGTATACAGAGAAGAAGAGGGTAAGTTTAAAAACAGAAACCAGCTTAAAAAGGTTTCAAAGCTTGGACCTAAAGCCTTTGAACAGTGCGCAGGCTTTTTAAGAATTACAGACGGCGACAATATTTTGGATAACACTTCGGTTCATCCCGAATCCTATGACTTTACAAAAATACTTTTAGAGAGAACAGGCTATACGGCTGACGACATCAGTACAGGCAAAATAAAGGATATAAAGGACAAGCTGTCAAAAGCAGATATTAAAAAGCTAAGTGAAGAAACAGGGGTTGGTATTCCTACAATAGAAGATATTCTTGACGAAATTTTAAAGCCCGGACGAGACCCCCGTGACAATATTGAAGCTCCGATGCTCCGAACTGATGTTATGGACATTAAAGATATTAAAGTTGGAATGACCATGAGCGGAACTGTCAGAAATGTTGTTGACTTTGGTGCTTTTGTGGATATTGGTGTTCATCAGGACGGACTCATTCACATTTCAAAGCTCTCTGATAAATTTGTTAAACACCCAACAGATGTTGTTTCAATCGGTGATGTTATAGAAGTTGAAGTTATTGATGTTGATATTAACAAAAACAGAATTTCTCTTTCAAGAGTTATTAAGTAAATGTTTCACGTGAAACATAATTTAAAAAGGCGGATTTATTCCGTCTTTTTTGTTTCACGTGAAACAAATTTTATAAAACCCCTTGTAATATTTTAAAAATGTGCTATAATATAAGAGAAATTTATTTATATTGGAGGAAATATGGGTAAAACAATTGCTATTGCAAACCAAAAGGGTGGCGTTGGAAAAACCACAACTGCGGTTAATTTAAGTGCTTGTCTTGGTTATAAAAATAAAAAAACCCTTATTATTGATATAGACCCCCAGGGGAATACAACAAGCGGTCTTGGTCTTGACCCGAGAACGGTTGAAACATCTGTTTATGATTGTCTTATAAATGATGTTCCTATGGAAAAAGCCATTGTAAAAACAGAATTTTCAAACCTATGGATATGCCCTTCAAATATTGATTTGGCAGGGGCAGAGCTTGAAATGGTATCTCTTGCGGAGCGTGAATTTCTCCTTAAAAATTCCATTGCAAAAATCAAAGACCAATTTGATTTTATTTTAATAGACTGTCCACCATCATTAGGACTTATAACATTAAATTCTTTTGCGGCGGCAGACACGGTTTTAGTTCCAATTCAATGTGAATATTATGCTTTGGAAGGATTAAGTCAGCTCACAAACACTATAAAAATTATTAAAAAGGGAATAAATCCACCTCTTGGAATTGAAGGAATTCTTCTTACAATGTTTGATGCAAGAACAAATCTTTCCATTCAGGTGGTTGAAGAAGTAAAGAAATTTTTCGGAAGCAAGGTTTATGCTTCGATTATTCCGCGTAATGTGCGTTTATCTGAAGCTCCCAGTTTTGGTCAGCCTATAATATTTTATGATAAAAACTCAAAAGGCGCAGAAAGTTATCTTGACCTTGCGGACGAAGTTATTGAAAATAACAGATAAGGAGGAGATAGAGTGGAAAAAAACAAAACAAAAAAAGGGCTTTCAAAAGGGCTCGGAAGAGGGCTTACTGCTCTTTTTGAGGATGTTCCGGAAGATAAAACATCTGTTAAAAAGCTTATTGAAAATGAAGAAGCTTCCGGCGAAAGTGTGGTTTCTCTCAAAATAATAGATGTTGAACCAAACCCAAATCAGCCAAGACGAAATTTTGATAAGGATGCTCTTGAAGCCCTTTCGGAATCTATTAAAACTCACGGAGTTGTATCACCTATCCTTGTTCAAAAAGGAAAAAAAGGGATGTATACAATTATCGCCGGCGAGAGAAGGTGGAGAGCATCAAAGCTTGCGGATCTTAAAGAAATCCCTTGTATAGTTAAGGATTATTCAAAGGAACAGGTTATGGAAATAGCCTTAATTGAAAATCTTCAAAGAGAAGACCTTAACCCAATCGAAGAGGCGGAAGGCTATAAAAGCCTTATGGAAACCTTCTCTTTTACCCAAGAACAAATATCGGAAAAGGTTGGGAAAAGCAGAAGTGCTATTGCAAATGCTCTGCGTCTTAATAATCTCTGTGATGAAATAAAAGCTTTGGTTATTGATAAAAAATTATCCCAGGGACACGCAAGAACTATTCTTCCCGTAACCGATATGAAACTTCAAATTCAAATTGCAGAAAAAATTATAAAAGAGGATTTGAGTGTTCGCCAAACCGAAAAGCTTGTTTCTGATTTATTGAACGAAAAGCCCAAAAAAGAGGAAACCAAAAAATCACCTTCATATAAAAATGTAGAAAAACAACTTTCTGATATTTTTAAAACAAAGGTAAAAATTTCATCCGGTAAAAATAAAGGCAAAATTGAATTTGAATTTTATAATAATGACGATTTTGAAAGATTATTATTTGAATTTAAAAAATAATTATTATGTAAACCAAAGTCCAAAAAACAGACCTTAAAAATTATACTTAAAATTAAAATTTTTAATATTATTAATATAATTTCATTATTTTTAATAAAAACTCTTTAAAATTTAATTTTTTAGATATTTCAAGGTGTGTTTTGAAAGGAGATTTAAATTTGTTCAAAAAAGATAAAACTTTGTTTATTACAATTATTTTAATGCTTATTATTTTTATTTCGGTGATTTTTGTTGTTTTTTTGTATGAAAGAAAAAATGATGAATTTGAAAATCAGTTAAACTCTAAAGAAAAATATTTAAACAGTTTAAAAGATTCTAATGAAGAACTTAAATACACTAATGAAAAATTAGAAGATACTGTTGAAGATTTGAAAGAGGAAATAAATGATAATGAAAATAATTCTTCTTTATCATTTGAAGGAGATATGGCAACCTACTATCAATCAATGATAGACCTTTCTGATATAAGTCTTATGATTAAGGAAGGAAAAACAAAAGAAGCAAAAGAAGAGCTTCAAAAAATTGACACAAACGGATTTGATCAAACGGCACTCTCTTTTTATGAAATTCTTTGCCGTGAACTCAATATAGAATATTAAAAAGGAGATTTTATAATGATTGACATTAAAATTTTAAGAAACGAACCTGAAAAGCTTATTAAAGCACTCGAAAGAAGAAAAGAGACAAGAGTTGATATTGATGGTCTTTTAGCTCTTGATAAGGAAAGACGCGAAATTCTTTATAATGTTGAACAGATGAAGAATAAGCAAAATTCCGTTTCAAAGCAGATTCCTGTTTTCAAAAAAGAGGGAAAAGATACTGCTGAAATTTTTGCTGAAATGAAGGAGCTTTCAGAAGAAATCAAGAAGAGTGATGAAAAGGTAAGAGAGCTTGACGAAAAAATCCAGACTATACTCTACACAATCCCAAATATTGCAAATGAGACTGTTCCTGAAGGGGATACAGACGAGGATAATGTTGAAATAAGAAAATTCTCCGAGCCGACAAAATTTGATTTTGAACCTAAAGCACACTGGGATTTAGGTGAAGATTTAGGAATTTTAGACGCTCCAACCGCTGCAAAAATAACAGGTACAAGATTTACGGTTTATAAAGATTTGGGTGCAGCCCTTGAGAGAGCGGTTATAAACTTCTATCTTGACACTCACACAAGAGAAAACGGCTACACAGAGATTTTCCCGCCGTTTATGGTACACAGAAACAGTATGATTGGAACAGGTCAGCTTCCTAAATTTGAAGAGGACGCATTTAAGGTTGCAGGAACAGATTATTTCCTCGTTCCAACCGCAGAAGTTCCTGTTACAAATATGCACAGAGACGAAATTTTAGAAGGGGATAAGCTTCCTCTTAAATACTGTGCATACACAGCTTGTTTCAGAGCAGAAGCAGGTTCTGCCGGCCGTGACACAAGAGGTCTTATTCGTCAGCACCAGTTCAATAAGGTTGAGCTTGTTAAGTTCACAAAGCCTGAAGAATCCTATGCTGAGCTTGAAAAGCTTGTTAATGATGCTGAATCCGTATTAAAGCTTTTAAATATCCCATATCGTGTTGTTAAAATTTGTATCGGTGATTTAGGATTTACAGCCGCAATGAAATACGATATTGAAGTTTGGATGCCAAGCTACGGCAGATATGTTGAAATTTCTTCATGCTCAAACTTTGAAGATTTTCAGGCTCGTCGTGCTAATATCAAATATAAAAATTCACCAAAGGATAAAGCACAGCTGGTTCATACATTAAACGGCTCCGGTGTTGCAATCGGAAGAACAGTTGCCGCAATCCTTGAAAACTATCAGAATGAGGATGGTTCTGTTACAGTTCCTGAAATTTTAAGACCTTATATGGGCGGCAGAGAAAAAATTGAAAAGAAATAATTTATATATTGGAGGAATGAAAAATGAAAACAGTTAAAGAAAAAAAATTAGTTGTTGGTGCTGACTTTGCAGGCTATCCTTTAAAAGAGGCAGTTTGTGAACATCTTCGCAAAAAGGGTTGGGAGATTACAGATATGGGTGTTAAAGCCGATTCTGACCCGAATGATACAGATTTGATGTTCCACAGAGTTGGTCTTCGTGTGGGCTCAATGATTTCAGAAGGTGAATTTGAAAGAGCACTTTTGTTCTGCGGAACAGGTATGGGTATCCATATTGCCGCATCAAAGTGTCCTCATGTTCATGCAGGTGTTGTTGAATCCGTTCCTGCGGCTCTTCGTGCTATAACAGGAAACGGCGTTAATGTTCTCGCTATGGGTGCATTTTATGTTGCTCCTGCTATGGGCTGTGATATTGCAGATGCTTATCTTAATGCAGACCTCGGAACAGGCTATGAATGGTGGAAAAACTTCTATGAATTCCATAAGCTTGCAATTGACGAGCTTGAAGCTTTTGATTATGAAGAATATAAGAAAAACGGATTTAAGGTAAATAAATTGGGTGATTTCCCATTAAAGTTAGAAACAAAACCCGAATAATTTTAAAATAAAATAGGCGGAAAAACCGCCTATTTTATTTTTCTTGAAGGATATTTATTATCCGTCTTATTAATCTTTTTAATTATAACTAATTTTCTTAAAACATCAGAATTTGGAATTTCAATAGTTTTTATCTCCTGAATTTCTCCGCCGAGTGCCTTTATTTTTTCCTTTGCATCATTAACTTCTTCCTCAATATCCATAGCCTTCATAGCTATAAAATATCCTCCGATTTTAATAAATGGAATAACATATTCAGATAAAACACGAAGATTCGCAACGGCACGGGAAACACCAATATCATATTTTTCCCTATATTCAGGTTTTCTTGAAAATTCCTCCGCTCTTGCGTGAACACACTCAACATTTGAAATTCCCGTTTTTTCTCTGACTTCCTTTAAAAAATTAATTCTTTTATTTAGGGAGTCCATTAAGGTTATTTCTAAATCAGGTCTTAAAATTTTAATGGGAAAACCGGGAAAACCTGCCCCCGTTCCAACATCTATAATTTTAGCATTTTCCTTAAATTCGTGATAAAACAAAGGGGAAACGCTATCCGCAAAATGTCTGACTGAAATCCCTTCCGGGTCGGTTATTGCAGTCAAATTCATTTTTTCGTTCCATTCAACCAATAGTGAAGAATAAATATCAAAATGATTTAATTTTTCCTCTGAAATTTCTCCGCCAAATTTTTTTATACAATCTATAAATAAATTTCTATCCATAATAATATCCTTTTTCTTAATAAAGCAAGCAACCACGGGAAAACCCCGTGGTTTAATATATTTATGTATAATTGCTTGCGAAAATTATTCTTCCTCAGGAGCACCAACAGGGCAAACAGATGCACAGTTGCCGCAAGAAATACAAGCGTCAGCATCAATTACATATTTGCCGTCTCCTTCTGTGATACAATCAACAGGACATTCTCCTGCGCAAACACCACAGCTGATACATTCATCATTGATTTTAAAAGCCATTCTTTTTCACCTCTTTAATATAATATATTCTTTACAAATATAATATATCATTTTTATTAATTTGTCAAGAGTTATTCACATTAAAATAAACATTCAACAGTGGATAGACTGTGGATAAAAATTAAAAAAATTTTATATTTTCTCAAATTGTTCAAAGTGTTGATAACAAAACAGAGGTTTAAACAGCTTTTAAATAGCCTAAAACTGCTTATATTACAATAAGAAATGACATTTTCAACACTTTAAACACCACCTACAACAACCACTACCTAATAAATATATATAATTATATTATATATTATAAAAATAAAAACAAGTTTTACAAGGAATATAGTTATTTAGAAAAGCTTCAAACTCATCTTTAAAAATAACTAAATTTTCATCCTTTATATTTCTTTTTGAAACACAATCGTCTGTATGAAATTTATTTGAATTAACAGAGCCGTATACAGGCAAAAAAATTTCACCGCAATTTACATATCCACTACGATGTATAAATAACAAAGACAAAAGTAAAATAAAAATTATTTTTAATATTTTCAAAAAATCACCTTCATAATAAAAAATGCGCAACCTAAAAGAGTTGCGCACGAAAAATACAACCCTTTTGATTGCGACATCATTTAATAACTACATACTATAGTGTATCAATGGTTGCATTTTTGCCAAAGACAAAAAGACACATCCATAGTATGTGTAAAAAAATTATTAATTAATGTCGCATAATCATATTATCATAATTTTTATAAAAAGTAAACTGAAAAATAAAAAAATCTCAAAAAAAATAAAAAAAGGGCTTTATTTTTGAAATTTTTTATGTTATAATGGATACATATATATAAATGTGGGAAAGGTTTTTAAATTATGAAATTTTTATGTTCTCGAAATATTTTAAATGATACATTAAATATTGTTTCAAAAGCTGTTTCAACTCATTCAAGTATGGCGGTTCTTGAAGGTATACTTATAAAGGCAACAACCGGGAAGATTGAAATTGTTGCAAATGACCTTGAAATGGGAATTGAATCCTCTTTTGAAGCGGATGTTAAAGAAGAGGGTCAGGTTGTTATTAATGCTAAAATGTTTATGAATATTATTAAAAATCTTTCTTCGGATTCCGTAAGCATTGAGGTTGGGGATAAATTTTTTACAACTATAAAGAGCGGAAACGCTAAATTTGAAATTATGGGGCTCAATCCTTCTGAATTTCCGGAGCTTCCTATTATAAATCATGATTACAGTGTTGCTATAAGCAAAAATATGCTTCGTGATATGATAAGCAGAACGGTTTTTTCAGTTTATAAAAAGGATGACCGTCCTGTTCTTCGCGGCTGTCTTATGGAAATTGAGAAAAATGAAATTAAAATGGTTGCTCTTGACGGCTATCGTCTCGCTTTCCGTAAATATAATATTGAGGAAGATTGTGAAAAGAAGAAGTTTATAATACCTGAAAAGTCTTTGTCTGAGCTTTCTAAGCTTTTAAAAGACGAGGATGAAAAAATTATGATAAATGCAACTGCAAAGCACGCAGTTTTCATTGATGATAATTATAAGCTTGTTACCCGTCTTATCGAGGGTGAATATATGAATTATGAGGCTCTCATTAAGAGTGATTTCCCTCATAATATCGAATGTCCCGTATCCGAGCTTATGAATTCGGTTTATCGTGCATCTTTGATTGTTATAAATGACATAACAAAGTGTCCTGTTAAAATGAAAATAGGAGGGGATAACATAAATGTCTCCTGCGAAACTTCAATCGGATTTGTTGATGATAATATTACCGTTACAACCGGAGATGAAGAGATTGTTATGGGCTTTAACAGCACATTTATTTTAGAGGCTTTAAGAGCCTGCGATGATGAAAGAGTTATATTAAAAATTAAAGGAAGCAAAGAGCCTTTGATTATAGCCCCAACCCAAGGGGATGACTTTATTTATCTGGTTCTTCCTGTTAAGATATGATTGCTAAAGATTTATATTTGAAAAATTTTCGTAATTACTGTGAAGAAAAAATTGAATTTTCCCCATCTGTAAATATAATTTACGGCAACAATGCCCAGGGAAAAACTAATATATTAGAAGGGGTATATCTTTTTTCTATGGGAAAATCCGTAAGAACTCATCATGATGAGGAGCTTATTAAGATTGGAGAGAAAGAGGCATACCTTAATATGAATTTCAGCGGCGGAAAAAGAGATATTAACGCCGAGATGTTTATAAAAAAGAATAACAGGAAAAGATTTTTAATGAATGAAATTCCCGTTAAGAGAAACAGTGATTTGGTTGGAAAATTTAATGTGGTTTATTTCGGACCCGAATGTATGAATATTATAAAAAGCGGTCCTATGGCAAGAAGGAAAAATCTTGATATTTTAATAAGTCAGCTGAAGAAAAATTATTTTATTTGTATTTCGGATTATAAAAAGACTCTTGAAGCAAAGACGGCTCTTCTCAAAAATGAGATAATAGATAAAATAACTCTTGATATCTTAAATGAAAGACTTATAAATCTTTCAACAGAGCTTACAAAATACAGATTTTTATATATAAAAAAAATTGAAAATATTGCAAGGAAAGTTCAAAAGGAAATTTCTCAGGGAAAAGAAAAGCTTGAAATTAAATACAGTAGTTTTTGCGGTGAATTTGAGGAATTTAATGAGGAAGAAGTAAAAAATAAATTTTCTGAAAAATTTTCTAAAAATTACGACAGAGAAGTATATTTAAGAGAAGCTGTGACAGGTTGCCACAGAGATGATATTGAATATTTTATAAACGGGAACAATGTTAAAATGTTTGGGTCATCAGGACAGCAGAAAACTGTTGCATTGGTTCAGAAAATTGCGGAAGTAAATCTTATTTTTGAGGAAATAGGGGAATATCCTGTTCTTTTGCTTGATGATATTATGAGTGAGCTTGACGAAAAAAGGCAGGAATATATTTTAACTAAAATTAAAAATATGCAGATTATAATTACCTGCACGGATAAGGAAAAATTTAATTCCCTGTCCGATTGCAGATATATAAAAATTGAAGAAGGCAGGGCAGTATAATGTATCTTCATTTAGGGAATGACACCGTTGTTAATACAGATGATATAATTGCAATGATGGATTTGGAAAGCTCATCAATGTCTAAATTCAGTAAGGAATTTTTAAAAATTTCAACAGAAGAAGGGTTTGTCCGTAATGTTTCTGATGAAATTCCAAAATCATTTATTTTATGCGAAAAAGACGGTCAGTCAGTTATTTATATAACAAATATTTCAACTAAAGCTCTTTCAGGAAGAGTCCGAAAGACTTTCAGTTTTTAATTGAAAGGAGTTCATAAAAATGGAAGAAAACATAATGAATGTATCAGAAGAAATTAAATATGACGAGAGTCAAATTCAGGTTTTAGAGGGACTTGAGGCGGTTAGAAAGCGTCCCGGTATGTATATCGGCTCAACTTCGTCAAGAGGTCTTCACCACCTTGTTTATGAAATCGTTGATAACTCAATCGACGAAGCATTGGCAGGCTACTGTAAAAATATAACGGTTACTATCGAAAAGGATAATTCCATAACAGTAACCGATGACGGCCGTGGTATACCGGTTGGTATTCAGCAGCAGACAGGTCTTCCTGCTGTTGAGGTTGTTTTCACGGTTCTGCACGCCGGCGGTAAATTCGGCGGTGGCGGATATAAGGTTTCCGGCGGTCTCCACGGTGTTGGTGCGTCTGTTGTTAATGCTCTTTCAGAGAGCCTTGAGGTAGAAATATGCGACGGAACTCATATCCATAAGCAGGAATATAAAAGAGGGGAAAAGCAGTATGACCTTAAAGTTATAGGTGATACAGATAAAACAGGAACAAAGGTTCATTTTAAACCTGATGCTGAAATTTTTGAGGAAACTGTTTATGATTATGATATTCTTTTGAACCGTCTCCGTGAGCAGGCATTTTTGAATGCAGGAGTAAGAATTCATTTAGTGGACGACCGTGAGGATGAAAACGGTAAAAAGAGAGAGGACGACCTTTGTTATGAGGGCGGTATTCGCGAATTTGTTGAATATTTAAACCGAAACAAAGAGGCTATCCACGAAAATGTGGTTTATGTAAGCACAGTCCGTGAAAATTCCGAGGCTGAAATCGCATTCCAGTATAATGACGGTTATACGGAAAACCTTGTTTCGTTCGCTAATAATATTAACACAACAGAGGGCGGAACACACGAAACAGGCTTTAAATCAGCTCTCACAAAGGTTCTTAACGACTATGCGAGAAAATATAAATATCTTAAAGAAAATGATAAGAATTTAAGCGGTGAAGATACGAGAGAAGGTCTTGCCTGTATTATAAGTGTTAAGGTAACAGAAGCACAGTTTGAAGGTCAGACAAAAACAAAGCTCGGTAATAGCGAAATGAGAAATATCGTTGAAAAAATGGTTAATGAAAAGCTGACCGAGTTTATGGAAGAAAATCCGGCTATTGCAAAGATAATTATAGAAAAAGCTCTGACCGCTTCAAGAGCGAGAGAGGCGGCAAAAAGAGCGAGAGAGAATACAAGAAGAAAAAGTGCACTCGACAGCGCAAGACTTCCGGGTAAGCTTTCCGATTGTTCATCAAGAAATAACGAATATACTGAAATATATATCGTCGAGGGTGATTCTGCGGGCGGCTCTGCAAAAGAGGGTCGTGACCGCCGTTATCAGGCAATTCTTCCTCTTTGGGGAAAAATGCTCAATGTTGAAAAGGCGAGAGTTGATAAGGTTTATTCAAACGAAAAGCTCCTCCCTGTTATAACTGCTCTCGGAACAGGAATTGGAGATGACCTCGACTTATCCAAAATCCGTTACGGAAAGGTTATTATTATGGCGGATGCCGATGTTGACGGCGCTCATATCAGAACTCTTCTTCTGACATTCTTCTTCAGATTTATGAGACCGCTTATCGAAAACGGTCATATATATCTTGCTCAGCCACCGCTTTATAAAATTTCAAAGGGTAAAAAGCACAGATATGCCTATAACGAAGAACAGCTTAAGGAAGCTTTAGAGGAAATT
Organism: Oscillospiraceae bacterium; assembly: GCA_015068605.1. Classification (GTDB taxonomy): domain Bacteria; phylum Bacillota; class Clostridia; order Monoglobales; family Monoglobaceae; genus SIG454. The sequence goes on from SVKF01000007.1 coordinate 68,694, forward strand.
CCCGAGGGATATGTTCAGAGATATAAGGGTCTTGGTGAAATGAATCCCGAACAGCTTTGGGAGACAACAATGGACCCCGAGAACAGAGTTATGCTTAAGGTTGAGCTTGACGACGCTCGTCGTGCCGACGAAATTTTCACAATTTTAATGGGTGAAAAGGTTGAGCCGCGCCGTAAGTTTATTGAAGAAAACTCAAATAATGTTGTAAACCTTGATGTTTAATATTAAATCCGCCGATAAGGCGGATTTAATTATAGGAGATAAATATGGAAAATTTTTATAAGAAAAATATACAAATGGCTTTGGAAGAATTTGATAATGAAAAAGCTAAAGAGAATTTTGAAAAATATAATAAAATGATGGCATATTATAAATGTGCTATGATGGAGATTGAAACGAAATTTAATGTTTTAAATGAGGAATTTTCTCTGCAGTATGACAGAAATCCTATAAACGGAATGAAAAGTCGTCTCAAAAATCCAATTAGTATGAAAGAAAAATTAGAGAGAAAAAATCTTAATTTTTCTGTTGAAGATGCAGAAAAAAACCTTAATGATATTGCTGGGATAAGGGTTATTTGCTCGTTTTATGATGATGTTTATATGCTCGCCGACGCACTTTTAAAGCAGGATGACATAACCCTGGTGGAAAAGAAGGACTACATAAAAAATCCGAAGCCAAACGGTTACAGGAGTCTTCATCTTATCGTCAGTGTGCCTATTTTCCTTGAAAAGGAAAAAAGAATGATGAAGGTTGAAATTCAGCTTAGAACAATTGCAATGGATTTTTGGGCAAGTCTTGAACATCAGCTCCGCTATAAAAAGGATTTTGAATTTACAGACGAAATGGGGAAGGAGCTTTTAGAGTGTGCAACCCTCTCCGCCGAGCTTGACGGAAGAATGAATAAATTAAGAGAAAAAACATTTAAAGAATAAAAAGGGGCCAGCGCAAAATGCACCGACCACACAAAACACCCAAAAAGATGTATAAAAATCATTTTTAAAAGCGTAAATGACAAAATATACTTCATAAATTAGGAAAGGCGTTGTTTAAAAAGTCTTTTTGACTTTTTAAACAACGCCTTGGCTTTAAGGGAATAGGAAAAAAGCTCTAAAGAGGACAAACTGAGCCAAAGCCAAGGCTTTGGGATTCGGTTTATCCAATCTGCGCTATTTTGCGTCCATCCCCCCAAGAGGCTGTAGCAAAATGATTTCATTTTGCTACAGCCCCTATAATTTTATAATTTTTTATTTTATCTGAAAATACATATTTTCTGACCTTTTTTCATGTGTTCGCTTTCAAGATTATTTGCCGCCATAATTGACTCGGGAGTCACAAAATAGCGCTTTGCAATATTCCATACACTCTCTCCTTCTTCGGCAAAATATATAACCGCAGGTGAGCAGGGTTTCATTTCAGTTTCACTGTCCTCGGTAATATCCTCTATAATTTCGATAGTTTCGCTTTTTAAAAGGGAAATCGTCAAAGAAACAATAAATCTAAGCTCAATTTCCTTATCACCGCTTATGTTATATCCTATATGGTCAAGGCTGACCTTTGCCTCACAGATAGAGTCTTCCGTCACGCAGGAAGAATCAACCGTCTGGCAAAAAGAGCTTATATGGCTCATTCCCGAAAGAGGTGAACTTTCGTCTTCCGATGAATAAAGTATGTTGGAAAGAATTTCCCCTTCAACCGTAATTCTGCCGTTTTCTATGGAAATCCCTGTTATTCTCGCTTCTCCCGAGCAGTCCGAAACCTTGAATACCGATGGAAGATAATCCGGAATCAAGACAGTATCCTTATGGGCAATTTGGGTTGTGTTTTTATCGGTTATGCTCTCGGTGGAATAATTTGTTTTTGAAATTTTAACGGGGGATACCGTTGAAAATGCATCATCAATTCCGCAAATCTCGGCAATTTCCGAAACTCTGAATGTCCCACATATCAGCAAATCAATATTAAGGCAACGCCTTGTTCCGTCCGGCTCTTCATAAACATCAAAAACTATATCACATACCGAAAAATTACTGTCGATTTCGCCCTCCGGAAGATTTATTCCCTCAAAGGTTTCGTTAAAGGGAAGGACTTCGTCCGTTGTTACAACGCACCCATTTTCATCGGAATAGACAACAAAAAGGTCAATGTCCCCCGAAACGCTGATTTTCCCGTCGCTGTATCTTACAGACTCGGTCATGCATTTTGCATTTATCTTGATTATCTCGCAAATATCCGGCTTGCCTGCAGGTATTTCGATTTTCTCACGGAAGCGAAAACTTTGCTCCTCTTCCGCAGAAACGCAGGAAATGCAATAATCCTTATACTTTGCCATGATTTCGTCATTTTCCTCAAATCCCGTGGGAATGGCGCAGGATATTTTCCGACTTACCTTAATATCAATACCAATGCAACATTTTATGTTGATTTTACGGCTGTTAAGTGTCTGATAATCAACTTCCTCAAGCTCTGCCTCAGCAAAGACATGGCTTGAGCTTTCAACACCTGCACAATCCGCCATGTAGCTGAAATCAAGCTTTGAAAAGATTGATTTAATCCCTCCGCCTTCGGGGATATAGACAACTGTCAGGTGAACAACCCCCTGAACATAAACCTTGTCTGTCTGGGGTGTTTTCTGAGTTATGACCGGTTTTGCACAAACCTGAAGAATTCTTGCCACATCAGGCTTTGTGTCAGGAACAATAAGGTCACATTCCGCTTTCGTCTGTCCGTATTTTGTGTTGATTATTTCTTTAAGAGCAATTTCCCTTTTCATAAGATTAAAATTCATTTTATCCTACCTCGTTTCATTCTTTGTTGGTATATATTATGATAAATCAAGCGAGGATATTCCCAAAATCAATCCAATCTGACACAAGTATATATAAAAGAGCAAGGATTAAAAACAAATCCTCGTCACAACCTCTGTCTAAAACCATGAGAATAAGCCCGATTATAAGAATATCCTCACCGGTCAGAAATCCAAAAAATTTATGGGTCTCGCAATTATAGATTTCCTTTGGAAGACGGGATAAAAAGCCTTTTTCTCTTTTCTCCTCACCTGTGGGTGGAGGATATGGTCTTTTTGGCGGAGGAGCACTGTGTTTTTCTTTTTCCTGATACCCTGAGGGCTGATTATAATATCTTATCATATTCTCACCGCCTTAAAAATCGTCTTTAAAAACCGAAATTATTTTTGATATGTTCATAAGCTGTACTGCTTTATCAACTTTATTCTTCCTTTCATCTTTCAAAAAGGGCTTTAATGAAAGCAACAGATTAGTTTTGTCATTTTTGTCGCTTTTCCCCGACAAAGACATTATCTTTTGCAGTTTTAGAAGCATTGCAGGGTCAAAATCAAATCCACCCTCTTCCCCTTTCTCCTCCGTCTTTTCTTCGGGTTCGTCACGGAACGCCTTTATAATTTCCAAAAGCTGTGCATTTCCGTCCTCCCCGGAAAACATCTCTCGCACCTTTTCAATAGCTTCCTGAAAATTAAAATTATCGTCCATAACGCTTCGCTCCCTTATTATTTAAATAAATCCTTAAGTTTTGGGTCCTTTTTATATTTTTCAATGTCAACACCCTTTAGCTTTTCCATAATCTCCTTTTTGTCTGAATTTTGGAGTACATTTCTCACCTGATTCATTTGCTCCTCACTTAAAACCCCTTTCAACTTCAAAAGTCCGTTTTCAAGCTTCTCGGGTGTCATTCCTGCAAGCATTTTTTCAATATTCATAATAATCTCCATTCTGTTTCAATTATTTTTTATCAATATTATTATATGTATTTTAATTAAAATAGTGACAAATCGGAAAAAATATGTTATACTGTAAAATTAGAGGTGATTATTATTGAAAGCAGTTATTCTCAGTGACTCTCACGGCAAAGTCGGAAATCTTATCCATGCATACGAAAAGGAAAAGGATGCGGATATGGTTATGTTTCTTGGCGATGTCAACAGGGATATAGAAGAATTTATGCTTGCCTGCCCGAATGTTCTTGTTGCTTCGGTTATCGGCAATAACGATTTTTTCGTTAAAAGTGTTCCCGAAGACAGATTTTTTGAGTTTGGCGGAAGGAAAATATTTATGACTCACGGGCATAAATACAATTCCAAATATTCCCCCGATTTAGTTGTCAATCAGGGGAAAAAGCTTGGGGCAGATATTTGTCTTTACGGGCATTCCCACCGCAAGGCGTATGATGAGATTGGCGGAATAATCGCCGTAAATCCCGGAAGCGCTTCTTCCACCTATGCTGTAATGACTATTGAAAACGGGAACATTGATATTGAATTTAAAAATATAGATTAAAGAGGGATAAAATATGATTCTTGCGATTGATGTTGGTAACACTAATATAGTTGTTGCATTATTTGACGGTGATAAGCTTAAAAACAGCTGGCGAATTTCGACGGATAAAAATAAAACATCGGACGAAATCGGGATAACTCTGTGTCAACTCACAGAGCATAGCGGAATAAAAGCCGAACAGATTGAAGATGTTATTATCTCCTCTGTTGTGCCGCCGATTATGCACTCTCTTTGTAATGCAATCAGAAAATATATAAAGTGCGAGCCTATGGTTGTGGGTCCCGGCGTTAAAACCGGTCTTAATATAAAATATGACAATCCGAAAGAAGTTGGTGCTGACAGAATTGTCAACGCTGTCGGGGCTATTCATAAATACGGAAAACCACTCATTCTTGTGGATTTCGGAACGGCAACAACATTTTGCGCCATTGACAAAAACGGAGATTATCTGGGTGGTGTCATTGCTCCCGGTGTCAAGGTTTCTATGAGCGCACTCTTTGAGAGAGCCGCAAAGCTCCCCAGGGTTGAAATTAAAAAACCCCGGTCTGCAATAGGCAAAAATACTGTTTCTTCCATGCAATCAGGTGCGGTTTACGGTCAGGCAGGGCAGGTGGACAGAATTGTTGACGAAATAAAAAAGGAGCTTAACGAGGAAAATGTCAAGGTTATCGCAACCGGCGGTCTTTCCGTCCTTATCGCTCCGGAAAGCAACTGCATTGATATTGTTGATAAAACACTGACTCTTGACGGACTCAGAATTATCTATGATATGAATAAGTAATAGTTGACTTTTCCAAAAAGATATTGTAAAATATATTTGTAACATAATTGTAACAAAGCTGTAATGTAATTCGGCGTAAAATAAGAGGTGATATTTTGGCTGAAGAGAAGGAAAATATTGAAAAAACCGATGAACCAAAGGAATTTGGCAAAGCGGTTTTTGATGAAAATACGAAAAGACCAAAGGCAAAAAAACGGATTTCGGACCGTGTTTTTATGGTGGATGAGAAAAGTGTTTATATGCACAGAGTGAAAAAGCTGTGGAAAAGCTTTAGAAATCATATATTGTCGGGGATTATTGCAATCGCCTGTCTGACCGCCATTTTTGCTTTTTTGAATACTAAAAACTATGTCCTCGGTTATGAACTTATAATCGACGGGAATGTGGTCGGATATATTGATAATACAGAAATTGTCGATGAAGCCATTGGTAGTGTGGCTGAAGTTGTCAAGCCCTATATCGGTAAGGACGAAAAATATACCAAATCCCCCGAATATGTCAGACGACTGGTTGTCAAGGATGAGTGTCTTACAAAAGAAGCAATCGAAAGTTATCTTCTTAAAAACCTTGATTATGTTATTCCAAGCTGGGGAATTTATGTTGACGGAAAATTTGTTACAGCTGTGCCCTCGGAGGAGGACGCAAAAGGCATTCGTGCAGAATACCTGAAAAGATACTGCGGTGTTGAATATACCGATGAGACCATTCTTGAAACTAAGGAAAAATATACATACAGCAAGGATTACAGCCACGCAATAAGCGAAATCTCAACCTTTGAGGAAGCAATAAGCATCCTCGCCGGAACAGATAAGGAGCTGGAAAAATATGTTGTTGTAATGGGAGACACCCTTTCGGGAATAGCCGAGAAATTCGGTATGAGGAGCAGTGTTGAAATCATTGCTTTAAATCCGAACCTTGCCGACCATAACGTTATCCATGTTGGGGATGAAATTTTGGTTGAAAAGGCAGTTCCTCTCCTTTCGGTCATCGCAACAATGACCGTTGAATACGAGGAAGCCATACCTTATGAAATTGAAACTGAGGATGACCCAAATATTTTCAAGGGTGAATATGCTGTTGTTTCAAAAGGTGTTGAGGGAAAAGCAAAGAAAATTGCAACCGTCAAGACCGAAAACGGAATTGAATATAAAAGAGAGATTTTATCCGAAGAAATTATTTCCGAGCCCGTTACCGAAGTTCGGAGAGTCGGAACTAAAACGCCTCCGCAGTTTATAAACCCTGCATCGGGCTATTTATCCTCCCAATACGGCAGACGCTGGGGACGAAATCACAACGGAATTGATATTGCCGGCTCTCACGGCTCTGCAATTAAAGCATCCTCTGCCGGAACGGTTACTTATTCCGGTTGGATGAGCGGATACGGATATTATGTTGTTATAAACCACGGCAACGGTTACGAAACCGCCTATGGGCATAACTCCTCTCTGCTTGTTTCTGTCGGACAGTATGTAAGTCAGGGGCAGACCATTGCAAAGATGGGTAACACGGGAAGAAGTACGGGAACTCACTTGCATTTTGAAGTAAAGAAAAACGGAGTATTCCAAAATCCGTTAAACTATGTATCATATTAGTTATGAGGTGAAATTATGGACAAAAAGATTTTAGTTGTTGACGATGAAAAACCTATAGTTGAAATTTTAAAGCTTAATCTCCAGAAGGAAAATTATGATGTTTATGAAGCTTACGACGGGGAAGAGGCACTTTTAAAAGCAAAAAATATTCAGCCCGACCTTATTCTGCTTGATGTTATGCTTCCTAAGATTGACGGGTTTACGGTTTGCCGTAAAATCCGAGAAACATCAACTGTTCCGATTCTCATGCTGACAGCAAGGGAAGAAGAGGTTGATAAGGTTTTGGGGCTGGAGCTTGGGGCTGATGATTATATCACAAAACCGTTCAGCATAAGAGAGCTTATGGCGAGAATAAAGGCAAATATGCGCCGCGTTTCTCCTGAAGTTACGGATTCTCCTGCCGAGAAAGATACTCTTGAAATCGGAAACTTCCTTCTTGATTTTAACCGCTATGAGCTTTATAAAAACGGTAAGCTGATTGACCTTACTGTTCGTGAATTTGATTTGATTAAATATCTTGCGAGTCAGCCAAACCGCATTTTTTCAAGGCAAAAGCTTCTTGAAAGCGTATGGGATTATGAATATTACGGTGATGTCAGAACTGTTGATGTTACGGTCAGACGAGTTCGTGAAAAAATCGAGGATGACCCATCTCAGCCAACAACAATTATGACCAAACGCGGCGTTGGCTATTATTTTCAGGCATAATGTTTTCCGTGACGATTATTTCGGTGGGGAAGATAAAAGAGAAGTTTTTCTCCCTCGCCATAGATGAATATAAAAAACGGTTGGGGCGATACTGCAACCTTGAAATTATCGAGGTTAAAGACGAGCCAACTCCGGAAAACCCGTCCCAAAGAGAAAAAGAGCTTGTGCTTTTAAAGGAAGGGGAGCGTATTTCCGAAAAAATTCCCAAAGGCGCTGTTGTCGTGACTCTTTGCATTGAAGGGAAACAATGTTCCTCGGAAGAATTTGCCAATTTTTTTGAAGATACGGCAAAATCGGGAAATAGCAAGATTGTTTTTATTATCGGTGGGTCTTTCGGACTTTCCGAAACCGTTAAAAAACAGTCCTCAAAAAGATTGAGCTTTTCCGAGATGACCTTTCCTCACCAGCTTATGAGGGTAATTCTTTCCGAACAGATTTACAGAGCCTTCACCATCATTGAAGGAAAAACTTATCATAAATAGGGTCATGGCAAAATGTACCGACCACAAAAACACCAATAAATATCCCCCGTTATACGGGGTTCAGACTACTGACAAACCCACCATTTTCAGGTGGGTTTGTGTCGTATATACCGGATTTTTAATAATTCTTGATAGAAATTGCCTTTCTCTCTTCCGGAGGATATTGGCGATCTTCTTCATATTCTGTACCGTTGCAGTAAACAAACATTGTTCGGAAACTCTTTCGTTTCCACGTTAAAGTCTTTTTGGTAAAAAAATGACCACTGACTTTGACTTTGTCAGTGGTCTGACTGCCTCACTTAGTGAGACAGCCCCATTTTTATTAGTCTTTAATTTTAGAAATCGTACTTTTCTTCAAGTTCACGAATCTTTAAGTTACAGTCTAACATTTTCTTGTCAACATTTTCCATTGCTTCTTCATCAGCAAGTCTGCAAGCAGAACTGTAAACACCCATTACAGCATTCATTATGTTGCTGCCGTATTCATCATAAAGCTCACCAACTGCATCTTCGTATTCAAAGTATCCTTTTGATTCGTTTACAACATCTTCAAAATATTCATCTCTTAAATCGTTACCGATTTCTCTGATACCGGCACTGTCTTCGTCTTTTCCAAGCTCGTATGCTTCATCAATCTTTTCAAGAAGCTCGTCATAGAAATCTGTAAGCTCTTCTGCATCTTCTATGGTGCTTGCATATTCTTCAGCATAGCCTAAGCCTGTTCTTAAAGCATCCACGCAATCGCTGTTGATATCTTCGTCAGAAATTAATTTGTCAAATTTAGCCATTTCCTTAGACTTGTCGTCATTGTAATCAGCGTGTGCTTCTGAAAGGTCTTCGTTGTTGTCAAAGTTTTCTGTAGCATATTCTTCGATTTCCGCAACGATTTCTTCCAATGCATCGTCATCTTCGTCAACGATAGCCTGTGCAATTTCTTCATAGAAAGAAACTTTCTTTGACTGCTCGTCTGTCATTGATCCACATGATGTGAGAACTCCCGCCATCATACAAAGTGTTAAAATAATTGCTAAAATTTTCTTCATGGTTAAAAAACCCCTTTCCTTGTGAATTAAAATTATTTTCACACAAGAACAATATATCAAATAATTCGACAAAAGTCAATAGGATAAGATTATTTTATGGGGAAAAGTTGCATAAATAGTCATTTTTTGTCGGATTTTCATTAATTTTTAAATAAAAATTTAGTTAAAATAACTCTCAGAAAAGGCTTTTGCAGTTTCAATTTCGGGGAAATTATCTTCAAAATATTCCTCCATAAAGTCGCAGAAGATATTTTCGGTTTCAAAATGTCCTGCGTCAATAATATTAAGTCCGATTTCCGAGGCGAATTGGGCATCGTGGTGACCTATGTCAGCGGTTAAATATACATCCGCTCCTGCGTGGAGAGCACATTCCATAAGGTCTCCACCGCTCCCCGAACAAAGGGCGACGGTGCGTATTTCTTCCATGGGGTTACCCACAGTGCGAAGATTTTTAGAGCCTAAGGTTGCCCGAACAAAATCCGCAAAATCTTCAAGGCTCATTGGCGGTTCTAAATATCCCACTCTGCCTATATTATCAAGGGGAGCGCCGTTTGAGCTGACGCATTCTTCGTCATTATAGGCTCTGACATCTTCAAGACCGAGGGTATCGGCTAAAAGGTCATTCATTCCGCCCTCTGCCTTGTCAAAGTTGGTATGCATACTGTAAACGGAAATTCCGCTTCTTATAAGACTTAAAACCAGCCTTCCGGTTGGGTCGCTCTCCGTTATTTTGGATAAAGGCTTAAAGATAAGAGGGTGATGAGTTATTATAAGATTTGCGCCGAAGCTTTGAGCCTGTTTTAAGGTTTCGGAATTGATTTCAAGGCAGAAAAAAACCTTCCCTGCCTGACTTTGAACGTCACCCAGCAAAAATCCGGAATTGTCCCATTTTTCCGCAAGATAAGGCGGAGCAATCCTCTCCATTTCTTTAATAATATCACAAATTCTCATTCTCAATCATCTCCTTAAGTTTTTTCAATTCGTTAAGTCGGTTGACATTTTTTTCGTTCTCTGACATTGAAAGACCGTTTATCTGTTTTTCAAGCTTATAAATACGGTTTTTGCGATAGCTGTCAAAATTTTCATCTTTTTCGATTTTTTTGCCCATATAAAGCTCGGCTTTGGTATATGGAGTGTCTTCGCCCACCAAAACGAGCATTATTGTATAAAGCTTTTCCTCTTCACGAACAATAAACTCTTTTTCGATTGTGAAGCCGTTTTGATTTAAATATTCCCGAAGCTCCGAAACAGCGGTCATAGGCTGAAGAATAAGGGTTTTGGCTGATTTTGCAACATTTTTTGAGTTTCCCAAAATCTGTGCAATTAAAAGCCCACCCATTCCTGCAATAATTATGGTTTCCGCCTCGTTTTCCGAAACTGTCTCAAGACCGCCGCCCAGACGGACAGAAACTTTGTCCTCTGCATCGTAGGCTGAAACGGTTGCCCTTGCTCTTTCAACGGGACCTTTGACAATATCCGAGGCAATGGCAAAATCGCATTTCCCCGAAAGCGTGAGACAGACGGGAATATATGCGTGGTCAGTTCCTATATCGCAAATTGTTTTGCAAGGGGGAACAATATCATAAATTTTTTGGAGTCTTGGCGTAAGTTTAGGTATTTTCATAAATTTCCCTCTTCTTTCCTTATTATATTTTATATCTGCAGGGGTTGATTGTCAAGAGAAAAAAGGAAATTGCAAAAAAGCGTGGAAATTTATGAAAAAGAGCACTTTTTGAAAAGGTGGTGTCGTTATGGAAAATCCACGGATATTGAGCGAGAAAATTGAGGAGCAGACCTTGAGCGAATATGCGACTCTTTCCAAAAACACGAAAGGAAGAGCAGAATTTGTTCCTCTTTGCAATCTTCGGACAGAGTTTCAGCGTGACCGTGACAGAATAATCCATTCAAAGTCCTTCAGACGGTTAAAGCATAAAACGCAGGTGTTTCTTGCCCCCGAAGGGGATCATTACAGAACAAGACTTACCCACACTTTAGAGGTTGCCCAGATTGCCAGAACGGCGGCGAGGGCTTTAAGACTTAATGAGGATTTGACTGAGGCGATTGCTTTAGGACACGACATGGGACACACTCCTTTCGGTCATTCGGGGGAGAGAGCCCTCCATAAGCTTTGCGAAAACGGATTTCGTCATAATGAGCAGAGCCTTCGCACAGTTGATATTATTGATAAGCTCAATCTCACCGCAGAGGTAAGGGACGGGATACTGTGTCACACGGGTGATAAAAAGCCGTCAACTCCCGAGGGGAAAATCGTCTGTCTTGCAGATAAGATTGCCTATATAAATCACGATATTGACGATGCAATTCGTGCAGGAATATTAAAATATGAGGCTGTGCCGAAAGAATATGCCGACCTTTTCGGAAAAAGCCAGTCAGCGAGAATAAATACCATGCTGACAAGCCTTGTTGAAAACAGCTTTAACGGTGAAATCCGAATGGCAGAGGATATGTTTTCTGCTATGATGGGACTCCGCAGATTTATGTTTGAAAATGTGTATTTTAATGAAACTGCACTTGAAAATGAGAAAAAAGCGTTTATGATAATAAAAAATCTTTATGAACGATACAGAGCAGAGGGAAAAACCGAGCAGGAAAGTATTGACTACATAGCAGGAATGACCGACAGATATGCCATTTCCACTTTTGAGAAATTTTTTGTCCCGAAATCCTGGCATATTTAGATGTTTTAAATTTGTCCTGATACGAGGAATTGAGAAATGTCGAATATCGGCGAAAGGGTGGAGCGTATGTTTAATTTTAAAAGGGGATGCAAAGTACCATTTCCTGAAAAGATATTTGAAGAATATAAAACAAACGGAAAATCTTGTGATAGCATGGGACACTTTTTCTGAGGAATCCCCCGGTGTCAGCAAAAAAATAGAACTTGACGGAAAAGATGTATATTCAATCATAGAGGATTTTAAAGATTGGGGAATATATCTTGCAGAACGAAGAATAGATGAATAGTTTTTAGTCCTAACTTAACACGAACTATATGGATAATGTCGAAAGATGTCTAAAGGAAGCCTCCCTTGCCTAAAGGGAGGGGGACCACCAAAGGTGGTGGAGAAAAGCGCCCCTTGCCTAAAGGGGAGAGGGCCACGAAGTGGCGAGGGGATTTAATATGGAAAGAAAGCATAATGTTGATTTAACAATTAATGCAAGAAACTTGAGAAAGAATATGACAAAAGAAGAGCGACATCTTTGGTATGATTTCTTAAAAAGATATCCTGTCAGATTTTTAAGACAAAAAGTAATAGATAATTACATAGTTGATTTTTATTGCCATAGTGCAAGGTTAATTATTGAACTGGA
>SVKF01000008.1 GCA_015068605.1 Oscillospiraceae bacterium
CGGTATGCTCAAGCCGACCAACTATTCCGCCTGCAACACCACCGTATTGCGTTTTTATATCATCATAAGATTCGGTTCTTTCGGATAAAATAACACCTTTATCTGCTTCAAAAACACATTTTTCAACCAGACAATTATTAAAGCTTAAACCAAGTATTCCTCCGACATTGGGCGCTGTCCCTGCCTTTTGTTTTGCGTATATAATCTCTTTCTTTTGGGAATTTTTTGAAGAAACCCTGCATTCTTTAATTGTATTTCCTATTGTCCCAAGATTTGTAATATTGTTTGACCCCGCTGAAGAATATCCCATAATTCCACCTGCCGCAAGCTTGAAATATTCCTGCTGATTATTGCTATAAACCGTTATATTTGTGTTTTCTGCGGCTGCACCGATTGACCCGTCAATCATATCAACCTCACAATTATTTACATCGGAAAATAAAGAGTATGCAACAATTCCGCCGACAACCCCTTGCTCTTTGCATCCATTTACAACAATATCGGAATTATTCAAGGTGACCTTGCAATTTTCAAAACTATTTCTCTCTTCACTCGTTCCACAGGAATATCCGACTATTCCGCCAAGATATATTCTGCCTTCGCTGTCTTTTGTTTTTTCTCCAATCAGCTCACTGTTGTCGTTAAGATTTACAGAACAATTTTTAATTTTGCTCCCTTCGACAAATTCTTTGTATCCCTGAACAACTCCTGCAATTCCGCCTATATTGTTATTTCTTGAGGATAACTCACTCTGAACAACGCCAACCTTTGCTCCATTATTAATATTAACATTTACATTATATATTGTCGAAGCAGTCACCTTTCCTGCAAGCAATCCGAAATTATAATTATTTCGGTTAGATGTCACGACCACATCATTATCAACCCTTATGTTCAAATCAAAAACCTCCGCATTGATAAGCTGATTGAAAAGACCTATGTTATATGTGACATATTCGTTAGCTTGCTCCGGCTCAATTCCCGAAGATTTAATTGTTATTGTTTTATTATTTCCGTTGAAATAGCCCTGAAATCCTACGCTTGTATTTTCAGTCCCAATTCCTGCAAAGCTTCCATAGGCTGTCTCAAGATTTTTCGCTTTTATATTGAAATTAACCGTTATATCCTCTGTCAATATATATGAAGCCTTGCTTAAATAATCAATTTTCTGCGCATTTGTAACAATACCATCGGGATATTCAAACATCCCCAAATCCGAATCATATCCCGAAATATTAAGTCTCCCTCTCAACTGAGGACCCATAAGTATTCTGCCAAGGGCGTATATCTTATCATTTTTATCAATTTTTACTTTTTCGTTCTGATAATCCGGATGGAATAAAATTTCTTCCGGAACAGCATAAACCGTTGCATTTAAAGCATTATTAACAATAATCGCAACATCACCTCTTGTTGCATTGTCAAGTCCGTTGTATTCAATTCCTTTTAATATCCCAAGCTGATTTGCCTGATTAATATATCCGTGGGGATATCCTCCCATAGATTGTGCGGCATCTTCATATCCCAATGAAGCAACAACCATTTTAATTACTTCATTATATGTTATATAATCCTTCGGAGCAAAAATATTCCCCGGTTTTCCGTTTACAATACTGAAAAATTTTGATGACGCAATATACTCTCTCGCCCAGCTATCCTTGCTGTCAGAGAAAAATAATTTTTCTTCATTAATAAGCGGATAATCCTTCATCTCAACTATAACCTTTGCAAACTCCGCTCTGCTGATTGGATTATCAGGCATAAATGTATTGTTTGGATAACCGCTTATAATCCCTAAATCAACCAGCCTGTCAACCGCAATTCTTACCTCGTCATCCTTTATATCATAAAAGGCATTTGCAGGCACAATACCGACAGTCATTAATAAAACAATGAATATACATAAAATTTTTTTCATACTCATCCCCTCCAAGTGAGATTATACCACAATAAACGCCGTATGTCAATATACGCTACATTTTATGTTATGTATACTGACACATATATCATCTATAATACAATTTGGGGGATGAATAAAATGATAAACGAAAGAATAAAAATGTTACGGGAACAGCATGGATTAAGCCAGGCTGAGCTTGCAAAAAAACTTAATATTGCCAGAACAAGCGTTATCGCATGGGAAAATCAAACATCCGTCCCAACTATTAAGCACGTTGTTGCAATTGCGAAGCTTTTCCACATCACTACCGACTATCTGCTTGAGGTTGAACAAAATCCAACTCTTTCAATTTCTGATTTAAACGAAAACGAGCTTTCCATTTTATATAAGCTCCTTGACTATTTTAAATCAAGAGATTAGCCGTTTTAGTCCATACTGCCTATGGGATTTTTTCTAAATCCCAGTTTTGGTGTGCAATTTTTTATTTATACTTTGCAAATTGTGTTTTTATATGTCATATTATACAATTTATTTGCAGAATAATGGTTGTTATAGCCTAAAATCATCAAAAACACACAAAAACAAAAAAAATCAGTAAAAAAGACTTGCTTTTTTCTGTGTTTTTGTTTATAATATAGAATATGGTTTAGTATTTTTATGCCGAGGAGGAATTTTAATATGTTAGTTAATATGAATGAAGTTTTAAGACCTGCTAAAAAGAATCGTTATGCAGTCGGTCTTTTTAATGCAGTTAATTTAGAGCTTGCCCGCGGAATTATCAGTGCAGCAGAATCTCTCCGCTCTCCTGTTATCATGGGAACTGCGGAAATTCTTCTTCCTTACGGACCTTTGGAAGAAGTTTCCTACTATCTTATTCCTATGGCGAAGAAAGCATCTGTTCCGGTTGTTGTTCATCTTGACCACGGTCTTACATATGACACCTGTATCAAGGCTTTAGAGCTCGGTTTCAGTTCAATCATGTATGATTGTTCAACAGATTCTTATGAAGAAAATGTTCGCAAGGTTAAGGAAATGGCTGATATTGCTCATTCTTACGGTGCAACTATCGAAGGTGAACTTGGTCACGTTGGTGATAACGAAGGCTCTGCAGAAGGTAGCGACCATCTTGCTGATCCGTCAAAATTCTTCACGGACCCGAAACTTGCTAAGGATTTTGTTGATAAAACAGGTGTTGACGCTCTTGCCATTGCTGTCGGAAATGCCCATGGTGCTTATAAGCTTCCGCCTAAACTTGATTTTGAGAGAATTAAGACAATTGCAAACACCGTTGATGTGCCTCTCGTTCTTCACGGCGGTTCCGGTCTTACCGATAACGACTTCCGTCAGGCAATCAAAGACGGTATCAGCAAGGTGAATATCTTTACAGATATCAATGTTGCCGCAGTTGAGGCTGAATTTAAGAAATTCCAGAGTATGGACAAAGGTCTTATCGACCTTATTCCTGCCGCAGTTGAAGCTGTTAAGCAGGAAACTATGAATAAGCTTCGCCTGTTCAGCAGCGACGGTAAAGCAGGTATGTCTTCTGCTCCAAGCTATGGCGCAAGCGATATCGAAATGATAACAAAGCTTGTTGCTGAAGAAGTTGCAAAATATTTAAAGAAATAAAACACATAGGTAATTAATCAGAATTACCCGTGATGGATGAATAACCAACGGCGGTGTTTGAAAAGTTAAAAGACTTTTCAAGCATCGCCTTTGTTTTATGAAAATAATAAGCTTTAAAAATTCTTTACATTTTTAAGAAAATGTGATATAATACTATCACCAAACAAAATTAAAAAGCACACTGGTGATTTTTGCTTATTGGCAAAAACGCACGTTTATTTTCTATGCCTGTGTGCTGATAATAAATTTTGTTTGGTAGCAAGTGCGTTTTTCGGGCGCAGCTTGTCTGCGCTTTTTTTGTTAAACGCACAACGCACAGTTGTTGCCAAACAATTACACCCAAAAGAGGTTATAGCAAAACGATTTCGTTTTGCTATAACCTCTTTTGGGGATAGACTCAAATTAGCGCAACCAAATCCCGAAGGCGTACACAAATACTCCGAGAGATGAGGTTTATTTAAAACACTTTTTTATGCTATATACTCCATATAATCCATTTCCGTTGCGAACAACATATATTCGTCGCCAACCAATCCCATATATCCCGATTCAACATGATATCCCTTCATATTTTTAGTACCTCCTATGCAATTTTTGTCCGATTTACCGTTATTGCTTTGCTTCTTCTGATTTTTCGGCGGATTGATGTCTGTCGAGCTTTAACCAGCATAAGCCCGAATCTGCCAAACATAATAAGGGAAACTCCCAAAAGCATATAGGGGAAAATTTCTGACAAATTCAGCCTTTCCAAATCACTTGCTCCTGCTGTTCCTAAAATTATAAAAACGCCTGCAATAATTACGAGTCTTAAAAAAATACTTGTTTTTTTCATATTCATCATCCTTTCTATGTCTTAATTATATCCTATTTACTGTGTCATATTTTGGACAACTCAAATTTATTATTGTAAAATTTTAAAAAATCTGATATAATATGACAGGAATTTAAAGGAGTGAGAAAAAATGAGCAAAGGAATCGCATTTATCCGAAAAAATATTGTTATGGTTATCGCCTTTGTTGCGGCGCTTATAACAAGCATAATTATTCCGCCGGACGGAAAATACGCAGGCTATTTTGATGTTAAAACCCTGACCTGTTTGTTTTGTGTTCTCGCTGTTGTTTGTGCGCTTAAGAATATAAATTTTTTCTACATTCTTGCAAAGAAAATCGTTCAGAAATTTAAAAATGCCAGAAAATGTATTCTGGCACTGGTTTATATAACTTTTATCGGCTCCATGCTTATTGCAAACGACATGGCTCTTTTGACATTTCTGCCCCTTGGATATCTTGTTCTTGCAACAACCGATATGGAAAAATATATGGCATTCACATTTATAATGCAAAATATTGCGGCAAATTTAGGAGGAATGTTGACACCTTTCGGCAACCCTCAAAACCTCTATCTTTACAGCAAATTTGAAATTGACACTATTGAATTTATGGAAATAATGGCACCGCCTTTTCTGCTTTCCGTGGTTCTAATAACTTTATGCTGCCTGGTTTTTGTAAAGCCTGAATCGCTTAAAATTGATGACGAAAAGGTCTGCCTCAATCCGAAACGAACAACTGCATATCTTCTGCTTTTCTCTCTTGCAATACTCATTGTTTTCAGGAGTATCCCTTATTGGATAGGTCTTATAATTATACCGTCAGCCCTTTTGATTATGGACAGAAAAGCTCTTAAAATGGTGGATTATCCCCTTCTTCTCACCTTTGTCTTTTTCTTTATATTTTCGGGGAATATGGCAAGAATTGACGCAGTCCGACAGTTTTTCGGTATGCTTTTGGAAAAAAGCACCCTTATTTTCAGTATTTTGTCCTGTCAGTTTATCAGCAATGTCCCTTCGGCAATTCTTCTGTCACAATTTACGGAAAACTACAAGGACCTGCTTCTTGGCGTGAACATAGGCGGAGCAGGGACTCTTATCGCCTCCCTTGCAAGTCTTATAACCTTCCGTGAATACATAAAACACAACCCCGGAGAAACCCTTAAATATATCGGAATGTTCGCCCTATATAATTTTGCATTTGTCATAATTCTGACACTTTTTATGCTCATAATTAAATAACATAGGATAAAACAAAGGCCATAGCAAATTAGCCATGACCTCTGTTTTATTTAGTCCTATTTATCCGTTATATATAACTTTTTTATTGATATAATCATAACAAAGCGCTCTTTGACTACGGAAATAATTGTCAGTGTTATTTCCTATTCTCGCAATCTTCAAAATTCCCAGATTTGCATCTATGCTGACAACATTAAAGCAGTCATAAGTTCTTGTTCCTCTGATACGCTTTCCGTCGCACCAGCCGTTCCAATTAGTTGCAGACGGAACAATTGAGTTTAAGATTCCGGCATCTGTTCTACCAAAAAAGTCATGATGCTCATGCCCTGCAAGATTACAGATATGACACCCGCCCTGTGCAACAAAATCCGCAATAATCGGCTCAAATGGCACCTGTCTGCGTTTGCCCACAAGGGACTGATAATCATTTTTCGTATGGAATGTTACACCATAAGTGTCATGTATCTCACCTGACGGCTCATGCATAGCAGTTATAACACCCAGATTTTTTTCTTTTGCATCAGCAAGAATCTGCTTCAGCCATTCACTCTGAAGCTCAATGTCATAGTACAAATCAAGAACAACAAGTCTTACATTCGCTTCCGGAAAATCCTTATAGTATGTCATGGAATATTCACATTCAAGGAAATTAACATTTCTTGAATCATCATTTATTGGTGCAAACAACAATTCATGCGTGGATTCCTTTGTGTTACCAATCCATTTTGGCGTTATAACCGTATCGTGATTACCCACACAGTTATATATCGGTCTGTCGCATTGGGTTCCGTAATTATAAAAATCCACATACAAAGACTGGTTATTTCCGCAATAATCGCCCGTGTGAAGGGCAAAATCTATGTATTCTTTATAATGATTAACATATTCAACCATACGATTCCACAAGTCCAAAACCGCATGAATATCCGAAAAATGAACAAACTGAAGGGGCTTAAACTTGTCTCCGTATTTATTTTTAAAAGGAACAGGGCGTGACGCAGAGCCTTGAATAATATAAGGTTCCATATCCCTATTTAATTCTATGATGTTATCTGTTAAATTCTGCATATTTTTCTCTCCTTTAACTATTTTTTGAAAAATATGCACCGCCAGAACATTCTATCCGACGGTGCAATAAATTTACATATCATTAGGAAATAATAGACATTTCTGTTTCTTTATCAAAGATGTGAATCTTGTTGCCTTCAAATACAACATCAATAACATCATCTGTTTTAGCTGTTGTTCTCGGGTTAACACGAGCAACAATCTGTGTATCACAAGCATCAAGGAAGAGATATGTTTCCGCACCCATTAATTCTGTGTGAGTAACTGTTGCTGTAACCTTGCAATCTCCAAAAGTTGAAATGTGATTCTGGTCATCATAAATATTTTCAGGTCTGATACCAATGATAACTTCCTTATCAAAGTATTCATTAAGCTCCTGACGATTTGCCTTTCCTTCCGGAAGCTTAATGCTCATCTTATCGTTAACAAGATAAACACCATCCTGCTTTTTAGTCAATGTTGCATTGATAAAGTTCATCTGCGGGCTTCCGATAAATCCGGCAACAAATACGTTACATGGTTCGTTGTAAATATCAACAGGACTTGCAACCTGCTGAACAACACCGTCTTTCATAACAACGATTTTAGAACCCATTGTCATAGCTTCTGTCTGGTCGTGTGTTACATAGATAAATGTTGTCTGAAGCTTTTTGTGAAGCTTTGAAATCTCACTACGCATCTGAACACGAAGCTTTGCGTCAAGGTTAGAGAGCGGTTCGTCCAAAAGGAAAACCTTAGGATTACGAACAATAGCACGACCGAGAGCAACACGCTGTCTCTGACCACCGGACAATGCCTTCGGCTTTCTCTCTAAAAGATGTTCTATGTCAAGAATCTTTGCAGCTTCCTGAACCTTCTGTTTAATAACTGCCTTCGGAACTTTACGAAGCTTAAGACCAAAAGCCATATTGTCAAATACTGTCATATGAGGATAAAGAGCGTAGTTCTGGAAAACCATCGCAATATCTCTGTCCTTCGGAGCGATTGAGTTAACAAGCTTGTCGCCTATGTATAACTCACCCTTTGATATTTCTTCAAGGCCTGCAATCATTCTGAGAGTTGTTGATTTTCCGCAACCGGAAGGACCAACAAGAACGATAAACTCCTTGTCTTCAATTTCAAGGTTACAATCTTTAACAGCTGTAACATTTCCTTCGTATACTTTGTAAATATTTCGTAAGCTCAAACTTGCCATTATGCATCTGCCTCCGTTTATTAATCATTTTACTTCTGTACTATTTTAGCATACTTTTCAATTTTTTCATAGAGACTTATTGCACAAATCTATATTTACTTTTTTGTTTATTTTGTCTAACAAAAAATTCTAACCCTCAAAAAAGCCCGTGGTTATGCGGTTTTTCAGGGTTTTTGTCATATCAAAAGTTGGATATCCTAATTGCACAAATTAATCGAAATAATTTAGTCTTTTTTCAATATATTAACTAAAATCAATTTTATAATATGATTACAGCCGCTTTCCGCCGCACTGCCTGCAAAACATATCTGACGGCTCAAATCTGCGTCCACATTTCGAACAAAAGCTTATCGTGTTCATATTTGGCATATTGTTCGCATTTGGCTGAGCATTAGCATATGCAAAATTCTGTCCTGCATACGGGTTAATATTCTGCACTACCTTATTTGAAGGTTTCATAAACTCTTCAATCGGAATATAAACCTCCTGACCGTATGTTCCGAGAAGCTGATTCATATATTCCACCATGTGCCTGCTGTGAGCCTTATATCTTGCACCCCATAGTTGAAGATATATATCATAATTTATATTCATTGCCGTTCCGCCATTATATGAAATAAAGCTTACATTACACAATCCGCCATTCATATTATATCTGAAAGAAAAACATAATCCAAATGAAATTGCATGAAACGGCATTGACCGAAACTCCTGATTAAAATGACCTGCAACCACCTTAACACAAGCCCTGTATACTTCTTCCACATTTTTATTATAAAAAACACAAACATCTCTTTTCATACCAATATCTCCTTGCTTTGTTTTATCCTATATTCAGTTCCGTGAATAAAATTCTTTCTTCGACAGACATTTATATACAAAAGGACGGGCAATGCCCGTCCTTTTAATATCATGAAATAAAATTATTCAATGATAGATGTTACAACGCCGGAACCAACTGTTCTACCGCCTTCACGAATAGCGAAACGGAGACCTTCTTCCATAGCGATGTGTGTTGTGAGTTCAACTGTCATAGTAACGTTGTCACCAGGCATACACATTTCTACTCCTTCAGGAAGGTTAACGATACCTGTAACGTCAGTTGTTCTGAAATAGAACTGAGGTCTGTAGTTTGTGAAGAATGGAGTATGACGTCCGCCTTCTTCCTTAGTAAGAACGTAAACCTCGCCTGTGAACTTTGTATGAGGTGTGATTGAACCCGGCTTAGCGAGAACCTGTCCTCTTTCGATTTCGTTTCTCTGTACACCACGGAGAAGAGCACCAATGTTGTCACCAGCTTCAGCCTGATCAAGAAGCTTTCTGAACATTTCGATACCTGTTACAACAACCTTACGGCTTTCGTCAGCAAGACCAACGATTTCAACTTCGTCAGAAACAACGAGAGTACCTCTTTCAACTCTACCTGTAGCAACTGTACCACGACCTGTGATAGAGAATACGTCTTCGACAGGCATAAGGAAAGGAAGATCGCTCTTTCTTTCAGGTGTTGGAATGTATCTGTCAACTTCAGCCATGAGTTCGTGGATACAAGCATATTCAGGAGCAGATGGGTCGTTTGATGCACATTCGAGAACCTGGAGACCGCTACCCTTAACGATCGGAATATCGTCACCCGGGAAGTCATATTCAGAGAGAAGTTCTCTGATTTCCATTTCAACGAGTTCGAGAAGTTCAGGATCGTCAACCTGGTCAACCTTGTTCATGAATACAACGATGTAAGGAACGCCAACCTGACGGGAGAGAAGGATGTGTTCTCTTGTCTGAGGCATTGGACCGTCAGCAGAAGAAACAACCAAGATAGCACCGTCCATCTGAGCAGCACCTGTGATCATGTTCTTAACGTAGTCAGCATGTCCAGGGCAGTCAACGTGTGCGTAGTGTCTTGTTTCTGTTTCGTATTCAACGTGAGCTGTAGAGATTGTGATACCTCTTTCTCTTTCTTCCGGAGCCTTATCGATCATATCGTAAGCTTCGTACTGAGCCTTACCGTCCATAGCAAGCACCTTTGTGATAGCAGCGGTAAGAGTAGTTTTACCATGGTCAACGTGACCGATAGTACCAATGTTTACGTGTGGTTTGGTTCTTTCATATTTAGCTTTTGCCATTTTGAAATTCCTCCTTGTATTTAACTTTTAATTAATTTACTTTATCAGGGAATTACCCCTATTTTTTATTTTACTATTTTTTCAAATAGTTTTCAAGAGTTTTTTGTAAAATAAACTGAAAATTTTACAAAAATAATTATTTCGCTCTGTCGCTGATAATTTTCTCCTGAATTGATCTTGGAACTTCGCTGTAATGTGAAGGTTCCATTGTATACTGACCACGACCCTGTGTTCCGCTACGGAGAACAGTTGCGTAACCAAACATTTCAGAAAGCGGGACATTAGCTGTTACCTGTGTAACACCGCCGCTTCTTGATTCCTGACTCTTAATCATACCACGTCTTGAGCTTAAGTCACCGATTACAAATCCGAGGTAATCATCAGGAGTTATAACGTTAACAAGCATGATAGGTTCTTTAAGAACCGGGTCTGACTTTCTCATAGCGTCTTTAAATGCCATAGAAGCAGCAATCTTAAACGCCATTTCAGAGGAGTCAACTTCGTGGTAAGAACCGTCATAGAGGACAGCCTTAAGGTCAACAACGTTGTAACCTGCGAGGACACCGTTGAGCATTGCGCTCTGGATACCGGCATCAACAGCAGGGATATATTCCTTCGGAATAGAACCGCCGACAATAGCGTTCTCAAATACATATCCTTCGCCCTCTTCCAGTGGCTCGAACTTAACGAGAACGTGTCCGTACTGACCTTTACCACCTGACTGACGAGCATACTTATGCTCAATGTTAACAGGCTTTCTGAATGCTTCACGGTAAGATACCTGAGGTTCACCAACATTAGCCTCAACCTTAAATTCTCTTAAGAGACGGTCAACGATAATTTCAAGGTGGAGCTCACCCATACCTGCGATGATTGTCTGGCCTGTTTCTTCGTCTGTGTAAGTCTTAAATGTTGGGTCTTCTTCTGCAAGCTTTGCAAGAGCGATACCCATCTTTTCCTGACCTGCCTTTGTCTTTGGCTCGATAGCAACACGGATAACCGGTTCAGGGAATACCATAGACTCAAGGATTACAGGAGCTTTTTCGTCACAAAGAGTTTCACCTGTTGTTGTGTTCTGGAGACCTACTGCAGCAGCAATATCACCGGAATAAACAATGTCAAGGTCTTCTCTGTGGTTAGCGTGCATCTGGAGAATTCTTCCCATTCTTTCACGCTTATTCTTGCAAGAGTTAAGAACGTGTGAACCCTTTGCAAGTGTACCTGAATATACACGGAAGAAGCAAATCTTACCAACGAATGGGTCTGTTGCAATCTTAAATGCAAGAGCTGCAAACGGAGCATCATCTGTTGATGGTCTCTCTGTTTCTTCACCTGTGTCAGGATCAACACCCTTGATGTTTGGAACATCTGTTGGGTTTGGCATATATTCAACAATTGCGTCCAAAAGAAGCTGAACGCCCTTATTTCTGTATGATGTTCCGCAAAGAACCGGAACGATTTCGTTGTTGATTGTAGCTTTTCTCAAAGCTTTCTTAAGTTCAGCAACAGAAATTTCTTCGCCGTCAAAGAATTTTTCCATCAAAGCTTCATCTGTTTCACAGATAGCTTCAACCATCTGCTGACGGTATTCTTCAGCTTTTTCCTTCATATCAGCAGGAATTTCTTCCTTATGATATTTCTGACCAAGCTCGTCCTCATAAACTTCAGCTTCCATGTTCATAAGGTCAATGATACCAACAAATGTGTCTTCAGAACCGATAGGTAACTGAATCGGAACACCGTTAGCATGGAGACGCTCGTGAATCATGTTAACAACATTATAGAAGTCTGCACCCATAATGTCCATTTTGTTGACATATATCATACGGGGAACTTTGTAGTCATCAGCCTGACGCCAAACGGTTTCTGACTGAGGCTCAACGCCGCCCTTAGCACACATAACTGTAACAGAGCCGTCGAGAACACGGAGTGAACGCTGAACTTCAACTGTAAAGTCAACGTGTCCCGGTGTGTCGATGATGTTAATTCTGTGTTTGATATTTTTGTAAGGACCTTCAGCAGGCTGCCAGAAACAAGTTGTTGCAGCGGAGGTAATTGTGATACCACGCTCCTGCTCCTGAGCCATCCAGTCCATAGTTGCAGAACCTTCATGGGTTTCACCGATTTTGTGGTTTACACCTGTATAATAAAGAATACGCTCGGTGGTTGTTGTTTTACCGGCATCAATGTGAGCCATGATACCAATATTTCTTGTTCTTTCCAATGAGAACTCTCTACCCATAATTTTCTCCTTTCATAAAGCAATTCCATAGGGAATGCTTAAATCTGATTGCGGTTTTTCCGCAATATATCAATATTTCCGCTTAATTCAAAGAGTGATGCACGCAAATGCGAGGCGGAAAAGAATTTCTCTTTTCACTCATCACACTCCGAATGGTTTTGTGAAGAAAATTGCTTTAGATTTGGCGGATATGAGATAATGAAAAGCACAGCTGTATATGCTATACAGCGAGCATTTTCCTGCCCTGCCCAAATCCTCAAACATTCTTCGAATGGTTTTGCGAAGAAATTTGCTTTAGATTTGGCGGATACGAGATAATGAAAAGCACAGTCGTATTAATATACAACGAGCATTTTCTTGCTCTGCCCAAATCCTCAAACATTCTTCGAATGGTTTTGTGAAGAAAATTGCTTTAGATTTGGAGGATACGAGATAATGAAAAGCACAGCTGTATTAATATACGACGAGCATTTTTCTGCCCCAACCAAATCCTCAAACATTCTTCGAATGGTTTTGCGAAGAAATTTGCCTTGGATTTGAGAGATGCGAGGTAGCGAAAAGCACAGTCGTATTAATATACGACGAGCATTTTCCTGCCGAGCAATGCTCTCAAAGACGAGGTAAATTTCGAAGCAAAATTACCAGCGGAAGTGAGCGAATGCCTTATTCGCTTCAGCCATCTTGTGTGTGTCTTCTTTTTTCTTGTATGCACCGCCTGTGCTGTTGATTGCGTCCATAAGTTCGTTCGCAAGTCTTTCAGCCATAGTTCTTTCATTTCTCTGACGAGAATAAAGAGTTATCCAGCGGAGACCAAGAGTTTCTCTTCTTTCAGCACGAACTTCGATCGGAACCTGATAGTTAGCACCGCCGACACGTCTTGCCTTAACTTCGAGAACAGGCATAACAGCGTTCATAGCTTCCTCAAAAACCTCAACCGGGTCTTTGCCTGTTTTTTCCTTAATAATCTCAAAAGCATCATAAACGATAGCCTGGGCAACACCCTTCTTGCCATCTAACATGATGTTGTTGATAAGACGAGTAACAGTCTTACTGTTGTAAAGCGGATCAGGTAACACGTCACGACGTGCAATATGTCCTTTTCTTGGCACTTATCTTCCCTCCATTTCTTAGTGGTAAATACCCACAAGGTACTCAATACCTTAATTGGTACTGTTAGCGCTGTATCTACTATTACTCATCAGTGGGAGCTGTTGCTCGCTTCGATATATATAAAATAGTAATATACGCACTATACTGATTTTTCAATAAATTTCTTCAGAGTTTCAAGGAATTATTTACCTTCCTTCGGTCTCTTTGCACCGTACTTAGATCTTGACTGGTTACGCTTAGCAACGCCGGCAGTATCAAGTGTTCCGCGGATAATGTGATAACGCACACCCGGGAGGTCCTTAACTCTTCCGCCTCTTATCATAACAACGCTGTGTTCCTGAAGGTTATGTCCCACACCCGGGATATAAGCAGAAACCTCGATGCCGTTAGTAAGACGAACTCTGGCAACCTTACGAAGAGCTGAGTTAGGCTTTTTAGGAGTCATAGTTCTAACAGATGTACAAACGCCTCTCTTCTGCGGAGAATCCTGGTTTGTCGGCTTTTTCTTAATGGTGTTAAAACCCTTTAAGAGAGCCGGAGCTGTTGACTTCTTTTCAGCAGTTGCTCTACCCTTCTTAACAAGTTGGTTAAATGTTGGCACTTAATATTCACCCCCTGTAATATAAAATATATATAAAAATGCATTTGCACTTTTAACAATGTTATTATTCCTTGACCGTTGCCGCCACAGCCGTCGGAACTTCCACACGGCAGGCTTTTGCAAGCTCTTTCATGGTTTCGGCATAAACAACAAAAACCTCATTCTCACTGCAAAGATTTTCCATTTCTTCAATAATATAAAGATCACAATCTTTGGCAATAAATACAGCTTCCGCCTTTTGGGCAAGAATTGCTTTTTTGACTTGTTTAATCCCTGCAACACGATTTTTATTCTGCAATCTTTCCATTTTAATTTACTCCCGTTAAAATTATGAAGCCAAAGTCTCAAATGGACACAGTGCAACACTTAAACATAAAGCACTTTATTTTACCATTTTTTTTACCTTTTGTCAAGTACTATATATAGTTTTTTTATAGTAAATATACACAAAATATCGTATTTTAACATTCCGTGTAATATTCAAAGAAACTATATTCCTTTAAATCAGCGGTACACCAAACATATTAGCCATACTGCTTGCAATCAAGAAATACAGAAGAACCGAGCAGGTATCCGTTATTGTTGTCACCAGCGGTCCTGCCATAAGCGCCGGGTCAAGATGAAGGAGCTTTGCAACCATTGGGAGAACACAGCCCAAAATTTTTGCGATAAGAACCGTCATAATTAGGGTTATTCCCAGCACTATTGTAAGATATAAATCGTGTTCATCGGCAGTCAGATACACTCTTATACCGTTTACAACAGCAAGCACCGTTCCGCACAGTACACCAACCCCTGCCTCCTTCAAAAACACTTTAAAAAAGTCACCAAGGGATATTTCGTCAATTGACAGACCTCTTATAATCATTGTCGCACTCTGCGACCCACTGTTTCCGCCGGTTCCCATAATCATGGGAACAAAGGCAACGAGGATTGGCAAGCTTGTGAAAGCCGCCTCATATTGAGTTATAATCATACCCGTAAATGTTGCGGTCAGCATAAGGAACAACAGCCACACAATACGGCTTTTTGCGTGTTTGAAAACCGAGGTTTTAAGATATTCGCCCTCACTCGGCATAATAGCCGCCATTTTTTCAAAATCCTCCGTCGTCTCCTCCTGGATAACATCCATAGCATCGTCGACTGTTATAATACCAACCAAACGATTTTCCTTATCCACGACGGGCAACGCAAGAAAATCATACTTATCGAACATTTTGGCAACGACTTCTTTATCCTCAAAGGTATCAACACAAATAATATTTGTGTCCATCAAATCTTCAATAATTGCGTCTGACGGAGCAAGCAAAAGGGTTTTAACGGTTATAACCCCGAGAAGGTGCCGATTTCTGTCCTTAACATAACAGGTATAAATCGTTTCCTTATCAACTCCGACTCTGCGGATTTTTTCAAAAGCCTCGGAAACCGTCATATCCCTCCGCAAATCTATATATTCAGTAGTCATCATTGAGCCTGCGCTGTCATCGGGATATTTAAGGATTTCGTTGATACTCTGCCTCTTTTCGGGAGGAGTGTGAGCGAGAATTCGCTTAACCACCGTTGCAGGCATTTCCTCTATCAAGTCAACCGTATCATCGACATACATCTGGTCAAGAACTATACGGAGCTCCTTATCGCTGAACGCCAGGATAAGCTGTTCCTGACTGTCCGAATCAAGACAGGCAAAAACCTCCGCAGCAAGCTCCTTTGGCAATATTCTGTAAATCAAGGGAAGGTCGTCTTCCGGAAATTCATCAAAAAGCATTGCAATATCAATCGGCATCATTTCAAGCAAAATAGATCGCAATCGGGTGAATTTCCGTTCTTCAAGAAGTTGTTGTATGAGTTCGCTGAAATTTTCATTTTCCATAGTGAGCCCTCCCTTTCCGATATTTTTTCATATTATATAATACTCCAAATTTACGAATTTGTCAAGATTTTAGGCAGTTGACAATAGATTTTTACTGTGTTAAAATTAGTTCGGGAGGCAATGATATGAAATATGAAAACATTAAAACTGCAACCTTTCTTAAAAGACCAAATCGATTTATCGCCCATATCGAAGTTGACGGCAGAGAGGAAATCTGCCATGTCAAAAACACGGGACGCTGTCGTGAGCTTTTAACAGACAGAGCGAAAATTTATGTTCAGCAATCCGATAACCCAAACAGAAAGACAAAATACGACCTGATTACGGTTTTAAAAGGAAAAACCCTTATTAATATGGACAGCCAAGCTCCCAACAAGGTTTTTCACGAATGGCTGATTGAAGGAAATTTTTTTGAAGAAATCACTCTGATTAAACCGGAATGTAAATACAAAAATTCACGGTTTGACTTTTATATTGAAGCCAAAAACCGAAAAATTTTTGCTGAAATAAAGGGTGTCACATTAGAGGAAAACGGTGTTGTTATGTTTCCTGATGCACCCACAGAGCGTGGTGTTAAGCATATTAATGAACTGATTGAATGTAAAAGAGAGGGGTATGAGGCATACATTTTCTTTATAGTTCAGATGGAAAGCTGTAAATATTTTACCCCAAACCGAAAAACTCATCCAAATTTTGCTGACGCACTCATAAAGGCGAGGGATTTTGGGGTGAACATTATTGCCCTCAACTGCACCGTTACCCCCGACATACTGAAAATAAAGGATAATGTTCCGGTTGATTATTGACATTATTGGATAATATGATATATAATGAAAAAAAATTTATGAAGGACTGAAAATATGAAGATTTATAAAAACGTCACAGAGCTTATAGGAAAGACCCCTCTTATGGAGCTTTCAAATTTCGCCAACGGACTTAATGCAAAAATTCTTGCCAAGCTTGAATATTTTAATCCCGCGGGAAGTGTTAAAGACAGAGTCGGTCTCGCAATGATAAACGATGCGGAAAATCGAGGACTCCTCAGAAAAGGGTCTGTTATTATCGAGCCAACCAGCGGAAACACAGGGATTGGACTTGCCTGCGTTGCGGCGGCGAGAGGGTATAGGGTCATTCTGACAATGCCTGAAACCATGAGCGTTGAACGGCGAAATCTATTGAAAGCCTACGGTGCGGAAATAGTCTTAACTGACGGAAAAAAAGGGATGTCAGGGGCTGTTGAGAAGGCACTTGAGCTTTCAAAGGAAATTGAGGGAGGCTTTATCCCCGGTCAGTTTGAAAATCCTGCAAACCCCAAGGCACACAGAGAATCCACCGGGGTCGAAATATGGGAGGATACTGATGGTCAGGTTGACATTTTCGTTGCAGGCATCGGAACCGGCGGAACTCTTTCGGGAGTTGGTGAATATCTTAAATCCCAAAATCCACGCATAAAAATCGTTGCCGTTGAGCCTCTTTCCTCACCACTTCTGTCGGAAGGAAGAGCCGGGGCGCACAAAATTCAGGGGATTGGAGCGAATTTCATCCCCGATGCTTTAAACCGTGAAATTTATGACGAAATAATAACCGTTTCCGATGAAGATGCCATGAAAACGGGAAAAGCCCTCGCAAGACAAGAGGGAATCCTTGTCGGAATTTCCTCGGGTGCATCGGTTTTTGCCGCAACCAAGCTTGCCGAAAGGGAAGAAAACAAAGGCAAAATCATCGTTGCTCTCCTTCCTGACACAGGTGAGCGGTATATGTCCACTTCAATGTTTGACTAAAGGGAATGTTAAAAGCTCCGAATTGCAAGAAAAGAAGAAGGCTGACAGAGGTTGAACTGTTTACAATTTATTTATTCATCTTCGTTATTTTTTAACTTTATCTGTTTAAGTTTTTCTTCCAAAACTCTTAAAAATCCGGAGTTATCCGTTTTTAAATTATACAGCTCCACCATTTTTCGGACACCCTTTTCCACACTTATAACATCTTCCTCCAAGTGTCTTGCCGGCATCCTGAATGCTCCGCTTCCAAAAATTATAAGCTGTTCGAGAGCATCTGATGTTGCAACGGTTACCTGATAATTTTTCGTTAATTCTTTAGCTGTTTTTTCAATATAGGCATCGGCGGTTTGGGCTTCCTTTGTATAGACAATCGTCAGCCCTTTTTCCCGTTCCTCTTCGCCACGGTTTCCCTTAACCTTATAGGCATCAAAAACCAATATGATTTCATAATCCTTAAAGACCTTATAAACCGAGAGCCGTTCAATCAGCTCCCGTCTTGCGTCCTCCAAACTGTATGACGCAATTTTTTTAAGGCTGTCCCATGCAAAAATCATATTATATCCATCTATCAAAAGATAGCTTTTATCATACTTCTTCCCACTGCTTTTTCTCGGCTTATATGGTTTAGCCTCCTTCGGGGTATGCATAGCACGGTCAGGCAGTTTTGTTTCCACCTTACCGTAAGTTCTCTCAAAAATCCGAAGCAGCTCCTCATCATCGGCAGAGACAGAGGAAGCACGAACAGTTTTTGCCTTTTCTTCCACCTTTTTTGGCTTTAATATACTTTCCAAATGCATATAATCGGAAACCTCGTTCCACTTCACATGAAATCCCGCTCCGTGGGAACAAAAAACGGAGTCGGGAGTGTTTTCCGTGTCTTCTTCCGCAGAATATCCGATGGTTTCCACAACTTCATCGGTATTTTGGCAATTACCATATCCGCCAAACCTACAGGTTATTTGTCCGACACCGTGAGTATATGCCGTAATCTGCTTTTGATAATTTCTTATAACCTCTGCCGGGGCAGTTCCTTTGATTTTCGACATTTCAACCGAGGTGCGAAAAACAGAAAATTCCGCCCCCATTAAATTCAAATCCGTCATAACCTTTCCCACATTATCCGCCGGAATATCAATAACAAAGTCATAATAAGGCTCAAGCAAAAGAGATTTCGCTTTCATTAAGCCTTGTCTTACGGCTCTGTATGTTGCCTGACGGAAATCTCCGCCTTCCGTATGCTTTAAATGGGCTGCTCCGGATTTTAACGTGATTTTCACATCGGTTATTGGCGAACCCGTCAAAACACCGATATGCTGCTTTTCCATCAAATGAGTCAGAATAAGCCTCTGCCAGTTTTTATCCAAAACATTTTCGGGACAATCGACTTCAAACTGCATTCCCGTCCCCCTTGGCAAGGGCGATAGCAAAAGATGTACCTCCGCATAATGACGCAAAGGCTCAAAATGTCCGACACCTTCCACCACATTTTCAATGGTTTCTTTATATAAAATCCTTCCCTCTTCAAAGGCAACATCCATATCAAAACGGTTTTTAACAAGCTGTTTTAGGATTTCAAGCTGAATTACGCCCATAACACGCAAATGAATTTCTTTCATTTGACTGTTCCATGTTACCATAAGTTGAGTTTCTTCCTGCTCCAGCTCTTTAAATTTTTCAAGGGCAACCGAGGGGCTCACATCCGACGGCAAAATGACACGATAATTGAAAATCGGCTCTGCCGTCAGGGGTGAGGCATTTCCCTCAAAACCCAGACCTTGTCCGGTAGCAGTTTGCTTTAGCCCTGCCACAGCACAAACACAGCCGGGATACACTTCCTCCGCTGGCTGATATTTTTCTCCCGAATATATACGGATTTCATTCACTTTTTCTTCTATATCTTCTCCTGTTCGGATAAGATTTCTCACTCTTAGGCTTCCGCCCGTAATTTTCATATAAGTCAAACGAATTCCTCTGTCGTCCTGACCTATTTTAAACACCTTTGCCCCGAAAGCTTCCATTGCTTTTGCAGGCAGGCTTAATCGCTCCAGAGCCTTCAGGAAAAAGTCAACTCCCTGCATTTTAAGAGCCGACCCGGAAAAGCATGGAAAAACAGACCTTCTCTTTATTGCCTCAGCAACCGTTTTTTCGGAAATCTCGCCCAACAAAGCCTCCTCCATCAAACTTTCATCGCAAAGAGCCAGACTTTCGCAAATTTTCTCCGAATTTTCCGTGAAATCTATAAAATTTTCACCAAATTCAGCTCCCAATTCCTTTATGACCCGTTCTTTGTCCGCTCCCGTCAAATCCATTTTATTAATAAAAACAAAAAGCGGAATATTATGTTTTTCCAAAAGCTCCCACAAAGTCTTTGTGTGACTTTGAATACCGTCTGTTCCGCTTATAACCAAAACAGCATAATCCAAAACAGCCAAGGTTCGTTCCGCCTCAGCGGAAAAATCCACATGACCGGGTGTGTCCAAAAGGGTTATCAGAGTGTTTTCAAGACCAATTATCGCTTGCTTTGAAAAAATGGTAATCCCTCTTTTTCGTTCTATTTCATTAATATCCAAAAAGGCATCCCCCAAATCTACTCTGCCCAGTTTGCGAATTTCCCCTGCCGAAAACAAAAGCCCTTCTGAAAGGGTTGTTTTTCCTGCGTCAACATGTGCCAGAATTCCGAGAGCAATCCGTTTCATTTCCTTTTCCATATATCTTACCTTTTGCTAAAAAATTTATAAGGGCAATTTAATCGTGTATTTTATCTTATAAGAAACTGCATCTTTCCCATAAGATAAAATATTTCACCCGACCGAATAAAAACGGTCGGGGAAAATTGCCCAAATCCAATCTGTGAAAACACATCAGAATTTAACCATAACAGTTGAAATATGCCATGGCGCTATATTAAGCTTAACTTTATTTCCGTCAAGCTCGGTATTATTATAAGCTAAAACCTCTTCATTCATATTGGTTTCAACCGCTTCTTTTACGCTGTCTGCAAATTCAAGGGTTGCAACAGAGTCTTTATCCGAGGCATTAAACATTCTGACGATATATGCATTATCTTCTCTTTCCGCACATTTTATCACAGATAAAAGAATATCATCTCCGCTTAACTTAAAGCTACTTACGGGAGCCTTCGTTTTCGAGTCAGCCTCAACCTCAGCATAGGCACTTATCAGCCCGACTCCCATAATATCCTGCTGACGAACAAGGTCTGCATATGAAATATCCGAGTTTAAAGGCACAAGGCGGAAGTTAAATTCGTGTTCGCCCTGAATTTGTCCGCCGACTTCACCGTTAGTTGTTACTGTTTTCTTAAAACTGCGAATTAAAGTTGCATACAGCGTTTTATAATCATCATCAAAGCTTGCACATTCGTGGAGTCCTTCTGCGCTGACAAAGGCAAGTCCTGTTCCGTCCGCCCTGCGCTTACCCATAATACCGTTCATTGCTTTTTCATGAACTTCAGGCTCATACCAATTCTGTGTTGAATAATCAATATCAACATTTCTCTCACAGCAATAAAACGCCTGACCTGCAAAATATTTGTCGCCTTCTGTATATGTGGGCACTGCAAGGCGAAGTCTGTGGTCACACACATTATTATCAACAGTCAGCTTAACATCAACATATTCCGCATCTTCATTAAGCCCAACTTCAAATACCGCGGTATACTCTTTATACGCATCACTTCGTGTTTTTCCCGTTGCGCTAAATTCCATTTTCTCAGGGACCATAAATTTTTTGGTAATCCTGAATACACACCTTGAGCAGCCGCTTTCAATTTTTTCAACATTGCAACCGCCAAAGGCTGACATAACCGCTCTGTCATTTCTTGGATTGCAATGTGACCAGCCGTCCCCGATTTCACCATCATCAACAAGGCAAAGCTGATTATCATAAGTCCTGTCGTTAAGCTTATCATATATACACAAAGTACCGTTTGGATTAATTTTAACACGGATTTTGCTGTTTTCCATATAATCAACACCGCTGTTTAAATGTGACAAATAACGGGTAAATTCCTTTGACGGAACAATACGATATTCGCACATTCCCGATGCCGGCAAATGGGCTTTAAATGTAACTCTGTGCACATCAACAGTTTCACAATGATGTTCAATAATTCTTCGGGTCATTCCACGCTTAATATCAACCACCTGATAGGGAATCTCATTGCCCTCATAATCGCATATTCTGAAATTATTTATAAGCTCATAACCGCAAAGAGGCTCTGCAAATTGCTCCGGATAATCCGCCTTCATATTAATGTCCACGGTTATGACTCTGTCTATATCATAAGGAAGAGGATTAAACAATGTCAGTATTCCGTGAGTATCCTTATCCTTTCCGTTAAGATACGGTCTTGCTTCACTATACATATAATCCGCCAGAAGCTCATCGCAAAGCTCTTCTGTCTGAGAAAATCTGTATTCCATATCCTTGTGCACCCGATCAATCGAACAACCGCATATAGAATCATGAGGATGATTTTGAATAAGATGCTTATATGCAACTTTTACATATTCCCTCTCCATCGGATTTCCCGACATTGCCGAAAATGCGACCATTGGCTCAACAATTTTTTCCAGCTTGTTCTGACATATATCATTTGCCTTTTTAATGGTATAATAGCTTGAAACCGTATTTGGTATAAGCTGCATTGAATCAAACCATTTAGCACTGATATTAAGTTCACCTTCAACAACCGGCAGCTCATCACGATATTGCTCAAGATATACCCCTGCATCACGCAAATCACAATGATAAACCTCAAAGTCGGGTAAAATCTCTTTTATAAACTCAATATATTTTCCCGTGTCAGTATGTAATGGACTATGGTCTATTCCGTCACTTACAATATATACAGGAAGCTCACTTGTCGTAAGCAAATAATCCATATATGCTTTTGTTCTATCCTTGATTTCGTCAAGGGTATACGGCTCTTCACCAAAAGGTCTTTCAAGCACACGACGGGCATATTCACCATACGCTCCGTTATTGCTGATATGGATATTAATAACCTCACTGCCATCGGGAGATTTCCATATAAAATACGGCGTGCTGCAGGTATGATAGCCTCTGCACTGATAAGAATGGTTTATATCAAAACCGGTGAAGATTTGCGGCATTTGCGCTATATGTCCGAATATATCGCAAATATATCCAAACTTCCACGCACTTTCAGCGCCCCATTTTTTTGATACCTCATGACCCAGCATAAGATTTCTTATAAGGCTTTCCCCCGAAAGATTAAACTCATCAGGCATAACATACCACGGTCCAACCTTAATCCGACCGTTTTTGATATACTCCGTAAGCTCCTGTGCGTTCTTGGGCTTTATCTCGGCATAATCCTCCAAAACTATGCTCTGTCCGTCAAGATGAAAAATCTTAAAATCCTCCTGATTCTTCATGGCATCAAGAATTCCGTCCATAACCTTAACCAATCTGTATCTGAATCCCTGAAAGCTCTGATACCACTCCCTGTCCCAATGAGTTGACGAAAAATAAAAAATCTTCTTTTTCTTATCCATATTTAAATCCTCCTGTGCAAAACAACCGTTTCATATACTTAATTATATTCCATTGCGTATAAATTGTCAATCTTAAACTCTAATTTCTCTCAATGCTTGACAACTGCAATTTGTCGGTATATAATAGGTGTAGTATGAAAAATATCGTAAATAATTGGATGTCTTGAAAGGAGTTTCCCGTGAAAAAAGAACAGTATACCCTAATAAAAGAGAGAGCACTTACCTACTTTGAAAAAGCAGGGATAGTTCTCACAAGCGAAGAAAAAGAAAATTTAGAGGTTGCCGACTTTGGTCTTGATATGATTGAGGAAATCGGTCTTCAGATATGTGTGTATATTAACACAGACCGAGTATGCGCAAAGGAAATGGTGCTTTTCCCGAAACAGACTTGCCCCGAACATATGCATATCAGCTCATACGGGAAAGAGGGGAAGGAAGAAACCTTCCGCTGTCGATTCGGAAAGGTATATCTTTATGTGGAGGGAGACGGTGAGCTTGATTGCATCAGCGGTATTAACCCTCCAACAAAAACGACCGTATACCACGAGATAATTTTGCTTCCCGGTCAGCAATACACACTTATGCCCAACACAAAGCATTGGTTCCAAGCAGGAAGCGAAGGAGCTGTAATTTCTGAATTTTCAACCACAAGCACCGACGAAACAGATGTGTTCACAGACGAAAGAATTGTCAGAACACCCGTTGTTGAATAGGTAAGCTTTATTAAAAAAAGATTTGATTACCCATATACATTTCGTCAAAGGCGAAAATTTTGCATGGATAATCAAATCTTTTTTGTGTTACAGACCAAGCTCGTCAAATGTATACTTATTTAAATAGTGGCAAACTGCGTCTTCATAGGCAACATAAAGAATTTTATTTTCATAATCAACTGCCGTATGTGGATAGAACAAGGCTTTGTCCTTATCATCAACATAGCACAAAAACTCCCATGTTTTACCATTATCTCGGCTTACCTGAATTTGGAGATTTGTTCTTGCGTCAAACCCGAATGTGTTGGTAACATTTGAAATAAGCAAAAGCTTTCCGTTAACTTTTTCAAGGGTTATTTTGGAATTTCCGTTGGGAATATCTATACTTCCGTGATGTGTCCATGTTCTTCCGTAGTCAGAGCTTTCCGCACAGTTTATATATGCATAGCTGCTGTCACGCATAAACATTATAATATGTCCATCCTCCGCTTCAATGCAGTTAGGCTCCCATAAATCGACTGAATTTCCTATATTTTTCCCGGTATCCACCGCTTTATTGTTAAGAAAATCCAAATCAATTCTGAAATCCCCATAAGGAATATAGCTTTTTCCGTTATCCCCCGTTACAACCACTCCGCAAATATGCTGTGAGCCTTCCCAAAAATTCTCATCGCCTATCTTTGGAAATTTTTTCAGTCCGCTGTTGCATATAGTGTGGTATATGGGAAAAAGAGTTTCGCCGTTACTCATTTTAATCCCTTTTCTCAAGCTGACTCCGTTAGCATAAGGAGCAATCATTTCGGGTTTTGACCATGTTTCGCCGTTATCATAAGTATAAGAAACAAAGGTCTGGAGCTCCTTATAAGGACAATCGCCGTTGTATGTATGAACAACCATCATCGGATTTTCAAATCCCATATAGATTTCAGGCGCCCATACCCCTCTATCCTCATGGCTGAATAAAATTTCAGGCTTCGTCCAGCTTTCGCCCTTATCATAGCTTTTGCAATAAGCAACAACATTATCATTATGCGGCTCTGTCGGTCCACCCGTTATCATAACACAGATAATCGTACCATTTGGCATAATTGCAATAACCGGCTCTCTGCCATACTTTTTATCTATATTCTCCATTTTTGAAAAATCTGCAATAAGATACTTTTCCATTATTCTTCCCCCTAAATTTTCAAGGTTTCTCCCGGGGAAATTTTATAAATCTCTCCGTCAACATCAAACCATATATCAAGAAGTGTCGGGTTATAAACAGTATTGCCGTTTGCACTGTAAACAAGAGCTTCATACGCCTTTGTATACTCATAAATTTCCATATTGGTTGCGTACCATATATCGTCATTTCCCGACAGCTTTTCGCAGATTTCGTCAAGACGCTCCCAGTTGTTGTCACGACCAAATTCATAGCTGTGTCCCCAGATATAAAACAATCTCGGATAGCGACTTGCGTGATAAGTCTTCTTAGACATATCCAAATTTATAAATTCATCGATATATTCAAAAATATTCGGATTATTATGGTGTGCCGTTGGCATCCATTGATGCCAATCCGACGGCAAACGGAACTCATTATTATCGTTGCCTAAGGTTCTTGAATAAGCAATATCCAAATCAGAAAGATACTGCTTAATATTTTCATAGCTTGCGCCGTTATTCATAAGCCTTATGCCCGTGTCGGGATAAGCCATTCCTCTTATAATAAATCCAAACTCCTCTTCCATTTCAAGGCGACAGTCCAAAACATCTCTTATCCCCTCAATGGCACGAAGATTTCCCTCCGCCCTGTGGTTTAAGCCATGGACTGCAATTTCATGACCACGGTCAATCATATATTCCTTAACCTGCTCATGAGTTAAAGCTCTTCTGTGTTTTCCGTTAAGATTAAAAGTACACTTCATTCCTGCCTTTGTTAAAACATCAGAAAAACGCATATCATCTGCAACTCCGTCGTCATAGCTGAATGTTACGGCTTTAGGCTTTCCCCCCGGAAACCTCATAAATTTCGACATCATAATTCCGACTCCTCCATTTCATTATTCTATGCGTAAATTATAACATAATTTATTCTTAATGTAAAGCACAATTCTTCATTTCTTTG
This sequence comes from Oscillospiraceae bacterium, assembly GCA_015068605.1. Taxonomy (GTDB): domain Bacteria; phylum Bacillota; class Clostridia; order Monoglobales; family Monoglobaceae; genus SIG454. Next base: position 25,952 of record SVKF01000008.1, read on the forward strand.
CAATAAAACTATTGACAAAACCGCACAGGGGTGGTATAATTAGCATAATTTAATAGTGAAAATAAACCGATGAGGCAGAAAAAAGTCAGATAACGGCTCTTTGAGCGAGCGGATTACGGTGTGAGTTCCGCAGAGTCGCCTGAGTAATATGGACTGTTAAGGGCGATGTTAAATGCATCGACGGGAGGACCTTCGTTAAGGGTCGGAAGTATGATGGTACTTCGTTAAGAGCGCTTTATGCGAATTCAGGGTGGCACCGCGGATATTGATTATTCGTCCTTGACAGAAATTTAATCTGTCAAGGATTTTTTGTGATTTGCGGAGGTTTAACTATGATACTTTTAACGAAACGATGGCGAAGCTTTACAGCTTTATATATATATATATTTGAATTTGGAGGAAGATAAAATGAAATTAAATAATGTTGATTTTGATACTTATTTCAGCAACTATCCCGATAAAAACGGGTATTTTGGCAAATACGGCGGAGCATATATCCCCGACAATCTCAAAAAGGCAATGGAGGAAATCACAGAGGCATATTACTCAATCTGTCAGTCCAGAAAATTCATTGCAGAGCTTCGCAGAATAAGAAAAGAGTTTCAGGGCAGACCAACTCCCGTTACTCATCTTGAAAGGCTTTCCGACGCTCTCGGCGGAAAAGTTCAGCTTTATGCAAAGCGAGAGGACTTAAATCATTCGGGTGCTCACAAGCTTAACCACTGTATGGGTGAGGCACTTTTAGCAAAATATATGGGTAAAAAGAAGGTTATCGCCGAAACAGGTGCAGGTCAGCACGGTGTTGCTCTTGCTACTGCGGCGGCATATTTCGGACTTGAATGTGATATTTATATGGGAACTGTTGATATTAAAAAGCAGGCTCCAAATGTTGCAAGAATGAAAATACTCGGTGCAAATGTTGTTGAGGTTACACACGGACTTAAAACTCTTAAAGAGGCTGTTGATGCGGCATTTGATGCATACAGCAGAGAATATAAGGACGCAATTTACTGTATTGGCTCGGTGTTAGGTCCACACCCGTTCCCTATGATGGTTCGTGATTTCCAGAGCATTGTCGGAATTGAGGCAAGGGAGCAGTTTATTGATATGACAGGGCATCTTCCGGACGCAATCGTTGCCTGTGTTGGCGGCGGAAGCAACGCGGCAGGGCTTTTCGCCGGATTCTTAAATGACCCGGTTGATATTTACGGAATTGAGCCCCTCGGCAGAGGTCCGAAGCTTGGCGACCACGCCGCAAGCCTTAAATACGGTACGGAGGGTATTATGCACGGCTTTAACAGCATTATGCTCAAAGATGAAAATGGTGAGCCTGCACCTGTTTATTCTGTTGCAAGTGGGCTTGACTATCCGTCATCAGGCCCTGAACACGCTTTCCTTCAGGAAATCGGCAGGGTTAAATATGATGTTATTGATGACGAGGAAACCATTGATGCATTCTATCGTCTTGCCCGTTTAGAGGGCATAATCCCTGCGATTGAAAGCTCTCACGCTGTTGCATACGGAATGAAGCTTGCAAAATCCATGGAACACGGCTCTGTTTTAATAAATCTTTCCGGCAGAGGCGACAAGGATATGGACTATATTATTGAAAATTACGGAATAAGATAATCTAATGATAAGCAAAAAATCAAAAAATTTGATTTTTTTACCCCTGTTTTTAGGTATATTCAGGGATATATTCTACAAAAAATTTTCTCAATCCCTGTTATTTTTCCTCTTTTCTTGCGATCCGGAGTTTTTTAACATCCCCTAAATTCAAAAATGTTTTGTGTTTTGAATAAACCTCACCTCTCGGAGTACTTATGTACGCCTTCGGGATTCGGTTTATCCAATCTGAGCTATTTTGCATCCATCCCCCAACGAGGCTGTAGCAAAATGATTTCATTTTGCTACAGCCTCCAAAAGAGGTTAACCGATGAACAAAAAGCAAATGTTATATATAAATTAAAAATTTGTTAGAATATAAAAAATATAATGCAAAGTATATTGTTCTTGAGGATAGGCTCGGTACAATAAGTAGATGTGTTATTTAACGGTTGAAAAACAACCTACACCTCACCACCGCCTTCGGCGGAGCCTCTCCTCAAGGAGAAGCCTTCTCCTTGAGGAGCGATGCTTGCCGATGGCAATCGTTTACCGCCGACCGAACCGACAGGTGAGACAGGTGGGTTTTGCGAGGCAAAATTCGGATGAGGTGGTGCAGTAAAATGCAAGATAATTCAACAGTTACATCTGTATTTTCCACCTCATCAGTCTCGCTGTGCTCGCCAGCTTCCCCTCAAGGGGAAGCCAAGCCTTTTCCTTTGAGGAGCCGGTGCGTACTCCCCACACGCCTTCCCCTTTGAGGGGAAGGGGGGACCGCTTGCGGTGGATGAGGTGTCGACCGTTAAGAAAACAACCCAGTGAGTTGTTTTTAGGGCGATTGAGAGCCGACAGGCTCGGCAATAAAAGAAATGCGTAGCATTTCAACAATAGAGAATACCGCTTGCGGTGGATGAGGTGTTGTAATAGCAAGACAAAACAGGAATGTTCATTTGAATATTAATCTCGTGTGATTATGCGTAAAAACTATTTACAATTGGAAATATTTATGTTATAATAATTATGCTAAACTATATATAACCAAAAGGACGGCTCACGCCGTCCTTTTGGTTATCATGATGACCTTGTCATCAAGCAACAGCGGAAAAAACCTCCGCTTTTTTAACTTTGAAAGTAAGATTACTTAAGTTCGATTGTTGCGCCGGCTTCTTCGAGCTTAGCTTTCATAGCTTCAGCTTCGTCCTTAGAAACAGCTTCCTTAAGTGTTGTAGGTGCGCCTTCAACAGCAGCCTTAGCTTCGCCAAGACCAAGACCTGTGAGGTCCTTAACAGCCTTAATTGTAGGCATCTTCTTGTCAGCAGCAAATCCTGTGAGAACTACATCGAATTCTGTCTTTTCTTCAGCAGCAGGACCAGCAGCAACAGCACCAGCCATCATAACAGGAGCAGCAGCAGATACGCCAAACTCTTCTTCGAGAGCCTTTACTAAATCGTTTACTTCTAAAAGTGTAAGTGTTTTAATTTCTTCAACTAATTTCATTACATCAGCCATTTTAAAAATCCTCCGTTTTTTTAAATATTTTGGGGCATTTTGCCCATAATTTACTTTTTAATAATTAAATAAATTTTTTACTCAGCGTCTTTATTAGCAATAGCATCCAAAGCACGAACCAAGCTTGAGATAGGAGCCTGTAAGCTTCCCATCATCTTGGAAATAAGAACTTCCTTAGAAGGAATACTTGCGTAAACCTTAACCTCTTCAGCGTCAATTACCTTGCCGTCAACAAAACCTGCTTTAATTTCAAGCTGTTCATTGTTCTTAGCGAACTCAACAAGAATTTTTGCAGGAGCAACAACATCAGAATCACTTGTTGCAAGAGCAGTAGGACCGTGTAAAACGCCATCAAGCTCTCCAAGACCAACTTCGTTTGCTGCAAAACGTGTTAATGTATTCTTAACAATAGTGTATTCAACACCGGCTTCACGAAGCTGTTTACGAAGCTCGGTATCCTGAGCAACGGTCAAGCCTCTGTAATCGGCGATAACACCTGCCTGAGCGTTCTTAAGTCTTTCAGTTATAGCAGCAACAACTGTCTTTTTGTTTTCTAAAACTTTTGCACTTGGCATAAAATTTCCTCCTTTCAAAGTTTCAATCCGTAAAGGATTAATATGAAAAATCCCTCGCAAACACGAGGGATTACAAATTCATAAGAATTATCAAATCTCCTCGGCAGGATTTACGGCATAGCCACCTGCTGTCTGCGGAAAATATTCAACTGATTAAAAATTAACCTTCAATCTTTGATGTGTTAATCTTAATACCGGGGCCCATTGTTGTTGCAATGGTAACAGATCTTAAATACTGACCTTTAGCAGCCGCCGGACGAGCCTTTATAATAGCGCCCATTAAAGCATTAAAGTTTTCGGTAAGCTTTTCAGGTCCGAAAGATGCTTTTCCTAAAGGACAGTGGATAATGTTTGTCTTATCCAATCTGTATTCAATTTTACCTGATTTTATTTCGCTGATAGCTTTAGCAACATCAGGAGTAACAGTGCCGGCCTTCGGGTTTGGCATAAGACCCTTAGGACCAAGTGTCTTACCGATACGACCAACAACACCCATCATATCCGGAGTTGCAACAACGATATCAAAGTCAAACCAGTTTTCAGACTGAATCTTTTGAACTAAGTCTTCAGCACCAACAAAATCAGCGCCTGCAGCCTTAGCTTCTTCAGCCTTGCCTTCTCTTGCAAATACGAGAACGCGAACATTTTTACCAGTTCCGTTAGGGAGAACAACAGCACCTCTAACCTGCTGGTCAGCATGTCTTGAGTCAACGCCCAATTTAACATGAATTTCAACTGTTTCATCAAACTTAGCCTTAGCAGTCTGACAAGCAAGACTCATAGCTTCGTTTGAATCGTACAATTTACCTTTTTCAAGAAGCTTAATGCTATCTTGATACTTTTTACCCATTTTCATTAATTTTCCTCCTATAGTGGTTATTGCAGGGCATTAGCCCCTCCCACATTGTTAACCGTCAGATTATTCTTCAACGGTAACGCCCATTGATCTTGCAGTACCTGCAACCATAGACATAGCTGCTTCAAGTGATGCTGCGTTAAGATCAGGCATTTTCTGTGTAGCGATTGCCTCTAAATCAGCTTTAGAAAGCTGAGCAACCTTATTCTTGTTCGGAACACCGCTTCCGCTCTGGATTTTACAAGCCTTCTTAATAAGAACAGCAGCCGGCGGAGTTTTAGTGATGAATGAGAAAGATCTGTCCTGGTAAACTGTGATAACAACCGGGATAACAAGACCTGCGTCATTCTTTGTTCTTTCGTTGAACTGCTTACAGAAGTCCATGATGTTAACACCGTGCTGACCGAGAGCCGGACCAACCGGTGGTGCAGGAGTAGCTTTCATAGCTTCAATCTGCAATTTGATGTAACCTGTGATTTTCTGAGCCATTTACATGACACCTCCCTTTCCAACAAACGTGGTAATATCGAGATTGCCTCATGGCAACCCCTCCCACAAACTTGGTGCAAGCACCAAATATATAATACAGCGTGTGCTGTGTGGGTAACAAATTAAACTATGTGTTCAACCTGATTAAATTCAAGTTCAACATCCGTATCTCTGCCAAACATAGAAACTTTGGCTTTGATTTTCTGTCGTTCCATGATGATAGCATCAATAACACCAACGAAGCCTTCAAGCGGACCATATTTAACTCTGATTTTGTCACCAACCTCAAAGTCAATGGTAATAGTGCGTTTTTCAAGCCCCATGTTAATGATTTCCTGCTCGGTAAGAGGAACCGGCTTACTACCGGGACCAACAAACCCCGTGACACCACGGCAGTTTCTCACAACATACCAACTCTCGTCGGTCATAATCATTTTAACAATAACATAACCGGGGAAGAGCTTACGCATAACCGTTTTCTTCCGGTCATCCTTAATTTCAACAACCTCTTCCATAGGAACGCAAATTTCCTGAATAACATCCTGCATGTTACGATTTTCAATTGTTTTTTCTATATCAGCCTTAACCTTATTCTCGTATCCGGAATAGGTGTGAGCCACATACCATTTTGCTTCTGCCATAAGTGTGGGATTAACCCGTTCCCTCCTATAAAGTTATACTTAAAACCACTTGCCCATGCCCCATGTAAGTAATACATCAAGTCCGGCAATTACAAGTCCTATAAGTATTACGAAAACAAGCACTATGATAGTGTTCTGTCTGATTTTAGAAAATGAAGGCCAAACAACTTTTTTAAATTCAGCCTTGGTATCAATAAACCAGTTCTTAATCTTGCTCATTTTAATACTCCTTTAACCTTTTTACAGACTACTTCGTTTCTTTATGAAGTGTGTGCTTTCTGCAGAATCTGCAGTATTTATTCATTTCAAGTCTGTCCGGGTCGTTCTTCTTGTTCTTCATAGTATCGTAGTTTCTCTGTTTGCATTCACTGCAAGCCAATGTGATTTTAACTCTCATTTTGTTCACCCTTTCTCTTAAAATCCCTATGGGGATTCGTACAACACAAATAAAGCCTCTTCTCAGAGGTGATGTTATTTTAACACAGTTTTTTAAATTTGTCAATGGTTTTCGCAAAAAAAGTTGAGAATATTTAAAAAAAGTGCGAATAAAATTAAAAAAACGAATAAAATTGCAGTATTCATATGGGGCAGAGGTGTGTTTATGATAAACGGATTAAAAATCGCTTTTGTGTATGTCGGGTTGGTTATCGGTGCCGGATTTGCATCGGGCAGAGAAATTCTTGAGTATTTCAATATGAAAGACAAGGGTGAAACATTTCCCGTTGTTTTGACTTTTATTTTGTTTGTGATGATTTCCTACCTCATATTATACAAATCAAAAAAACACAGGATTACCGGTTTTGGTGAATTTGTTGATTTCATGGCAGGAAGGTCAAGTATTGTCATTAAGGTGATAATGTATCTTTTTATGTTTTGCGGATTTTTTGTTATGCTCTCGGCAGGTGGCGCACTTTTTGAGGCAGGGATTGGATGCGACCGAAGATGGGGAGTTATGTCTCTTGCCGTGATTTGCTTTGTTGTATTTTCCTTTGATATAAAAGGGATTGTAGCTATAAATACGATTCTTGTTCCGTTTATGGTTATAGGGATAGCATATCTTTCCGTCACAGCCATGATGTATGAAAGTGTCACAACATCATCAATATCCATAGTAAATAATTCTCTTGTTTCTGCGGTTTGTTATGTCAGTTACAACACCATAACGGCAGGAGCGGTATTAGTTCCCCTTTATCCGATTGCGGATAAAAAATCCATAAAAATAGGAGCTCTTGCCGGAAGCGGTATCCTTTGTTTGTTGGTTTTTATAATACGGAGCGCTCTTAATATGTATTATGACAGTATTTTTAATTCCCAAATGCCAATGCTTGATTTGGCAATAATGAGAGGGGAAATATATCAATATATATACATGGTTGTGCTTTTCACATCAATCTGTACCACAGCGGTATCCCACGGCTTCGGAGTATTATCGATTTTTCGATTTAATACACTCAAAAAGAGAGTGATAGCTGCGGCAGTGTTTTGTTTAGCGGCACTCCCGTTTTCCGAGTTAAATTTTTCGTTTTTGGTATCGTCATTGTATTCGGTTTTTGGATATGTTGGTATTTTTTGGCTGTTAATTCTTGTGTTTAGAAAATAATTTTTCGACTTGAAGTTGGAGTAAACGAGAGTATAAAAGAGGAAAACAGCGAATTCGAGACTTTGAGATGTGCTAAATTAATTTCTTTGAAAAAAATTCAAAAAAAGGGTTGACAAAATGGAAATTCCGTATTATAATAAACAAGCTTGTTAAATTGACAAAGCAGACTGTGGGCAGATGCACACAGGAAAATGTGTCTGTCTGCTCACAGTCCGAAATTTAATCAGGAGGTATGTTATTATGTCAACTTATATGGCAAAAGCAAACGAAGTTGAAAAGAAATGGTATATCATTGATGCTGCCGGTAAGCCTTTAGGCCGTGTTGCTGCAGCTGCTGCAACAATCCTCAGAGGTAAGCACCGTCCTGAGTTCACACCGAACACAGACTGTGGCGAATATGTTATCATCATCAACGCAAAAGACGCTGTTTTAACAGGAAATAAGTTATTACAGAAAAAATGGTACAGACACACAGGTTATATCGGTCATCTTAAAGAGGTTTCTTATAAGGAACTTATGGCTGACCGTCCTGAGAAGGCTATGGAGCTTGCAATCTCCGGTATGATGCCTCATAACACTCTCGGCAGAAAGAGCCTTAAGAAGCTTAAGGTTTATGCCGGAGCAGAACATGAGCATGAAGCACAGAAACCTGTTATGTGGACAGGCAGAATATAAGATAGGAGGATAAGTTAAATGGCTAAGACAGTTCAGTATTACGGAACAGGTAGAAGAAAAGAATCTGTTGCAAGAGTAAGATTAGTTCCCGGCAACGGTGCAATCACAATTAACGGCAGAGATATTGACGACTATTTCGGTCTTGAAACTCTTAAGACTATCCTTCGTCAGCCTCTCGTGCTTACAGGTACAATCGGCAAATTTGATGTTTTGGTAAACGTTAAAGGCGGCGGTTTCACAGGTCAGGCAGGTGCTATCCGTCACGGTATAGCAAGAGCTTTGCTTGAAGTTGATACAGAAAGCTTCAGAGCAACACTCAAAGAAGCAGGTTACTTAACACGTGACCCGAGAATGAAGGAAAGAAAGAAATACGGTCTCAAAGCAGCCCGTCGTGCACCACAGTTTAGTAAGAGATAATTATTATCTGTCAAAAATCCCACAACCATCGAGGTTGTGGGATTTTTTTGTAACGAGGGGCTGTAGCAAAATGCACCAACCACACAAAACACCCAAAAAGATGTATAAAAATCATTTTTAAAAGCGTAAATGACAAAATATACTTCATAAATTAGGAAAGAAATTCGCGATTTAGCGAATTTCTAAATTCAAAAATGGTTTGTGTTTTGAACAAACCTCACCTCTCGGAGTACCTATGTACGCCTTCGGGTAAACCAAAGCCTTGGCTTTGGCTCAGCTTGTCCGCTTTAAAGCTTTTTTCCTATCCCTTAAAACCAAAGCGGTGTTTAAAAAGTCTTTTTGACTTTTTAAACACCGCCTTAATTTAAACATAAACTGAAGATTAACCTTTTACACCGCCGACAGTTATACCGCCCATAATTCTTCTCTGGAAGAACGCAAATATGATAAATGGCGGAATACTACCGAAGACAAGTCCCATAAAGTATGTATTATACTCAATGGTCGCATTTCCAGACATATGATACAATTTAAGTGGCATTGTAACCTTATCCGGAGAGATAATCAACGGACCCATATAATCAGCCCAAGATGCACTCAATACACCGATTGATTCGTATATAACGATTGGCATTGAGAGCGGGAACATAATTTTAAAGAATACCCCATAGTTCGTACATCCATCAATTTTAGCAGCTTCAACATAAGATGTTGAAAGAGTATCAAAGTTATTCTTAAAGAGCAATACTGCATAACAGTCCGCACCGGCACCGAGCCAGAAAGGAATAAATGTATTAAGAACATCTACACCAAGAACTAAACCCTGTTCTTCCAAATAGTTTCTTGCGAACGGAAAGGCTGTATAACTAATGTAGTTCGGCACTGTTCTGATCTGACCGGGCATCATCATTGTCCATACGATAAGTACAAACAAGAGCTTTGAGCCTGTTGGTTTAAGCTTTGACAAAACATAACCACCAAATCCACAAACAACGAGTCTTGAAATTAACTCACCAACCGATCTGATAAGCGTATTCACGATTGTTGGAGCAAGGTCAAGCTTTACCCATGCATCAACCACTCGAGTCTTTGCAATCTCCCACGATATTTCTTTCGGGAAAAACGATGGATCAGCTATGATTTCCGTTGACTTTTTAAAGGCAGATGAAACTGCCCATATTGCCGGAATAAGCGAACATAACGCAACAACAATAAGAATTGCAAATATAATCCAATAAAGGAGCTGACCCTTAAATGTTTTAAGTTCGGCTGAGCTTAAACAAGCCGCCTTTTTTTCATTAAATCTTTTCATTTTCTATCCTCGTGCCTCCTTAATATCTGCTTTCAACTTTCTTATTCAGCCAAAAATAGAATATTGTGAAAACAATAAGAATAAGAAATATAATAACACCAAGAGCCATAGCCTGACCAACTCTTCCTGCACTGAGGAATCCATATCTGTAAAGCTGGAGTGACAGAGTTGTTGAGGCAAAGTTCGGACCACCATCTGTCATTGCAAACGGTTCCTGCATAACCTGGAAAACACCAATAATTTGTCTTACAAAATTAAGAATCAACAAACCTTCAATAGCAGGTCTTGTTACATACCAAAATCTTTTGAAAGGACCTGCGCCGTCGATGAGCGCTGCTTCGTAAAGCTCTGTTGATATACCCTGCATGGAAGCAAAATAAAGAAGCATCGAGCCACCAAAGCCCTTCCATGTCATATATATTACAATACCGATAATGGTAAAGTCAGGGTCCATCAACCAATCATACGGTGCAATATCAAGCCAGGATAAAGCCATATTCAAAAGACCGATTTCGCCCGGGTCGTACATCTTCGTCCAAATCAACATCGCCGCAATTCCGGGAATAACCACCGGAAGGTAAATCAAAAGTCTCAATCCGCTTCTGAAATGAACCATTTCATTAAGACCGGCTGCAATAAGAAGCGGCGGAATATATCCGATAATCATTGACCACATAACGAACTTACATGTATTCAAAAGAATCGGAACAAAATATGAATTCGTCACAACAATTTTAAAGTTGTTTAAGCCAACAAATTCATCCGTAGGCGTGAATCCTTCAATTTTAAAGAAAGACCACCAGAACGCCATTACTGTCGGACGCCATACCATAGTGTACAGAATGAACACTGTAGGAATAAGCAAAATCCAAGCTTCAATGTTATTCCGACGTCTCATTTTTTTCTTTAGCTTTTCAACCGATAAAAGAGCAATGTCTTTATTTGCCTTTATCGCTGCCGTCTGCCCCGCATCAGAAACATTTACATCGTTTGATGCATTGGCAGGCTTAGTTTTTTTAACCTTCAATTTTTTTACCCTCTTTCCATGTTGAATATAGCACCGCAACAGACAAACGCACCGCTACGGTTAAGATTAAAATTGTATGTAAAATTTAATTATCTTCTATGTTTAATTATGCCTAATTTTCCATTTTGCACAACATTTCCAAATATTAGACACACTGTTTATATAACTATAACACATCCCTTACAAAAAATCAAGTACTTTTTGAAATTTTTTTATCATTTTAAACAAAAAATTTCTCCCCTTCCTATGCAATCTCACTTTATTTTGTCAAATATTGTTAAAATTTAACGATCTTTTAAAAAATCTTCCTTTTATTTATATTTTTATTGACTTTATGCAAAAAATATGTTATCATATACGATGAATTATCCGTTGAAGTGTTCGGAATTATCAGACCGGATACTGAGGAAACTCTGGAGAATCCCGTTTTCGGGTGCCGAAGGTGCAAGGCTTTATGCCGAATCTCTCAGGCAAAAGGACAGAGGTTCATTTCTAAATATTTTAATGAATCATTGTGCTTTGAGAGTCAGGGGTATGCCTGACTTATTTTATTTTTTAACAGAAAGGATGAAAAAAATGATTGAGTCTATCACAAAAATCAACACTTCAATCAATGATGTTGTTTGGGGAGTTCCTGCTCTGTTTCTTCTCATAGGAACAGGTGTTTTGATGACACTTCTCCTCAAATTTTTCCAATTCACACACTTTGGACACACTATCAAAGAAACAATCGGCGGAATGTTCAAAAACAAGGATATTCTGAAAAACGAAAAAGAAGGACAGGTTTCACAGTTTCAGGCTATGTGTACTGCTCTTTCCGCAACAATAGGTACCGGTAATATCGCAGGTATCGCTCTCGCAATCACAATGGGTGGCCCCGGTGCTATTTTCTGGATGTGGATTGCGGCGATTGTCGGAATGCTGACAAATTACTCTGAAAATGTTTTAGGTATTTATTTCAGAAGAAGAAACAAAAACGGTGAATGGTGCGGAGGCTCTATGTACTTCCTTCAGGATGGTCTCGGGTCATACAAAGGCTGCAAACATATAGGTAAAATCCTTGCTGTCCTCTTCTCTGTTTTTGCGCTCTTAGCTTCTTTTGGTATTGGTAACATGGGACAGGTTAGCTCTATCAAGGATAGTATCAGCACTCTTGTTCCCAAAATGAATCCTACAATATACTCGCTTATTATCGGCGGAATCGTTGCTTTTGTTGCTGCACTTGTTATTCTTGGAGGACTTAAGAGAATCGCAAAAGCCAACGAAAAGATTGTTCCTTTTATGTCTGTTTTCTACATAATCGGTTCACTCATTATAATAGGTGTCAACTATGACAAAATCATTCCTGCATTTGGTTCAATCTTCGGAAATGCATTTACCCCAACAGCAGTTGTCGGCGGTACTGCAGGTGCTGCACTCAAAATGGCAGTAACATGGGGCTTTAAGCGTGGAGTATTTTCAAACGAGGCAGGGCTTGGTTCTTCCGTTATGGTTCACTCCTCCTCTAATGTTAAAGAACCTGTTGTTCAGGGCCTATGGGGAATTTTCGAAGTATTCTTCGATACCATCATCGTGTGTACAATGACAGCTCTTGTTATCCTGACAAGTGGAGTTGTTAATATACAAACAGGCGAATCAATCAGCGGTGCTACAAAGCTTGGTCTTGCAACGGAAGCATTTACGGGTCAATTCGGTACTGCCGGAGGAATTTTTATCGCTATCGCAATTACGCTTTTTGCATTTTCAACAGTTCTTGGATGGAGTTATTACGGCACAAAGGCTTGGGAATATCTTTTCAAAGGCAAAGGGCTTTGGGTTTATAAATTCATATTCATCGGGATGATTATCGCTTGTTGTGTTCTAGACACCTCCCTCGCCGTTGACCTTTCCGATACATTTAACGGGCTCATGATGATCCCTAACCTTATTGGTGTTATCGCACTTTCCGGGCTTGTTGTCAAGATTACTAAAAACTACAAAGACAGAAAATTTAAGAATAAAGACATTAAACCAATGCTTTCAGCATTTGAAAACATTCAGACTGAACAAGAAAATAACCTTTAAGATAAATAAAAAGAGCCGCTCGGCTCTTTTTATTTATCTTAATATTTTGGAATTATTAAGCATCGTTGTGCTGTACAGGAATAAAACATCCTGATTATTAAATTTTATAAAAGCTCCGAGATAATCGCTTTGGACATATCTTATATCCACCACAGTTGTTTTTTTATACCGCTGTGACAATAGCGGTGCTATACTGCTTCCGAAGGAATCACGGAAAATTACCAGCTCTCTCTCTGTTGTTGCAGCAGGATTTTCTATTGTCACAAGTGGCGTTGACCCTGAAAGAAACATTTCGTATGGGTCTTTACCTTTTGCCTTTTCCATATCGTACATAGCCCCTTCCTTGGGCATTCCCGTGTCATAATATGTCACAACAGCATTATCTATAATATCATTTGTCAGGTATTTTATTTCATCCGCCTCACAGGGAAGTGCAGATTGCCCTGCATATACGCCTAGAAACGGGTTATCAAGCTTATTTACGGTATATTCCAAGCGAATCTCATCCGCTCCCATTTGTTCTGCCATATATTTGGCAATTCCCGTTATTTTCTCCTGTTTCCAATGGGAATCGGTTCTGTAATAATCATCTATTTCCAACAACTGCGCAATATCTATATACACGGCATAATTCATTTCCGATTCAAAATAGTCAATAAAATTTTCGTAATTAATCGACGGATAGCCGTATTTTTCCGCAAGAAAATAATTTTTATCCGGCACTATAGATAAATACACATCGGCATCGCTGTTCTTGATAAATTTATGGTATATGGAAGTAAATTTCTTTGCACCATACTCCATCATCTCTTTGTTTTCCGGATATTCCAATTTTGAAATATGACCTTCTTTCATATATATCCCGTTATTATCAGCTTTATTTAAGATTTTTGTAGAAAATACAGCTTTTACCGTTCTGAAATTATCCCTCATCGGAAACTGGTCGGCGGCATACACTTCAAACTCCTTTGCATACTCCCCCGAAAACACTCTTTCCGCCGAAAGCTCCGGCTTTTGGGCTAAAACCCTTCTTTCGCTGTCGGATATTTCCTCATCGGCTTTAAAATAGCACATAACCGACAAAACCGAAAAAAACAGAGCAAAAATACAAATCATTATAATATTTTTATTTTTCATATTCCGCCCCCCTAAAATCTGAAATATAAAAACGGATTAAACGACCCGTCTGCAAGATATGCCGTCACAACTATAAGAAGCATTATAAGCACCGGTATTTCAAGAATATCGATTATCTTTTCGCCGCACCCGATATTTTTCAGATATGTCACTGTTTTTTTAGGCAAAGGGGTTGCTCCAAGGGCACTTATCAAAATAAGAAACCCGTAATTTTTAACTGCATAACCAATTCCCTGTGACACAAGTGGTATTCCTCCTGCTCCAAACAAGCCTCCCACATAGGATATGGATTCCGTCAGATTGTTTCCGCTGAAAATCACAAAACTCACCGCTATAAGGAAAAATGTGTAAACAAAATCCACAGATTTATGCGCCTTGAGGAAGCTTGTCAGGAAAAACTTTTCTATGGTCAAAAGTATACCAAAATATAGTCCCCAGATAACAAAATTCCATTCCGCTCCATGCCAAAATCCCGTCAGAAACCACACCGTAAAAATATTTATAAAAAAGCGGAGCTTTTTCACTCTGTTTCCACCCATCGGAATATAGACATAATCACGGAACCAGCTTCCGAGAGAGATATGCCATCTTCTCCAAAATTCCGAAATGCTCCTTGAAATAAAAGGATAGTTGAAATTTTCCATAAATTCAAAGCCTAATATTTTCCCCAGACCGATTGCCATATCGCTGTATCCCGAAAAATCATAATAAATCTGAAGCATATAGGAAATTGCAAATATCCAATAAAAAACAACGGATTTTTCGCCCGATGCCATAAAGCTTTCCGTAAGCTCACCGAGAGTGTTTGCAAGAATAATTTTCTTGGAAAGCCCGATAATAAACCTTCTTATGCCTTCCGCTGTCTTATCGACCGTATGGCTTCGTTGCGTGAGTTGACCTTCAATATCCGAATATCTGACAATAGGTCCTGCAATAAGCTGCGGAAACAGAGCAACATAGGTCGCAAGGTTTATAAAATTTTTCTGCGCACTTACCGTCCCTCTGTAGACATCGATTTTGTAGCTTAAAATCTGAAAAGTGTAAAAGCTTATCCCTATAGGTAATGCGATGCCCAACAGAGAAGCCGACAATCCTGTTATTTTGTTGAAATTCTCAATAAAGAAATCTGCATATTTAAAATATGCCAATGTTCCCAAATCAAAAACAACTGCCAATAAAAGAATTGCTTTTGATAAACCGGTTCCCTTATATTTTTCAATAAATATGCCGGACACATAACCGATTGCAACGGTTAATATCATAAGGGAAAGATATTTAGGCTCTCCCCAGCCGTAAAAAAACAGACTGGACAACAACAGCACGCTGTTTTTTATTTTTTTCGGGGCTATAAAATAAAGCAACAAAACCACCGGCAAAAAATAATACAAAAAGGGAATACTTGAAAAAAGCATAATTCTCCTCCAAATCTAAAAGAGGCTGTGGCAAAAGCACCAGCCCCTTGGTTTTTATCCTTCTAAAGATTTGGGACACATAACAAAGAAAACTTTATTTCCTTCGCTTCCCGTCACCATCTCTTCCGCTTCTGCGCAAATGAGCCATCTCAAATTTGCATTACTCTTAAGCTTTGAAACAAAATCAGAAGCACTAACCGTTCCGTCAAGGTCAAACACATATCCCACAAAAGGAATTGAGCCAATCATCGGCATAAAAGCAACGCCGGACTTATAGCCCTTAATCTCCGCCTCGTCAAAGCCGGGCAGATAATCTCCGGGCGCAACCGGATTTGGAACTAACATTATCTGTGAAGAAAGTTTTTCGGAAATCGCCGCCACTATATCATCTGTGCTCTTTCCCGCTTTTGCATTGGTCTTAAATACATCCAAAAGTGTATTTCCGACCGTCTTATTTGAGCTTGACGGTGTTTCAACAGGCTTGCTTTGTTCGGGTTTGCTTTCTGCAGGTTTGTTTTCAGCAGGCTTATTTTGTTCCGGTTTACTTTCCGCAGGCTTGTTTTCTTCAGTTTTTCCATCTTCTTTTACTGTTTCGTCTGCAGTTTGCTTGTCCGACTCTTCCTGCTTCTCCGTTTGCTCATTCTTGTCTTCTTTTTCAGCCTTATCAGCCTCGTCCTTTTTACTTGTCTCGGGTTTTTCGATTTCATCGACAATTTTTTCGGGTTCAGGGTCTTTATTATCTTTTTCCTTATTGTCACCGCACGCAACTAATGTTGCGCCAATCATAATTGCCATAATAAACGATAAAAATTTTTTCATATTTTCTCTCCTTGTTTTTTAGTATTCATAACTAATACTTCTATTATACCAAAAAGGTTGCAAATTAAAATTAATTTTCTTTAGATGTCATATCGTTCAGCGACTTAAGCTCATAGAATCTGCCTTTTTTAGCCATAAGCTCATCAAACGTTCCAACTTCAACGCATTTCCCCTGATCAAGAACAACTATTCTGTCTGCATCTCGAATTGTTGACAATCTATGGGCAACAATAAATGTGGTTCTGCCTTTTATGAGACTCGATATAGCCTTTTGAACATGGTATTCGGAAATATTATCAAGGGCGGATGTTGCCTCGTCCAAAATCAAAATCTTCGGGTCACGCATAAGCGCTCTCGCAATAGATATTCTCTGGCGCTGACCTCCGGAAAGCTTATCGCCATGCTCACCAATCATTGTATCCAGTCCGTTAGGGAGGGATGGCAGGAATTCATTTATATTCGCCATTTCAACAACCTCTTCAAAGCGTTTTTTGGAATAGCCGGATACTCCGTATGTTATATTATCCCTTACTGTTCCCTTAAACAAAATACTGTTCTGCGGCACAACAGAAATAAACTGACGATACTGATTAAGGTTTATCTCATCTATCGGTTTTCCGTCAATTTTCAAGACACCTTTAGTTGCCTTCAAAAATCCTATTATCATATTCATTGCTGTGGATTTACCCGAACCTGATGCACCAACGAATGCTATACACTCGCCCGGCTCAACATTCAGCGAGAAATCCTTTATAGTTTCCTTATCTCCGTTCGGATAGCGATATGACACATTTTCAAACTGAACTGTTCCGTGTACATATTTAATCGGAATCTTGCCCGAATTATCCTCAACATCACGGGATAGCATAATTTCCGAAACAGAATGCAGTGACTCCGCCCCTTTTGTTATCTCCGGATAGAAATTTATAAGCGACTGCACTTCGTTGCTTATTGTTGAAAAATAAGTCTTAAACAAAATAATGTCTCCGACGTGTATCTTCCCATTTAGGGCAAGGTATGCCGAGAAGATAAGACAAACCGTACTTAAAATCTGACTTGTAACCCAGCTTACGGAGCCGAAATATGCACTCGTTTTATCCAAATCAAGACCTCTGTTGCGAAGCTGTCTGATTTTCTTCTCAAGAAGCGAAATTTCTTCGTCTTCAAGACCATGCGCCTTGGTTACGGGAATCATTTCAATCATACTTGCAACCTTAGCGGATACACTTTCTGTTTCAATTCTGTATTCCCTGTTTGTTTTTCTGACTTTGTTGCGAAAAGCATAAACAAGAAGAATGTTTATGGGAATAACCGCAATAAAGAAAAGGGTAACCCAGCCGCTCTTATATGCTGAGACGGAAATGGATATGATTATTCCTATCAAGCATGGAATAACACTCTTGACAAATCTTGAGTTAAGAGTTTCTATTGCTTCTATATCACGCATAAACTTCGATTGAATACGCCCCGATTCCATTTCCTTATGATATGTAACCGAAAGGTGTTGAAGTTTTCTTATAAGAGAACAACGAAGCCCTGCACCAATGTTTCGGAGCAGCTTATTTGCATACTTTTCATACCAGATATGGGTCGGGATATTCTGAACAATCAACAACCCCAGCGCAATCGCCAAAACAGCAATATCCCTCGTTGCATTTGGACTGCCCTCCGTTACGATTGTTACAACCTCTGCCGTCACAATGGGAATAAGCCACACCGGGCTATGCTTGATGATAAACAGAATTTGGGCTATGAAAACCTTAAACCAATTCTTCCTCAAAAGCTTAAAAACAAAGGAAATCCCTTTTGTTCCCTCTTCCTCATTTTCCGATTCGGAAAAGAACTGCTCATAATCAGGAATAGGGTTCTTCCGCCGCTCCTTGGCTTCTTTTACAGCCTCGTTCGCCTCTTTAACAGCCTTATCCGCCGCCTCTTTCACCCTTTTTGCATTCTCAATCGCCTCTTCAACGGTTTCTGTCTCGCTTGACTCTTTCTTTTCAAAAAATTCATCAATTTTGTTTTCCTTTGGATTTTCCATAATAATCTCCATTCCGCCGCTCTGCGTCGCCACAAATAGTAATGAATAATCTCCTATCCGCAGAGCAAGGAATGATAAGAGATTATTTCGTCCATGTGCATTTTTGAGCATAAATGCTCAAAAAATTTTGCACGGACAATAAAATCCGCCGGAGGCTTAACGGGAAAGGAACTTTCCCGTTAATCTCTCCTAAGCTTTGTGCATACACACGATTACTTACACTTGCATTATAACATTTAGGAAAATAAAGTCAATACAATTTTTAAAAAAAGATATTACAATTAAGTTACAATAAAAAAATTGCTATATATAATAAGGAAGAAATTTATATTATGCTTGATTTTACAATTTTTTTAAAATTTTACTTGACAAACAAAAAGGCTTGTGATATAATTTATATCTATTATAGTGCGGTTTTTTGCGTTTTTCCCAAATGTTGGCAAAAAAAGGGGCGAATAAGCTAAATTTTAATGCTTTTCATTGTGTAAAACTAACAAATTTTTATTAAATTCGCTTTAAAATTTCTCCACACGCACAAAAAAAGTTTTTATCAGTAAATTATTTATGTATTTTTTATACATTTTTATTCTTAAATGCGCAGTAAAATTACTGTTTTCCTGCGTAAATACACATTAGAGGTGATTGTTTATGATTCATCCGGTCAAACTTGGAAGGAATACCCGAATGAGTTACGGTAAGATCAGAGAGGTTATTGATATGCCTAATCTTATCGAAATTCAGAAAAATTCCTATGATTGGTTCTTAGAGGAAGGGCTTAAGGAAGTCTTTCACGATGTATCGCCTATAGCTGACTATGCCGGCAACCTTATGCTCGAATTTGTTGACTACAGGATTGATATGACACCAAAATACGACATTGAAGAATGTAAAGAAAGAGATGCGACTTATGCCGCTCCGCTTCGTGTTAAGGTTCGTCTCATCAACAAGGAAACAGGTGAAGTTAAAGAGCAGGAAATCTTTATGGGTGATTTCCCGATTATGACTCCTTCGGGAACATTTATCATAAACGGTGCTGAACGTGTTATCGTCAGCCAGCTTGTCCGTGCCCCCAGTGTTTACTACACTCAGGAGTTTGATAAGCTCGGTAAAAAGCTTTTTGCATCTCAGGTTATTCCTAACCGTGGTGCTTGGCTTGAATACGAAACCGACAGTAATGACCTCTTCTATGTCAGAATTGACAGAACAAGAAAAATTCCGATTACTGTTTTAATCCGTGCTTTGGGCTTCGGAACAAATCAGGAAATCTTAAATCTTTTCGGCGAGGATGAAAAGATTGTTGCAACCCTTACAAACAAGGACACAACAACCTCCGAGGAAGAAGGTCTTTTAGAGGTTTACAGAAAGCTCCGTCCGGGCGAACCGCCAACGGTTGAGAGCGCTAAAACTCTTCTTACAAATCTTTTCTTCGACCCAAGAAGATACGATTTGGCTCATGTTGGAAGATTTAAGTTTAATAAGAAGCTTTCATTGTCCGACAGAATTGTGGGTCAGGTTTCGGCTGATACCATTGTTTCCGAAAAGACAGGTGAAATTCTTGTTACGGAAGGCGAAATGATTACAAAGGACATCGCCGCTGCCATTGAAAGAGAATGGATTAACACAATTAATATTAAAATTGACGATGAAGGAAAGACAACTAAGGTTATTTCAAATAACATGGTTGACCTTAAGAGCATCGTTGACTATAACCCGAGAGATTACGGTATCAAGGAAAAGGTTCGAGTTTCCGTTCTTAACGAAATTCTCGCCCAGTATCCTGATGTTAACTCCGATGAGTTCAAAAAGGAAATTGAAGCCCGTCGTTATGAGCTTGTTCCAAGCCATATCACAATTGACGACATCATTGCATCTGTTTCCTATATGTGTAACGTTGCACACGAGGTTGGACACACAGACGATATCGACCATCTCGGCAACCGTCGTTTGAGATCTGTCGGTGAGCTTTTGCAGAACCAGTTCAGAATCGGTCTTGCAAGAATGGAAAGAGTTGTCAGAGAGAGAATGACAACCCAGGATTTAGACTCCATCACACCGCAGACTCTTATCAACATAAGACCGGTTACATCTGCAGTTAAGGAGTTCTTTGGTTCATCACAGCTTTCACAGTTTATGGATCAGATTAACCCACTCGGTGAGCTTACTCATAAGAGAAGACTCTCCGCCCTCGGTCCCGGTGGTCTTTCAAGAGACAGAGCAGGCTTTGAAGTTCGAGATGTTCACCATTCTCACTACGGCCGTATGTGTCCTATCGAAACACCTGAAGGTCCGAACATCGGTCTTATTAACTCACTCAGCGGCTTTGCTAAAGTAAACGAATACGGTTTCATTGAAGCGCCTTATCGTAAGGTTGACAAGGAAAACGGTATCGTTACAGACGAAGTTGAATATATGACAGCTGACACCGAGGAAGGATTTTACATTGCACAGGCTAACGAAGAGCTTGGCGAAAACGGTGAATTCTTATCCTCAAAGGTTGTTACAAGATATAAAGACCAGTTCCTTGAAGTTCCTGCAGAGCCCGGAAATTGCCGTGTTGACTATATGGACGTTTCCCCGAGACAGGTTACATCAATCGCTACAGCTATGATTCCGTTCCTTGAGAACGACGATGCTAACCGTGCCCTCATGGGTTCTAACATGCAGCGTCAGGCTGTTCCGCTTCTTATTCCTGAATCCCCGATTATCGGTACAGGTATGGAATATAAAGCTGCAAGAGACTCCGGTGTTTGTGTTCTCGCAAAGAACGCAGGTACTGTTACAAAGGTTTCTGCAACTCACATTGAAATCAAGACAGATTCCGGCGAAACAGATAAGTATAAGCTTATCAAGTTCACACGCTCCAACCAGGGTATGTGTATTAACCAGCGTCCTATCGTTGTTAAGGGCGAAAGAGTTGAAGCAGGTGACATTATCGCTGACGGTCCTTCAACAAAGAACGGTGAAATCGGTCTTGGCCGTAACATTCTTATCGGATTTATGACCTGGGAAGGTTATAACTACGAGGATGCTATGCTTATTAACGAAAGACTTGTTAAAGAGGATATTTTAACCTCTATTCATATTGAAGAATACGAACTTGAATCAAGAGATACAAAGCTCGGACCGGAAGAAATCACAAGAGATATTCCAAATGTTGGTGAAGATGCTCTCCGTGACCTTGACGAACGCGGAATTATCCGTATCGGTGCTGAGGTTGAAAGCGGTGATATTCTTGTTGGTAAGGTTACACCAAAGGGTGAAACCGATTTAAGCTCCGAGGAAAGACTTCTTCGTGCTATCTTCGGTGAAAAGGCAAGAGAAGTCCGTGACACATCTCTCCGTGTTCCTCACGGTGAATACGGTATCATCGTTGATGTTAAAGTGTTCACAAGAGAAAACGGCGACGAGCTTCCGCCGGGAGTTAACCAGATTGTCAGATGTTACATCGCTCAGAAGAGAAAGATTTCTGTCGGCGATAAGATGGCCGGTCGTCACGGTAACAAGGGTGTTATTTCAAGAATTCTTCCTGAAGAGGATATGCCATTCCTTCCGGACGGAACTCCGCTCCAGATTGTTTTAAACCCTCTGGGCGTACCTTCCCGTATGAATATCGGTCAGGTTCTTGAAGTGCATTTGGGTTATGCCGCTAAAAAGCTTGGCTGGAAGGTTGCAACGCCTGTATTTGACGGTGCTAACGAGGCAGATATTGCCGAGGCTCTCGTTCAGGCAGGCTATGACAAAGACGGTAAGACAGTTCTTTATGATGGTAGAACAGGTGAAGCCTTTGATAACCGTGTTACGGTTGGATATATGCATATCTTAAAGCTTGCTCACTTGGTTGACGATAAGATTCACGCCCGCTCAACAGGACCTTACTCCCTCGTTACTCAGCAGCCACTTGGTGGTAAAGCTCAGTTCGGTGGACAGAGATTCGGTGAAATGGAAGTTTGGGCTCTTGAGGCATACGGCGCAGCTTATACTCTTCAGGAAATCCTGACGGTTAAGTCTGACGATGTTGTTGGTCGTGTTAAGACCTACGAAGCTATCGTTAAGGGTGAAAACATTCCAAAAGCAGGTGTTCCTGAATCCTTTAAGGTTCTTATCAAGGAGCTTCAGGGTCTTGCTCTTGATGTTAAGGTTCTTGACGGCAACGGCGACGAGGTTATCTTAAAAGAGCTTTCCGACGAAGATGATGACGATATGCCAATCATCACAGACCTTGAAAAGGTTGAGGATGATGTCGACGGTGAAAACAAGGGTGCGTTTACTCTTAATGAGGACGATGACGACCTTGACGAAGACAGTATTCTCGACGATGATGAATACGATGATTTTAACGAACCTGATTTTAATGCTGAGGATATCGAAGCTGATTTTCTCTCGGTTGAAGAATTAGGCGAAGATGAGTTAGACGGCGACATTGAGGATGACGAGATTTAATCACTCCCTCCTTTTTGTCGGCTTCCCGCCGCTCACAGCGGGAAGAAAACCGAAAAAATTTTGTGAGCAGAAAGTCGAGTGTTCGTTATGAGTGAATATCAAAATTTCGAAGCGATGCAAATTGGTCTTGCATCTCCCGAAAAAATCAGAGAATGGTCAAGAGGCGAAGTTAAAAAGCCTGAAACTATAAATTACAGAACATTAAAACCCGAAAAGGACGGTCTCTTCTGTGAGCGTATTTTCGGACCAACAAAAGACTGGGAATGTCACTGCGGTAAGTATAAAAGAGTCCGTTATAAGGGTGTTGTTTGTGACCGCTGCGGCGTTGAAGTTACCCGCGCAAAAGTAAGACGCGAAAGAATGGGGCATATTGAGCTTGCCGCTCCTGTTTCTCATATCTGGTACTTCAAAGGTATCCCCAGCCGTATGGGACTTATCCTTGATATTTCCCCGCGTATTCTTGAAAAAGTTTTATACTTTGCAGAATATGTTGTTATCGACCCGGGCAGAACTGACCTTATGCCTCATCAGGTCCTTAACGAAAAAGATTATCACGAGGCAATCGAGAAATATGGCGAAGGCTCTTTCCGTGCAGGAATGGGCGCTGAAGCTATCCTCGAGATGCTTCAAAGCATCGACCTTGACGCTCTTTATGAGGAGCTTAAGGAAGATTTAGATGGTGCTAAAGGGCAGAAAAAGGGCAAAACTATCAGACGTCTTGAAGTTGTTGAAGCATTCAGAATGTCCGGAAACAAGCCTGAATGGATGGTTATGACGGTTATCCCCGTTCTTCCTCCCGACATAAGACCTATGGTTCAGCTTGACGGCGGAAGATTTGCGACATCTGACCTTAACGATTTATACAGACGAGTTATCAACAGAAACAACCGTCTTAAAAAGTTAATTGACTTAAATGCACCTGAAATTATTATCAGAAACGAAAAGAGAATGCTCCAGGAGGCTGTTGATGCTTTAATCGACAACGGTCGCCGTGGCAGACCTGTTACGGGTCCCGGAAACAGAGCATTAAAATCTCTTTCTGACCTTCTTAAAGGTAAGCAGGGTCGTTTCCGTCAGAACCTCCTCGGTAAGCGTGTTGACTATTCCGGTCGCAGTGTTATCGTTGTTGGTCCTGAACTTAAGATTTATCAGTGCGGTCTTCCAAAGAAAATGGCTCTTGAGCTTTTCAAGCCTTTCGTTATGAAAAAGCTTGTTAAGGACGGTCTCGCACATAACATTAAATCAGCCAAGAGAATGGTTGAGCGTGTTCGCCCTGAGGTTTGGGATGTTTTAGAGGAGGTTATCGGTGAACATCCGGTTCTCTTAAACCGTGCCCCCACACTTCACAGACTTGGTATTCAGGCGTTTGAGCCTGTTCTGGTTGAGGGTAAGGCGCTTAAGCTTCATCCACTTGTTTGTACTGCGTTTAACGCCGACTTCGACGGTGACCAGATGGCTGTCCATCTTCCTCTTTCCGCCGAGGCTCAGGCTGAAGCAAGATTCTTGATGCTTTCAGCTAATAACTTGCTTAAGCCTCAGGATGGTAAACCTGTAACCGTTCCGACTCAGGATATGGTTCTCGGAAGTTACTATCTTACTATCAAAATCGACGGCGAAGAAGGAACAGGCAAGGTATTTAAATCCGAAGAAGAAGCTCTCATGGCTTATCAGAATGATGCTGTTGGACTTCATGCACCAATCAAAGTCAGAAAGACAGGTTTCTTTGGTGATAAGGAAATCACAAAGCTTATTGACGCAACCGTGGGTCAGCTTATTTTCAACAGTAAGATTCCTCAGAATTTGGGATTTGTTGACAGAACAAGCGAAGAAACAGCTTTAGACCTTGAAGTTACCTTTAAGGTTGATAAGAAAAAGCTTGGTCAGATTATTGACAAAAGCATCAAAATTCACGGTATCACAGAAACCGCAACCCTTCTTGATAATGTTAAGGCTATGGGCTTTAAATACTCAACAAGAGGTGCGATCACAGTATCCGTTGACGATATTATCATTCCTGAAGCTAAGCAGTATATCTTAAACGGTTTCAGCAAGGAAGAAGCTGAAAACCGCAACTGTGAAGCAGGTCAGTTCGCTCGTTATGTCAAGGGCAACAAGGCTGTTTATAAGGTTGATGCTTTATCCGATGAGGAAAAGTCTGCTCTTGAAGCGGATGGATACGAACTTGTTTATGAGGATTGTGCTCAAAAACGAGTTGACAAGATTGATAAACAATTCAGACGCGGTCTCTTTACCGACGAAGAAAGATATAATAAGGTTATTGATGTTTGGAACAGTGCGTCAGGTATGGTTACTGATGCCATGATGGAAAACCTTGATGAGCTTAACCCAATCTTTATGATGGCTAACTCCGGTGCCCGTGGTAGCGTTAACCAGATTCGTCAGCTTGCCGCTATGCGTGGTCTTATGGCGGATACATCCGGTCGTCCTGTTGAAATTCCAATCAGAGCTAACTTCCGTGAAGGTCTTACAGTTCTTGAATACTTTATTTCAACTCACGGTGCTCGTAAAGGTCTTACCGATACAGCCCTCAGAACTGCCGACTCCGGTTACCTTACCCGTCGTCTCGTTGACGTATCTCAGGAAGTTATCGTTCGTGAAAAGGATTGCGGAACAAGAGATTATATTCTTGCAACTGCAATTACGGAAGGCAAGGAAATGATTGAGCCGCTTTCTGACAGATTAGAGGGCAGAACTGTTGCCGAAACAGTTGTTGACCCACAGACAGGCGAAGTTTTGGTTAACGAAAACGAAACAATCAATGCCGACCTTGCCAAAAAGATTGAAAAAGCAGGTATCACTGAAGTTAAAATCCGCAGTGTCCTCAAATGTCGCAGTAAGATTGGTGTTTGTGCTAAATGTTACGGATTCAACCTTGCAAGCGGTGACATTGTTGATGCCGGTGAAGCTGTTGGTATTATTGCCGCTCAGTCAATCGGTGAACCGGGTACACAGCTTACAATGAGAACATTCCATGCCGGCGGTGTTGCATCAGGCGACGATATCACACAGGGTCTCCCCCGTGTTGAG
Source organism: Oscillospiraceae bacterium (assembly GCA_015068605.1). GTDB lineage: Bacteria > Bacillota > Clostridia > Monoglobales > Monoglobaceae > SIG454. Next base: position 51,616 of record SVKF01000008.1, read on the forward strand.
GAATTGTTTGAAGCAAGAAAGCCAAAGGGTCTCGCAATTATTGCTGAAATCGGTGGTAGAATTCAGATAAGCGATTCCAAGAAAAAGCGTGAGGTTATCGTTCTTAACGATGAAACAGGCGAGGCTGTAACATACCTTATTCCTTATGGTTCAAGAATCAAGGTTACAGACGGTCAGATGATTGAAGCCGGTGATGAACTTACCGAAGGTAGCGTATATCCGCAGGATATTATGGCAATCAAGGGCTATACCGCTGTTCATGATTATCTCATCAAGGAAGTTCAGAAGGTTTACAGACTTCAGGGTGTTGATATCAACGATAAGCATATCGAAGTTATCGTTAGACAGATGATGCGTAAGGTTAGAATTGAGGCTGCAGGTGACACAGAATTCTTAACAGGCTCACTTGTTGACAGATATGAACTCGAAAGAGAAAATATGAAGATGGAAGCTCAAGGCCTTGAAAAGGCAGTTGCAAGCGATGTTTTAATGGGTATCACTAAAGCCGCTCTCGCAACAGACTCCTTCCTCTCTGCCGCTTCCTTCCAGGAAACAACAAGAGTTTTAACCGATGCGGCAATCAAAGGAAAGAAAGACCCACTTATCGGTCTTAAGGAAAATGTTATTATCGGTAAGCTTGTTCCTGCCGGAACAGGTATGCCGGAATACAGCGGAATCTATGTTCAGGCAAATGAGAACGAAGAAATCGCTTCCGCCCTTTCCGAATAATAATTTGCATTATAAAAAGGATGTTCGAAATGAACATCCTTTTTTGACACCTCATCAGTCACCTGTCGGCGACCAAACTTACGGCGAATGAAGTGTTATGTAGGAAATTATTTGCGTCTTCCACAGCCGTTGCAATAAGGAGCACTTTTCTTATTTTTTCTTCCGCAACTTCCACATATCCACCCATCGGTATTTAACACATCCTTTTCACTTGCATCTTTTTCATGCGCTAAAGCCGATAAGGAATAGTTTGGAGTCTCTGATTTTCTGCTTTCAATATCACAGACCTTATCAACAAGTTCTCCAAAACCATATATAACAAGGTGGCTAATCCATATAAAAAGTGTACCAAAAATCAGCATAATTGCACCTAAAGCAATAAATATTTCATTTTCGTCATCAAGTCCGAATAAAAGCAAAGATCCTCCTCCTAATACATTTGCTATTATTTCCAATATGCAAAATGCTTCTGTCACGCCTTTAATCTTTTTACCAATCTCATTAAACACATCTCTCACCTCCTTTTTTCTTTAAAATAAAAAATGCACCAACCGAAGTCAGTGCATAAAAACACATTCTCCGATTGCTGCGACACAACTTTTTAAAGAACCACAATAGGATACCAAAATAGAGGACGTGTTTTTGGCAAAAAAACACTCCTACAATGATTCTTTAACTATTCAGTTATGTCGCAATATTTATTATATCACATATTCGACAAAATATCAATAGTTTTTTTCACCTCATCAGTCACCCAATTGTCAAGGCAAAAAGAGTTTTTATTTGAATATCAGTTTTATGTGATTATGTGTAAAAACTATTTACAATTGGAAATAGTTATGTTATAATAATAGTGCGAAACAAAATTGAATAATAGTTGCGTTAGGTGTTTTTTCCTTTGGTAAAAACGCACCTTTATTAATTGCACCTATGTGACTATTATAAAAGATTTTGTTTCGCGACAAAGTGCGTTTTTCGAGCGCAGTTTGACTGCGCTTTTTTTAGTTAAACGCACTAACGCACTATGTCGCCAAAACAAATCAAAAAACTTGCAAAAGGACGGCTCACGCCGTCCTTTTGCATCAGACTACCGACAAACCCACCTGAAAATGGTGGGTTTGTCAGTGGTCTGATGCCCTCCTTTACACAGGGAGGGCTTTATAGCGTGCTGTTAATCAGACTTTTTTAATCTTATATTCAACGAATTTGCCTTTTCTTCAAATTCTTCATAGGAAATATGCAAAAGCTTATTTTTCAGTTCTTCGTCAAGAACATATTTTTTCTTACTGAAACACCATTCTCCTATATACCTGTTTTCCTCAGGAGAAAATCTTACAGCGATATAAAAGGCATTTCCTATCCTTCCTCCCCCGATACCAACCGCACCGGCATGGAAAACATCAATCATTCCGTAGCTCTCTCCGCACCAGAATTTATATATGTAAGAATCGCCGTGTTCGTCAGCACCCTCACGGGCAACCTTTCTTAATAAATAAGATTCGATAATTATATAGTTTTTTGGTGCATATTTCGTATTTTTAAGCTTTTTATATCCTTTAATAGTGGAATGAATCATTCCGCCAAGAATGAATATGGAAAAGAGCCACAAGAAAACCTGAATATAGATTTTTTCATTATATATCTTATTGAAAACATAGCTTCCGCAAATTATCAAAATGAAACCGACAGAAGCTATTGTCATACCGATTAAATATGATTTCAGGTTTTTAGCAGTCATACCTTCCAGTCTTGCCCGATTCAACATCTTCCTTTTCACCAAATCACCTCATAGAAATTATTTCATATTCAAAAACACCTCATCAGTCAGCTTGCGATGTGCTGCTTGAGTGACACCTCACCACCGCCTTCGGCGGAGCTGTCTCGGCTCTCGCCTCGGTCAGCGGTAAACGATTGTCACCGGCAATCACCACCCTCAAGGAGAAGCCTTTGGGGCAATCCCTCAGTTCTCGCCTTGGTCGGCGATAAACGCTTGCCACCGGCAAGCATCGCCCCTTAAGGGGAAGCCTTTGGGCAATCCCTCAGTCACTTCGTGACAGCTCCCTGATGCTATAAGGAGCTGAGTTTTGATATTCGGACAGATGATAGCATCTGTCCCTACAATAAGAAATTTCAATTTGATATTTACACAAGGACGAGCCGGTGTTACAGAAAACAGAGTTATGTGAAAAGCTTTTTACTGTTGATTTTTACTTTCTTTTCGGGCTGTAATTTTTGATAAAACCGTTGTCAAAATAATTATAACGCCCATAACGCCGACAATCCCGAGCATTCCCATTCCCATATACTTAAGATTTTCAACAAAATTCCATAAATTTATTCCCATAACTATAACCTCCTATTTCAAAAAGAAACTTAAGATAAGACCGCCGGCGATAACCGATGCAATCTGACCCGATACATTAACACCCATTGAATGCATAAGAAGGAAGTTTTGCGGGTCTTCCGCAAGTCCCATCTTATGGACAACTCTGCCCGACATAGGAAAGGCTGAAATTCCTGCCGCACCAATCATCGGGTTTATTTTTTTCTTTGTGAAAAGGTTTATAAACTTTGCAAAAAGAACTCCACCGGCTGTATCGAAGATAAACGCAAAGAGTCCAAGTCCCATAATAAGAAGGGTGTCCGGTCTGAGGAAAGCCTCTGCGTTCATTCTTGCCGCAACCGTAATTCCGAGGAAAATGGTAACGAGATTAGCCAAAACCTTTTGTGCTGTTTCCGAAAGGGAGTTTAAGACACCACATTCACGGATTAAGTTACCAAACATTAAGAAGCCAACAAGCGCCACGGAGTCAGGAGCAACGATACCTGCAATAACCGTTATGACAATCGGGAAGAGAATTTTGGTTGCTTTTGAAACTTCTTTGCCACGATACTCCATTTTGATTTTTCGTTCTTTTTTGGTTGTTAAAAGCTTAATAACAGGTGGCTGAATAATTGGAACGAGCGCCATATAAGAATATGCCGCAACCATAATTGCACCGAGATATTCTGAGCCGAGCTTTCCTGCAACAAAGATTGATGTGGGGCCGTCTGCCGCACCGATAACTGCGATTGATGCCGCATCCTTAATATCGAAAAATACCGATGCTGTGCAAAGAGTCAGGAATATACCAAACTGTGCCGCCGCACCGAAAATCATAAGCTTCGGATTTGATAAAAGCGGACCAAAGTCAATCATAGCCCCGATTCCGATAAAGAGAATAAGCGGGAATAATTCGTTTGCAATACCGGCTCCAAAAAGAGTTGTCAAAACGCCTTCGTGACCGATTTCCTCACTTATAACCGTGGAGAACGGTAAATTAACGAGTATTGCGCCAAAGCCCATAGGGAGAAGGAGCGTTGGCTCCATATCCTTTTTGATGGCAAGATAAATGAGTATTCCTCCGATAGCCCACATAACAATCATTTGCCAGCTGATGGCGAGAATGTTGGTTTTAAGCATTTCTAAAATTTCCAATTTTAAACCCTCCAGTTTTCTTTTGTTTTATTTTTTAAATATATATGAAATCAGTTTTGCGATTTCCATAATAATCAACGGAACAAAAACCAGTCCCACAGCAATTAAATAAAGCTCTTTAGTCAAATATACAAGCCCGAATGCACTCTTAAGCGGTGTGAATAAAACGAGAAGAACAAGCAGAACCGAAATAAGAACAGCACCGTTTAGGGTCTTATTTGTGAACATTCCGATTTTAAAGAGAGAATGCTCGGAGCGCATATTGTAGCTATGAATAGTCTGGGACAAGGCAAGCACCATAAACGCCATTGTTTGACCGCCTTCAAGCTTACCCATTCTCGATTCGCCTATATAAAAGGCGAAAAGTGTCATAGCCGCAAACATTGCTCCCCAAAGAACAACCTTTATCCCCAAACCGTGGGCGAAGATGCCTTCATTTTTCGGCTTCGGTTTTTTGTCCATAACATCCGATTCCACAGCCTCCATTCCGAGAGCAATCGCAGGGAGGGAGTCTGTCACAAGGTTTATCCATAAAAGCTGCATTGAAAGAAGAGGCGTTTTATGCCACAAAAGCATAGCAACAAAAACAGTTATAACCTCACCAATATTTGTTCCGAGAAGGAAGCCGATTGTCTTTTTGATATTTGCATAAATACCGCGCCCTTCACGGACAGCATCAACAATTGTTGCAAAGTTGTCATCGGTAAGGGTCATATCAGCCGCACCCTTTGCAACATCTGTTCCGGTTATCCCCATTGCGCAACCGATATCCGCCGCCTTTAAGGCAGGAGCATCGTTAACGCCGTCTCCCGTCATGGAAACAACCTGCCCCCGTCTTTGCCAAGCCTTAACTATACGGATTTTATTTTCAGGGGAAACTCTTGCATAAACCGATATATTTTCAACAACCTTATCAAGCTCGCTGTCGGTCATTTTATCAAGCTCCGCTCCGGTTATGGCTTTATCGCCGTCGTTTAAAATTCCAAGCTCACGGGCAATAGCCGAAGCTGTAATAATATGGTCACCGGTAATCATAACAGGCTTTATACCAGCCTTTTTGCAGACCTCAACCGCCGCTTTCGCTTCAGGGCGGGGCGGGTCAATCATTCCCACAAGTCCCATAAATATCAAATCTGTTTCGAGGTTTTCCGAAGTAAGATTTTCCGGAATAACATCAATCTCTTTATATGCAATGGCAAGAACTCGGAGAGCATTTTCGCTCATTTCCCTGTTGATTTCCTTCGCCTTTTCAAAATCTCCGCTTATGGAACGGGTTTCTATAACATCAAAAGCACCCTTGACGATAACAATATTTTTTCCGTCGATTTTGTTGATTGTTGACATAAGTTTTCTGTCGGAGTCGAATGGGATTTCCCCAAGTCTTGGGTATTGTTCCAAAAGATTATCCTTTGAAATTCCCATATTGTGTGCCGCATAAACGATTGCAGTTTCCGTCGGGTCGCCTATATGAGTAACCTCATCGCCGTTTACCACAATAGAACCGTCACAGCAAAGAGTTGCATAAGTTATAAGCTGACGGGCTTTATCCGTAACATTTTCGGAAATATTTTCCGTCTCATTTCCGTCCGTATACGCCTTAACCAATGTCATCTGATTCATCGTAAGCGTTCCTGTTTTATCGGAACATATAATTGAAGCACTGCCCAAAGTCTCAACGGCAGGAAGTCTGCGGATAAGAGCATTTTTCTTAACCATTCGCTGAACACCGATTGACAAAACAATGGTGACGATAGCAGGAAGTCCTTCGGGAATTGCCGAAACTGCAAGGGAAACCGCTGTCATAAAAATCTCCATGGCAGGGATATTGTTTGCAATACCGACAACAAATATAATCGCACAGGCAATTACTGCAATAACACCCAAATATTTACCCAAGGAAGCAAGTTTTTGCTGGAGTGGGGTCTGTCCGCTCTCCTCATTGTCAAGGAGGTTTGCGATTTTACCCATTTCAGTATCCATACCCGTGGCACAGACAACCGCAACCGCTGTTCCGTAAGTTATGCTGCAACCTGAAAACACCATATTACTTCTGTCGCCAAGAGGTGCATTTTCATCAATAATTGCCTCGGAATCTTTTTCAGAGGGAACAGATTCTCCCGTCAGAGCCGATTCTTCACTTTTCAGGCTGACAGAATGGATAAGTCTCGCATCAGCAGGGACAAAATCTCCGGCTTCGAGACGGATTATATCCCCCGGAACAAGCAAAGATGCATCTATAATTTTCTCTTCCCCGTCACGGATAACTCTGGCGTGGGGGGCAGACATATTTTTAAGCGCATCAAGAGCCTTTTCCGCCTTGCTCTCCTGAACAACACCCATAATCGCATTTAAAACCACAATCAGCAAAATAAGGGCAGGCTCAAAAAACTCTTTGGGATTTCCTTCAACAATCGCAACGCCAAAAGAAATTGCCGCCGCCGCAATCAGCATCAGAATCATAACATCCTTAAACTGTTCCGCAAATTTTTGAAATGCCGTTTTCTTCTTTTTTTCCTTCAGTTTGTTTTCACCGTATTCATTTAAAAGACGTTCAACGCAAGCAGATGACAATCCGCTTTTTTCGTCGGTTTTAAGAACGGATAAGGTCTCTTCTTTGGTTTTACTGTGAAATAACAAAAAAATACCTCCTTTAAAATTAAAAGCCCAAGCGCAACCTCTTGCTGCACTTGAGCCTTGATTTCTGAAAATACAGACTCAGATACAGCATTAGTATGTATGAGTCTGGCAATTTAAAACAAGCCAGGTCAAAGACCAGGATGTTGACTTGCTACGCAATGCGCTTGCTACTCCCTCACAGGAATTTATTATATTATAACAATTTTTGCCTCAAATGTCAAGCCGGTTTATTAAAACTAATTCTTAAATTACTCATTATATGTTGCAAAAATAAGAAAAATGTGTTATAATTGCTTCATATTCAATTTTATATGGAAAGGATTTGATGAAATGGGCTTAACGCTTACAGAAAAAATCTTAAACGCTCATATTGTCGACGGTAAAGCCGAAAAAGGCAGTGAAATCGGCATAAGAATTGACCAGACTTTAACTCAGGACGCAACAGGGACAATGGCGTATCTTGAATTTGAAGCTATGGGTATCCCCAGAGTCAGAACTGAAAAATCCGTGGCTTATATTGACCACAATACTTTACAGTCAGGCTTTGAAAATGCCGATGACCACAGATTTATCGGCTCTATTGCAAAAAAACACGGTATTTATTTCAGCCGTCCCGGTAACGGCATTTGTCACCAGGTTCACCTTGAACGCTTTGGTGTTCCGGGCAAAACCTTAATCGGTTCAGACAGCCACACTCCAACAGGCGGCGGTCTTGGTATGATTGCTATTGGTGCAGGCGGGCTTGATGTTGCTGTTGCTATGGGTGGCGGTGCTTATTATATAACATACCCAAAAATCGTTAAAGTTAATCTTTCAGGTTCACTTTCTTCTTGGTGCTCTGCAAAAGATGTTATTTTAGAGGTTTTAAAGAGACTCAGCGTTAAAGGCGGAGTTGGAAAAGTTATTGAATACTGCGGTGAGGGTGTTAAAACTCTTTCCGTTCCCGAAAGAGCAACCATAACAAATATGGGTGCGGAGCTTGGAGCGACAACTTCAATTTTCCCGTCTGATGAAATAACAAAAGAATTTTTAAAGGCACAAAAGAGAGAAGAAGTTTGGACAGCTCTTTCTGCTGATGCTGATGCAGTTTATGATGAGGTTGTTGAAATCAATCTTTCCGATATTGAGCCTGCGGCGGCTTGTCCTCATTCACCCGATAACATTAAATCTGTTAATGAAATCGGCGAAATGAAGATTGACCAGGTTTGTATCGGGTCCTGCACTAACAGTTCTCTCCTTGATATGCTCAAGGTTGCGCATATCTTAAAGGGTAAAACCGTTCATCCCGATGTTTCTTTATCTATCGCACCTGGCTCAAAGCAGGTTTTAAATATGCTTGCGCAGTGCGGAGCATTATCCGACCTTATTGATGCAGGCGCAAGAATACTCGAGAGTGCTTGCGGACCGTGTATCGGTATGGGACAGTCCCCGAACTCAAAGGGTATCTCCCTCCGTACATTCAACCGTAACTTTGAAGGAAGAAGCGGTACTAAAGACGGTCAGATTTATCTTGTTTCCCCTGAAGTTGCGGCAGTTTCAGCCCTCACAGGCGTTTTAACCGACCCAAGAACTCTTGGTGAAATGCCAAAGTTTGAGCTTCCCGAGGAGTTTATCATAAACGATAATATGGTTGTTACTCCTGCAACACCTGACGAGGCTGACTCCGTTGAAATCTTAAGAGGACCGAACATTAAACCGTTCCCGAAAACTTCTCCACTTGATGAAAGCATTGAATGTAAATGCTCTTTAAAGGTTGGCGATAATATAACAACAGACCATATTATGCCTGCAGGAGCGAAAATTCTTCCGCTTCGTTCAAATATTCCTGCAATTTCTCAGTATTGCTTCACAGTTTGCGACGAGGAATTTCCGAAACGAGCTGAAGCTCTCGGAAAGAGCGTAATTGTTGGCGGCGTGAACTATGGTCAGGGCTCATCCCGTGAACACGCGGCTCTCGCTCCGCTCCATTTGGGAGTTAAGGCAGTTTTGGTTAAGTCTTTTGCGAGAATTCACCGTTCAAACCTCATCAATGCAGGTATCCTTCCTTTGACCTTTGCAAACGAAGCTGACTATGACAGAATTTCAGAGGGCGATGATTTGGCTTTTGAAAATCTTAAGGAAAGAATCGTAAAGGGCGAGGATGTTGTTCTTAAGAATAAGACAACAGGCGAAGAGATTATCTGTAAATGTGAGCTGACCGACGGAACAAAGGCGATTATTTTAGCCGGCGGACTCTTAAGCTACACAAAAGAGAATATATAGGAGATAAAATAATGGAAAAGATTAAAATGATAACTCCCCTTGTCGAAATGGACGGGGATGAAATGACAAGAATTATATGGAAAATGATAAAGGATATTCTTTTAACTCCATATATTGATTTGAAAACAGAGTATTACGATTTGGGTCTCGAACATAGAAACGAAACCAATGACAAGGTTACATTCGACAGCGCAGAAGCAACAAAGAAATACGGTGTTGCCGTAAAATGCGCAACAATTACGCCAAATGCTGACCGTATGACAGAATATAACCTTAAGGAAATGTGGAAATCCCCCAACGGAACAATCAGAGCAATCCTTGACGGAACAGTTTTCAGAACTCCGATTATCGTTAAGGGAATAACCCCGTTTATTCCGACTTGGACAAAGCCTATAACAATCGCAAGACACGCATACGGCGATGTTTATAAGAATACAGAAATGCAGGTTCCCGAGGGCTCAAAGTGCGAACTGGTTATGACAGATAAAGACGGAAACGAAACCCGCTCTTTAATCCACGAGTTCAGCGGAAGCGCAGGTATTATTCAGGGTCTTCACAATATTGATAAGTCAATCGGAAGCTTTGCAAGAAGCTGTTTCAACTTTGCTCTTGACACAAAGCAGGATTTGTGGTTTGCAACAAAGGATACAATCTCCAAAAAGTATGACCACCGCTTCAAAGACATCTTCAACGAAATCTTTGAAAGCGAATATAAGGAAAAGTTTGATGCGGCAGGCATTGAATATTTCTACACACTCATTGACGATGCGGTTGCAAGAGTTGTTCGCTCCGAGGGTGGATATATCTGGGCTTGTAAGAACTATGACGGCGATGTTATGAGCGATATGGTTGCAACTGCTTACGGCAGCCTTGCTATGATGACATCCGTTCTCGTTTCCCCTGACGGCGTTTATGAATACGAAGCGGCACACGGCACAGTTCAGAGACATTATTATAAACACTTAAAAGGCGAAAAAACCTCAACAAACAGTGTTGCAACACTCTTTGCATGGACAGGCGCTTTAAGAAAAAGAGGCGAAATGGATAACACTCCTGACCTCTGCGCCTTTGCAGACAAGCTTGAAGCTGCAACGATTAAGACAATCGAGGACGGCATTATGACAGGCGACTTGGCGCTCTTATCAAGCCTTCCGAATAAGAAAAAGGTTGACACAGAGGAATTTCTCCTTGCAATCAACGAAAGACTCAAAGAAATGCTTTAAATTTCAAGAGGGGCTATGGCAAATCGATTTTGCCATAGCCCTTATTTTGCGCCTATTTATTTTTTGTATATTTTCTTAATTAATATAAGAAAAAATGTTGCTAAAATATAAAATATATGTTATAATATATATTGCCAAATGATTTGAAATATTTCTGCAATTATGGGATAATGTATCCCTCTTTTTTCGTATCCTATGTTTGAATTTGATAAAAACACAAATTCCACACATGGGATATGCAGAAATATCTTAAAATTGTTTGGCGACAATCGGAGTTTGTGTTTTTTATGCGTCGACTCCGGTTGGCGCATTTTTTATGATATAAAGGAGGAAATATGAATATAAAAGAAGAACTTTTTAAAAGTGTGGCTCTCGAAATTCTGTCCGATGAAATAAGTAATATTAAAATAGATGTTGGAAACATCGAAGACACCCAAGCCATAAAAATTCTTGGAGAAATTCAGGACATTCTTCACAATAAATATAATGAAGATGATTTTATAATCGTTGAAGAAATTGTCCGTGTATTTGAAAAATATCATATCAGCGCAGGTCCATGCCACGATTTTTAAACAACCTAAGAGGGATAAAAAAATATCAATACATATTTTGGCAGATTACATTTTATTTACAAATTTATAAAACATATTGAAATAATTTCCTGTCCGTTATATAATTATATCATAATTTAAGGAGGTATGATTTATGAAAAAATTTGTTAGTTTAATTATTGCGTTGATGCTTGTTTTTTCTACTCTTTCCGCCTATGCAGAGGATTTTGTCAAGTTTTCCGTATCTTACCCCGAAGGCGAAAAGCTCTGGGCAGAGGATTATCAGGCATATACACGCCTTGCCCTGCGTTTTGCGGATGATAAGACGACCATCCCTCTTTCCGAATACTATGACGGATATGTTTATGCATTAGTTCCCGAAAAGGACAAGGACAGAGATGTTGAAGTTTTTATATCCGAGGACAAGACTTTCACCGACGAAACAAGTGATTACAGCTACGAAATGACCATTATGAAGCTTATGGCGGCTCGTGGGGTTATAAACGGTGACGGTGAGGGCAGAGCAAATCCTAATTCCAACATAACAAGAGCCGAGGCAACCGCAATGGTTATGCGATTTTTAGGGCTTAACGAAACCGAAAACAAAAACACGGGCTTTAAGGATGTTAAAGAAACCGACTGGCACGCAGGCGTTATTGCAGCGGCGAAGAATATCGGTCTTATACAGGGTGACTCCCCCGACACATTCAGCCCAAACAGACTTGTTTCCCGTGAAGAAATGGTGACTATGATTGCGAGAGCCACATGGATTTCGGGGCTTCAGAGAGAAAATCAGGTTACAGACGATGACCGTGGAAATATCCCCGATTACAAAGATTATGAGTATATTTCCGATTGGGCAAGAAATTCCTATGAAACCATGCGGTCATTTGCAGTTGCCGACTGGACACCTACTTTCGGAGAAGCAAACATACACGGAGAACCAATCGACTATCTTTACGCTCACCCATATTACCCTGCAACAAGATTTGAAGCAGCGGTTATGCTTTATAGAGTTTGGGATAGTTACTTTATAAATCCAAGTCAAATCGCTATTGAATACGGATTTGACAAGGAGATGCCCGTAATTGACGGGTCAACCTCAACCTATCCGTTTACAGAGGCGGTTTACCGAAACCTTTTTATCGGCGGTTGGTATCATCCCGATATGCCAAGAAAGCACAGCAAGAGCCACGCCTCATACGAAAGGCTTATAAACGGCGAGGTTGATATGCTTTTTGCCTCGGTTTATCCTGCCAGTGATATTTTAGCCCTTGCTAAAGAAAAAGGCGTTGAGCTGGAGCTTATCCCAATCGCTTATGATGCCATGATTTTCTTTACCAATGCCGACAATCCCATAAAAGGGCTGACAAAGGAACAGATTTCCAAAATTTATGTAAACAATACTTATGAGAACTGGAGTCAGCTCGGTGGCGAGGATTCCCTCTTGTATCCATACTGTCGTAACAATGACAGCGGAAGCCACGCACAAATGGAGAGACATTTCCTAAACGGTAATCAAATTCACGAAAAAATCCAAAACGAGACAACCTCCGTCACAATGGCAAATGTTTTGACCGATGTTATGGATGCTAAAACCGACGACCCGAAAGGCTATGGACTTGGGTACAGCATCTACTATTATTTCAACAATATGGACCCGTTCTATGACACCAAAACAGAGCTTAAGCTTCTTGAAATTGACGGAGTTTACCCAACTGACGAGACAATCGCTGACGGAAGCTATCCGTTATCCAACAATACTTATATCGTTTTAAGAGCGGATGAAGAAGAAAATTCTCCTGCACGAAAAATGGCAAAGTTTATGCTGACTCAAAAGGGTCAGGAGTGTGTCAAAGAGGCAGGATACGGCCCTTTGAAAAATTAAACCGACTCCCTGCCCGACAAAAAACTCTATTCATTCAAACTCACTAAATCATTTTTTCATAAATACCAGGGGCTGTAGCAAAATGAAATAATTTTGCTACAGCCCCTAATTTTTTGGGATGGACGAAAAATAGTGCAGATTGGACAAACTGAGCCAACAAAGTCCCCTCAAAGGGCTTTGTTGGGATACCCGAAGGCGTACATTGGTACGTCGAGAGGCGAAGTTTGTTCAAAACACAAGGCGTTTTATAACATAAATTTGTCATTTGACAAATTTATTCCTTAATTTTCTTTTTAAGGTTTCGGTACATTTAAAAGGCTTTGTTAAGCATTTCTTTCGCCTTGTGTGGTCGGTGCATTTTTCTACACTCCTGTTATCTCATATTAACATAATCCGCAAGTAAATCAACACATTTGTCAATATCAAGTCGTCCTGAATCTATTGACAAATCATAGTTGTTAACATCGCCCCATACTTTATTGGTATAGAAATTATAATAATTTCCGCGGCGCTTATCCGCTTTTGTCACTATCGTCATAGCTTCCTTTTCGGAAACGCTGTCACGAAGCATAATTCTGTCACGGCGAACCTCTTTAGACGCATGAACAAAAATCTTAATAAGGTCATCTCTGTCCTTTAAAATATGGTCTGCGCAACGCCCAACAATCACGCAGGATTCCCTTTCGGCAATCTTATGAATAATATCAGCCTGAATTTTATAGATATTGTCATTGTTCAAAAAATCATTATAATGATTATAAAGCCCAATTCCCGGTTGAACACTCATAACCAGAGAATATAAAAAACTGCTTGTTGGCTTTTCATCGGTATTCTCAAAAAACTTTTCGGGAAGACCGCTTTCCTTTGCAGCTTCAACGATAAGCTCCTTATCATAATAACCTATTCCCAGCTTTTCCGCAAGCTTTCTGCCAATTTCACGGCCTCTTGAGCCGAGCTGTCTGCCAATTGTGATAACCATCTTTTCCATAAATTCCCTCCCGCTTTTCTTTTATAATATCATAAAACACGCTCCGTGTCAATAATTATGCAATTTCCGAAAGTTCTTTAAAATCATAAATATAAAAATCCGTTAACTCCTTCATTTCATTAACATATTCCGCCGAGCTCTCGTCATAGACACCGCAAACCTTCATTCCTGCCGATTTTGCAGTTTTATCCGCATTGAAGTTGTCATCAAGGAACAATATTTCCTCAATATTTTCCCCAATTTTCTCCGCCGCCATCCGATAAATTTCGGGATTAGCTTTGGTTGTATTAAAATCATCGCAGGACCAAACATTATCAAACAAATCAAAAATCCCCAGCCGTTTCAAACACACATCCAAAGTCAGATGCGGACTTGCCGTCAGAACATTGAGACTGACTCCCCTTTCCTTAAGCTCCTTAAGCACCGGAATAACATTTTCTTTTGCCATAATATTATTTGCATATTCATAATACATATTTTTGCCGAATTTTTCAATCAATTCTTCCAAAGACAGCTTAACGCCAAGCTCCTCAATAAAATATCTTGCCGTTCCTTCCATTCCCAGAGGCGTTATGGTTTTAATAAAATCATCACCGTATTCAATGCCATATTCATCAAGGACTCCTGTCATAATCGAAACATAGGCAGGCATAGAATCAACCAATGTTCCGTCAAAATCAAAAAGATACGCTTTAATCATTTTCTTCCTCCGTAAGTTCAAATCTCAAAAGGGTTTTCCCGTCAACCTCCACCACTTCACTCCACATAAATGCAGGACGAACCCATATTCCCATTTCGCCATAAAGAGCCTGATAGACAACCATTTCTTCAAGAGTTTCCGAATGCTTTGCAATCCCCAAAACCTTGTATTTATTCCCTTTATAATGCTTGTAAATCCCGTTTATTTTCAGTTCGTTCATTTAAATCACCTGCTCCATATTATATCATATTTGCAGGCATTATGCAAGAATTATATTTTTTCAATCGTGACTCCCCGGTAATAATGAAGGAGAATTTCCCTGTATGTTTTTCCGTTTTTCGCCATCTGATTTGCGCCATACTGACTCATTCCCACGCCATGCCCCTTTCCCGTGGTTTCAAAAATCAGTTGATTATCCACCGTATAAACCTCAAAATTTGCGGAGTTGAGTCCAAAAAGGCTACGGATTTCCGTGCCGGAAAAATTCTTATCGCCAATCATAACCGACTTGACCGCTCCACCCTCTGTTCGTTTTAATTCACCGATTTTTATTTCACTGACTCCCAAACGAGAGCAAGCCTCCTCTGCCTGAATTCCCACAGTTGCCTTCAGGTTCTCATAAGCCAAATCCCCCGGGCTTTCCACCGAAACAAGATAAGGCGTGTCTCCGCCCCACACATCTGAGGCATTTTCTGTCCGACCGCCACTGACCGCATAAAAGCAGGCAACCGCCGTCTCTCCCTGATAGGCTATGTATTCGCCCTTGGTCAAATCAACCGCCGACTTTATTTTTTCATTATATTTCGCATAATCCTCTCCCCAGTTTTGCCTCGCTTCGTCCGGGGAAGTATACGCCTTGCAATGAGAGGGGTCTGTGCATACATCCGCACCCTTATGGTCGGGATTTTCCTTTCCGATTTTCGTCATTATGTAGCTTCTTGCCGCAACCGCCTGCGCTTTTAGTGCCTCATCTTCGTAAAGAGCAGGCATTTCCGCCGTGACCACACCAACAAGATAATCCTCCATATTTTCCTCGGTTATCTTGTCCGTCTTAACATTATAAACAAAAATTTTTTGCCCGCTTTTTATGGAGCGGATATGGTTTTCGATCTTGTCCTCCCCTGAAAAAAGATGAAAAGCAGGGATAATAGCAATGAATATAACCGAAAACAAAAATATAAACATGATTTTTTTCATAAGCTTCACCGTTAAATGTATATGAAGAAATTTGATAAAATATAACTCGATTTTCTGTGGAACGGACTTTTCGACCTAATCTCAAAGAGAAATTGAATTGTAAAGGCATTTTTATATGCATAATTGGTTGTGTGGCAAAGTTCCACACACTATAAACAATATTAGAGATTTTATAAAAAGATATTGAAATAATATAAAATATGTTGTATAATGTTTTTGTCGGAAAAATCCGACAGGCAGTTCGGGAATGAACATTCCGTGGACCGCTCGCCCCAAACCCCATTACATAATGGAAAGTGGGTGGTTGTTTTATGGGAAAAATGTTACTAAGAATATTGGTTTTTACAATAATTTTTTTGATTATTTTCGATATAAAAGCAAATTAGTCGCCCACACGTCCAAATGTAGCGACTAATTTTTAGTTTCGTATTTGGCGAGTCGTTCAACGTACTGCCTTTTTCTATTTTTATTATACCGGATAAAATCTATTTTGTCAACCATTTTGTAAAAACTTTATACAAAATAAAGTTATAGATTTAATAAAATATGCTTGACAAATAAAGAAAGATGTGCTATAATTTGGAGGTTACGAAAGTACAATCCTTACTCTCGGGGAGCTTCGGGAGTCAAAAGTCCACAAGGAGGTGAAATAAATGGTTGAAGTTATCAATAAGTACGAAACTATTTTCGTAGTTGACGGCAGGAAGACAGAAGAAGAAACAGTTGCTTTGGTTGATAAGTTTAAATCATTGATAGAAGCCAACGGTACAATCGAATCAGTTGATGAATGGGGTAAGAGAAGACTTGCTTACGAAATCAACGATGCTACCGAAGGATTCTATGTTTTGGTTAACTTCAGTGCAAAGCCTGATTTTCCAATGGAACTCGAAAGAGTTTTCCGTATCACAGACGGAATTTTAAGACAGATCACAGTTAGAAAAGACGAAGAATAATTTGCAAATGCAAAGATAGGCGGGGTTATTATGATTAACAAGGCAATCCTTATGGGAAGATTAACCCGTGACCCGGAGCTTCGTCACACGAATTCCGGTACGGCTGTCTGCAGTTTCAGCATTGCAATCAATAACGGTTTCGGCGAAAATGCCCAGACTGATTTTATCAACTGCGTTGCATGGAATAAAACAGCTGAATTTGTCAGCAAATACTTCTCTAAAGGCAAAATGATTATCGTTATCGGTCGAATCAGCACAAGAAGCTGGGACGGTCCTGACGGTAAGAAGAATTACGCAACCGAGGTTGTGGCTAATGAGGTTTCTTTCGGCGAAAGCAAAAGAGACGGCGGAGACAGCTATTCCGCTTCCGGCTTTGGCGGTGCGTCCGCTCCTGAAAGTATGCCTGCTATGCCCGCAATGGATGACGGAGGATTTTCTCCTCTTGATACTGACGACGATTTGCCGTTTTAATTGATTACGAAAAGGAGGTTTCAGATATGTCTGAAAAAGAAAAGATGGACAGAAACCGCATGAGAAGACCTAAGAGAAAAGCTTGTGCGTTCTGTGTTGATAAGGTTGAACACATCGATTATAAGGATGTTGCAAAGCTCAGAAGATATGTAACAGAAAGAGCTAAGATTCTTCCGAGAAGAATCAGCGGTTGCTGCGCAAAGCACCAGAGACAGCTTACAGTTGCAATCAAGAGAGCAAGATATATTGCGCTTCTCCCTTATTCAGCTGACTAATTTAAAAATTCAAAGGGGCCAGCGCAAAATGCACCGACCACACAAAACACAAAAAGCGAATAAAAAATCATTTTAAAAAGCGTAAATGGCAAAATATGCTTCATAAATTAGGAAAGAAATTCGCAGTTTGGCGAATTTCTGAATTTAAAAGTGTTTTGTGTTTTGAATAAACCTCACCTCTCGGAGTACCTATGTACGCCTTCGGGATTCGGTTTATCCAATCTGCGCTATTTTGCGTCCATCCCCCAACGAGACTGTAGCAAAATGAAATCGTTTTGCTACAGCCTCTTTTTTCTTTATTTTAATTTTTTAAATGCGATTTGGTCAATAAAAGGCTTCTCTTTGAGTAAATAATGATTAAATCACTTTTTCAAAACAATCCGCCGAGCCTTTTTGGAATCGCTTTTCTGACGGAGTTTTTCATAGAGACGGAAATATGCGTATCCGCCGCCTAAACATACAATTAAATTTATAAGCATAGCGACCGCATCATTTGGGATGATATTTTTGGGGGCTGTCCATACAAGGGGAGCAAAGAAATTATAATAAATAATCTGCACAAGCAGAATATGATAAGACGCCTTCCCGAGTTGTTCGATGATTTTGCACTTTACATTTTTAAGATATTTAAGTCCGAGCATAAATAATGGCACAATATAAAATATTGCAATCATAGAGGTTGAATACCAATATTTAAACACTACCCGATTGTAGGATGTGTAATTAACGAGGTATATATATCCTGCTCCCAGTAGGAAAAACATAACCCATTTATACCATTTTCCGAGATTTTCACGATAAATAAAAAGATAACAACCGATAGCTAAGACGAAAATATATCGAAATGCCAAAAGTCTGTATACATCTCTCGATATACCAAGGGGTAATTTTAAAATTTCAAGGGCGAGGTTAATCCCAAAACACAGCCAAATGCCCCATTTCCACTTTTTAACCATCAAATAGATAAGCGGCATCATAAACGCCACCTGCAAAATTACAGGAAAATAATATGTTCCGTGTTGACCTCTGCCACCTGCAAAAAAGTAAAGCAAGGTTCCCGAGAAGGTCATTTTGTTTTTATATCCTTCATTATGGGCAAAATCGAGATTCGAAAGATAATCAAGAAATCCCGTCTCTTGAAAAATGAAAACGAGAATGGTTTCAACTATATAAAACCATAACACGGGCATTACATATCTGGAAAGTTTTGGCGAAAGCACTTCCCATGAATAGGATTGTTTTATGGTGGTTTTCTTCGCTTCCCACGATGCCGCAGTGACATAACCGGTACAAAGCATAAAAATCGGCACAGCCATATTGATTATCCAATAGTATAAATGGCTACCAAACATACTGCCGTCTTGCCACTCATGATGATTAAAGAGTACAAAAATAATAGCTATACCTTTCGCAAAATCTATAAAGCGATTTCTCTCAGCCATAGTTTCCTCCACTTTAGAATGATGATTGGTTCAGGGGTGACAATCCTCCCATCACGCATATACGTGCCGCCTTCCCCTCACAGGAGAAGGCGAGCAATTCCTCAGTCACTTCGGTTGTACAATGCTTTACATTATTGGCACAGAGCATCAATGCTTTTCATAACTTTTTCAAGCATTTCTTTATATTTTTCGCCTTTTTGTCTTTCTTCTTCTACCACATTTGCCGGGGCTTTATCCGTAAAGCCTTTATTTGAAAGTTTTCCTTCAACACGCTTAATTTCGCTCTCAAGCTTAGCCTTTTCCTTATTAAGTCTTTCAAGCTCTTTTTCCTTATCAACAAGCTCATCAACCGGGAGGAATAATTCCGCACCCTGAGCAACAACTGAAACTGCGTTATCGGAAATTCCGCTCTTATCCTTTTGAACAATAGCCTCAGAAGCACTTGCAAGCTTTTCAAAGAACACTTTACCCTGACTGTAAACCGCTTCGTCGTCTGTTACGATATAGAGCTTTGTTTTCTTTGACGGTGGAACATTCATTTCGTTTCTCACATTACGAACACCCTTTATAGCCTCCATAATAACCGTCATATCCTTTTCCGCATCGCTAAAATCAAGCTCCTCATTATAAACCGGGAACTTGGAAATCATAATGCTTTCGCCGTCATGCGGAAGAGCCTGCCAAATTTCTTCCGTTATAAACGGCATAAACGGATGGAGAAGCTTTAATGTATTTGAAAGAACATAAGTGAGCACCTGCTGAGCGGTTTTGTTGCTTTCGCCCTTTTCAAAGAATCTCGGCTTAACAAGTTCGATATACCAGTCACAGAATTCGTCCCAGATAAAGTCATAAAGCTTTGAAACAGCAATACCAAGCTCATATTTTTCAAGGTTATCCGTAACCTCGCGAGCAAGCTTATTATATCTTGACAAAATCCACTTATCCTCAATAGAGAGCTTATCGCTTTCAGGGAGAACATTCTCCTCAATATCAAGGTTCATAAGAACAAATCTTGAAGCGTTCCAAATCTTATTTGCAAAGTTACGACTTGCCTCAACTCTCTCGATATAGAAACGCATATCGTTACCGGGTGAGTTACCTGTTGCAAGAGTAAATCTGAGTGCATCTGCGCCGTATTTTTCAACGATTTCAAGTGGGTCAATACCATTTCCTAAAGACTTACTCATCTTTCTGCCCCGGCTGTCACGAACAAGACCGTGGATATAGATATGCTTAAACGGCGCTTCGTTTAAGTGTTCAAGTCCCGAAACAATCATTCTTGCAACCCAGAAGAAGATAATATCGTATCCTGTAACCAAAACGGATGTTGGATAGAAATAATCAAGGTCAGCAGTTTTTTCAGGCCAGCCAAGAGTTGAGAACGGCCAGAGAGCAGATGAGAACCATGTGTCAAGCACATCCTCGTCCTGCTTAACCTTTCCGCCACACTTAGGGCAGGCTGTTATATCCTCTTTAGAAACTGTTGTTTCACCACAATCCGCACAGTAGAAAGCAGGGATTCTGTGTCCCCACCAAAGCTGACGGGAGATACACCAATCCTTAACATTTTCCATCCAATGCATATATGTTTTTGAGAATCTGTCAGGGATAAACTCAACTGTCTTATCCTCAACAACACGGATAGCATCCTTTGCAAGAGGCTCCATTTTAACAAACCACTGCTTTGATGTTATCGGCTCAACAGTTGTTCCGCAACGGTAACATTGACCAACATTGTGGTTATGCTCCTCAATCTTAACCAAGAATCCTTGTTCTTCAAGGTCGGCAACAAGCTGTTTTCTCGCTTCATAGCGGTCAAGACCTGCATACTTTCCGCCTTCTTTGGAAACTGTTGCATCGTCGTTTAAAATTCTGATTTCTTCAAGACCGTGACGCTTTCCAACCTCAAAGTCGTTAGGGTCGTGAGCAGGGGTAATTTTAACACAGCCCGTTCCGAATTCCTTATCAACATATTCGTCAGCGATAAGGGGGATTTCTCTGCCCACAAGGGGAAGGATAAGTGTCTTTCCAACCTTGTCTTTATATCTTTCATCCTCAGGATGAACTGCAACAGCAGTATCACCGAGAAGCGTTTCAGGTCTTGTTGTTGCAATAACAACCTCGCCTGAGCCGTCGCTGAACGGATATTTAATATGCCAGAAATTACCCGGCTGTTCAGCGTATTCAACCTCGGCGTCAGAAAGGGCTGTTATACAGCTCGGACACCAGTTGATAATTCTTGTTCCCTGATAAATAAGACCTTTTTCATAAAGATTAACAAAAACCTCACGAACGGCTTTGGAGCAACCTTCATCCATTGTGAAGCGTTCTCTTTCCCAGTCACAGGAGCAACCAAGCTTCTTAATCTGGCTTATAATACGGCTTCCATACTGTTCTTTCCAAGCCCAGACACGGTCCAAAAATTTCTCTCTTCCCAAATCATAACGGGTTAAGCCCTCCTCCTTGCGGAGATTTTCCTCAACCTTAATCTGAGTTGCAATACCTGCATGGTCAGTTCCGGGCACCCAAAGAGCCGCATAGCCCTGCATTCTCTTTGTTCGGATAATTATATCCTGGAAAGTTTCGTCAAGAGCGTGTCCCATGTGGAGCTGTCCTGTTACATTTGGCGGCGGAATAACGATTGTGAATGGCTTCTTATTTTCATCAATCTGAGTATGAAAATAACCCTTTTCCACCCAATTCTTATATATCCTATCCTCAACTGTTTGAGGGTCATAGGTTTTTGGCAATTCTTTTAACACTTAAAAGCACCTCTTCCATTAAATTTCGTATAATTACACTTAAGCATTATTATACACAATTTTCTCCCGTTTGGCAAGAGTTTTTACTGATTTTTCCTAACTATTGACAGTTTTAACGAATTATGTCATAATTAAAACCAAAAGAAAGGTGTGATTTTAATGGAAAATATGAAAAAACGAAGCGAGATTGCTGCAGAATTATTTGTTGAAGGCTATAACTGTGCGCAGGCTGTTGTTGGGGCTTTCGCCGATTTAACAAATATTGATTTTGAAACCTTGATGAAGCTTTCTTCCTCATTCGGCGGCGGAATGGGCGGAATGAGAGAGGGTTGCGGAGCGGTTTCGGGAATGGCGATTGTCCTCGGCATTTTAGAGGGCTATTCCGCTCCCGATGATTATGAGGGGAAAAAAGAGCATTATGCAAATGTTAAAGCCCTTGCGGATAAGTTTAAGGAAAAGCACGAAACAATTATATGCCGTGAACTTTTAGCGGGCATAAAGAAAGCGACGGATAATGTCCCCGAAAAGCGCACAGAGGAATATTATAAAACTCGCCCCTGTGTTCGATTTGTTATTACCGCCGCCGAAATTTTAGAAGAGGCCATCGCAAAATGCACCGACCACACAAAACACAAAAAGCATATAAAAAACATTTTTTAAAAGCGTAAATGACAAAATATACTTCATAAATTAAGTGTTTTGTGTTTTGAATAAACCTCACCTCTCGGAATACCTATGTACGCCTTCGGGATTCGGTTTATTGGGTCTGCGCTATTTTGCATCCACCCCCAAAAGAGGCTATGGAAGAATGAAATCATTTTACCATAACCTCTTTTGTGTTGTGCGCTTTTCTTATTTTAAGGAGAAGATAAGTTAAAGGCTACTCCTCGTTGTAACAGGCGAAAATCTCTTCAACCCTTTCGCTGTCTGTCTTTTTCGTAAATGCACTTACCAACGGTACAATTACAAGAGAAACTGCCATTGCGGAAACACCCATTTCAGGAGATTTTGATGCCGCTGTGGCAAAATCGCTTGTAAGAGTGATAACCAATGTTGAAATTCCAACCACCAATAATCCGGAAAGGATACCTGCGTATGCCCCTGCCTTTGTAATCTTCTTTGAGAAGAGACCCCAGATATAAGGTCCGATAAAGCAACCGGAAACAACACCCCAGGAGAAGGACATAAGGCTTACGATGATTGATATGTTCTGCGTTGCGAAAATGAACGAGCAAGCAACGAATACGAGGCAGAGAAGTCTTGTTAAGAGCATCTGTGATTCGGGCTTTTTTTGTTTCTTCCAAACTGCAGGGACAAGGTCAACGGCAACTGCAGAGGCAGATGTTAAAACAACTGCTTCAAGGGTTGACATTGATGCGGAAAGGAGCAAAATCATAATTACTGCAAGAAGTATAATACCTGCTGTTCCGCCGCCTAAAACTTCCATGAGAACTGTCGGAATAACAGAGTCAACTCCGCCTGCAGGAAGAGTATTCCCCAAAATAAGTCTTGAAGTTGAGCCGATAAGGTAAGCCCCACATCCGATAACTATACAGAAAATTGTTGATATAACAGTTCCTCGCTTAATTGCCGCAGTATCCTTGATTGCGTAGAACTTACCGAGCATTTGAGGGAGTCCCCATGTACCGAAGCTTGTAAGCATAATGTTAAAGCAAAGGAATTTGAAGGACGAGCCACCCCAAATATTTGTAAGCTGTGCCCCGTCATTTGGAATGGCGGAAAGATTCTGGATAAGCCCCGAAACACCGCCAACTTTATCATTTCCCAAAACTGCCACAGAGAGGCATACAACACCGACTATCATAATGATGCCCTGGATAAGGTCTGTGTATGCTGTTGCAACATATCCGCCAACAACCAGGTATACAGCTGTAAGACAGGCGATAATCAGCATCCATACCCATGTTTCAACATTGGGGAATACTGCGCTAAAGAGTGAGCCGAGACCCTTGTAAACCGCCGCTGAATACGGAACAAGAAATACAAAGATGATAACCGCCGCAAAGATTTTCATGCCTTTTGAATTGTATCTTTTCTCAAAGTAATCAGGCATTGTTCGAGCATTGAGCTTCTTGGTCATTTTTCTTGTTCTGTTTGCGAGAAGAAGCCAGGAAAGCAAGCATCCCAAAACTGCGTTGCCAATACCAATCCATATACTGCCAATACCGATGTTCCAGCCGAAATTTCCGGCATAGCCCACAAAAACAACCGCTGAAAAATATGTAGTCCCGTATGCAAAGGCGGTTACCCACGCGCCAATGTTTCTGCCTCCGATAAGGAAGCCGTCAAGGGTTTTAGATTTGCCGTAACTGATGCACCCAATCAGTGCCATTGCTATTGCGTAAACACAAAGAGCAACAATTGTGTAAGTTTGTGCATTTGTCATTTTATTTTACCTCCGAGTATTGATTTTTTCTGTTTCATAGTATATAATACTTTTGAGGATTAGTCAAACGAATAGTTTTGATGTTTGCTATCGAAATTTTAGATGGTGGTGGAATATTATGGAAATAAGAAATTTAATCACTTTTATTCATGTGGCGGAAATGGGGAGTTTTACTAAGGCGGCGGAGCAGCTCGGTTATTCACAATCGACGATTTCCTTTCAGATAAAACAGCTTGAAGATGAGCTTGGGTGCTTGTTGTTTGAAAGAATAAATCACACAATAACCCTTACCGGGCGTGGGCATGAGCTTGTTTCATACGCACACAGAATTTTGGCGTTGACGGATGAATTTAAGGATAATATTGAAGAAGAAAAGAAATGCGCAGGACATATTCATATCGTAACCCCCGATTCTGTTTGTGATGATATGATAAATAACCGCTACATAGATTTCCACAATCAATATCCCGATATATCAATTAAATTTACAAATGCCGACACGGCTGTTATGTTTGATATGCTTGACCATAATGAGGCCGATATTATCATAACTCTTGATGCTCATTCCTATCGAAAGGATTATGTTATAGCCAAGGAGGAGCTGTTGTCCATGCACTTTGTTGCAAACTCCAACTCTCAATTTGCAGGAATGAAGAACTTGTCCGTCAAGGATATAGCCGGCGAGCCCTTTGTTTTAACGGAATATGGGCAAGGGTACAGAAAAGTGTTTGACAATGAGCTTGCGAAAATGTCGCTGGAAATAACACCTGTCCTTGAAATCGGCAGAACGGATATTATAACATCTATAATATGTGAAGGCGATATGATTTCATATTTGCCCGATTTTGTTACAAAGGATATGGTTAATCGGGGAAAGCTGTGTTATCTTGATGTTTGCGATATGAATATTGAAATATGGAAACAGCTTATTTATCATAAAAACAAATGGATGTCAAAAGCTATGAAAACATTTATAGAATATATAAAAGATAACGAATTTTCCGCAAAAAAATAAATATTCACTCGCATCGCGTGATTTTCGTTACATAAAAATAATGCTGACTCCACAAAAGGGTGTCAGCATTACTAAATTGCGTTTTTTAATTAAAAAGAGAATGGAATCACAGAGAATGCACTACATGCAATAAGCATAATAACATAGAATGCAAGACCGATAACCCCAAGAACTATACCGGCTGTAGCCATACCGCCTCTATATCCCTTGCTTTTAGCAACTCCACCAAAGATAACAGCCAAAAGACCAAGGATAAATCCGAAACAGAAGAAAGAAACGATACCACAAACCATAGATGCGATAGCCAATCCTTTTCCGGGCTGAGAAGCAGCAGAATACATAGGCATAGCCTGTAATGGCGCACCACAATTTACACAGTTCATAGCTCTGTCATCATTTTCAACACTACATTTAGGACAAAACATTAAAAAACCTCCCCCAAAAATTATTTCACTCTACGATTATAGCATTATAATAACTATTTGTCAAGTTTTTTCTGTATATTTATACAAATTTCGCCATTCTTCAACAAATTCCATCACGCTTACTTGCGTGGTTCTCTCTTTTGATAATCGTACTGACTAACACCAAAAACATAATCGCAAGGCTTATCCATTGACTTGTAGATAATCCCCAATAAATGCCTCGAATTTTATCTCCACGGAAAAATTCCAAAGCAAATCTTAAAAGCGAATATAAAATTAAATACAGCCTGACAGTATTGCCTCGTTTTTTGGGTTTGCGTACATATATAAGAATGCATATCATTATGAGTATATCAAATATTGCCTCTATCGCCTGAATAGGGAAATATGTTGCTGTGCTCAATGAATTTGCAACATAATCTGTTATATGAACTGCAAAGGGGCCACTGTATTCCATTCCATGGCAACACCCTGCAAACAAACAACCGACCCTTCCCAACGCATGGGAAAAGGGAATCAACGGAACAAATATTTCCTCCGTATCAAAAATGTTTATATGCATAAGCCTTCCGCCAATATAAGCTCCTGCTATGCCACCGGCGAGTCCACCGTAAAATACCATTCCCGACATGATTGAAAAATCCGCACTCATCAATGATTTGACTATGTGTGATACGGGATATGTAATAAATACATAAAGGGAAACTCCGCCAATAATAATTCCCGATAACATCATTCCGAAAATTACAAGTGTTGTGTCAAATGACACGTTGTATTTCTTTTTTGCACAAACTCCCCATATCAGCATTGACATAACATAAGCCACAATAATGCACAGCCCATAGACGGGAATTGTTTTTCCAAATATTTCTATAAACGGACACATATCAAACAGTTCCTCGCTTTCAGATTAAAAAAAATTTCGGACTATTCCAAAAATAAGAGCAAGTATAAGACATATATTTCCGGCGATTTTAAAATATCTTGGATTTGCATTTTCTAATTTTCCAAAGATAGCAATAATGCCAACGATATTCCAGCCAATCAACATAATGAACATAAACGGATTGTAGAAAAAAGCCGAAGCAATATCCAATTTCAGCAAACTCAAAAACATTCTGGTTAATCCGCATCCGGGACATTTGATTCCAAAGATTGAATAGTAACTGCAGGGAATCATGGTATCGGTAGCATATATGAATAAAACATATAAAAAACCAATAATAAATGTCCATTTATATATTTTTAAGATACGTTTTTTCATATCTTGAAACTCCTTTTAAAAACGCATATGTAAATTAATCTAACGACATTTTATCACAAAAAATGCTAAAAGACAAGTGTTTTATGACGAAGGCTTTGCTTTGAGTTTTAATAAGTCCAAAAGTATTGACAAATCACGGAATTTAAGATATAATTCATATAGGTTTGTCGACTTTTTCCGACATATATTATTTTTTTACGAGGTGAGTTATCATAGCAAAAAAGGACGAACGATTGGAATATCTTCGGGTTTTTTCCTGCTTGATGGTTATTTTGGGGCATATTTCCAACTGGTATATGCGTGAATATCCCGATTTGCCGATGGATTCATATATTTGTGCGCTTTTGTTTAACGGGATTTGCCGTGTCAGTGTTCCGATATTTTTTATGATAAGCGGTGCACTTCTTTTGGAACAGCCGACGGATTTTAAGAAAAACCTTAAAAGAACTTCCGATATATTGATAAAATTAGTTGTGTGGACCTTGGTCTTTATTGTTTGGGATTTTTTCTATCTCGGAGAGGGATACAGCCTGCGAGCGATTTTTTCCGTTCCTGTCAGGGTGCATTTTTGGTTTTTGTATGTATTGTTCGGAATTTATCTGACAATTCCTCTGTGGAGAAAGCTTGTGGAGGGTGCTTCGTGGGGGCTGATTAAATATTTTTCGTTTATTTTTATTATAGTCACGGCGATAACATCTTTTATTAATATGATGAAAATGGGTATTTCCTATGAAATTCCTCTTGTTGGCAGTTCGTGTTATGCTGGTTATTTCATTATGGGCTTTATCATTCGACACTACATAAACGAAATCAAAATCAAAAAATGGATTTGCATTTCTGTTTTAATAGCTTGTGTTTCGGCAACAAATCTGCTGACCCTTTTCACTTCTGTTAAAACAGGGGTTCATGTTGAACTCTTTTCCAGCTTTTGCAGTATTTTTGTGGCTCTTCCTGCCATGATTATTTTCTATATGGTCATGAAAATGAAAGAGCCGAAAGAACAAAAATGGATGCATTTTATATCAAAGCATTCATTTAATGTTTATATGATGCACGTGTTTTTCCTGGATATTATTCAGGTTAATGTTGATATTTCAACCTTTAGTGCGTGGCTCGGATTTCCCGTATTCTTCATCTTCCTGCTGACTATGAGCCTTGCATTTTCATGGATTTTTGAAAAATCAAAAGGAAAATATAAATCTTTATTTTAATTATTTGAAAGGATGATAATTATGTTTTGTAACAAATGTGGAGCTTCCGTATCAGATGGAGCGGCTTTCTGTCCGGAATGTGGAACTCCGACCGCAACAAACCCGGGGGCTCCGGACTTGACCGCTCCTACACAGAATGATGCTTTCCAGAGCGTTCCCTCGCAGAACGATGCTTTCCAAAG
Organism: Oscillospiraceae bacterium; assembly: GCA_015068605.1. Taxonomy (GTDB): domain Bacteria; phylum Bacillota; class Clostridia; order Monoglobales; family Monoglobaceae; genus SIG454. The sequence goes on from SVKF01000008.1 coordinate 79,676, forward strand.
CACTCCTTCGCAAAATAGTGCGTATCAGAGTGTTCCCTCGCAGAACGATGCTTTCCAAAGCGCTCCTGTTGCAGGGGTAAATGTTATGGATGCACCGACAGACCCTGCGTTTGCTCCCAATCCCGAAGCTCCAAAGTCTAAGAAGGGATTGATTATCGGTATTGTTTCAGCCGTTGTTGCTGTGGTTGTTGCTGCCGGTGTTGCTGTGTGGCTTTTGTTCTTTAATTCAAACACAGATGGTTGTAATGAGGCAGTTGAGGCATATCTTGATGCCATTGCTGATAAGAAAGAGCCTGATGCCTCTGCATATATTTCCGATATGTATTTCGGCGGTAAATTCGGCTCATTCTATAACGGTGAGGATGCTGAAGATATTAACGAGCTTTATGCAGGAACATTGTTAAATTCAGCTTCTGTTGGCAGAAGTCTTGGCTATGGCTCGGGCGTATCTGTTGAAAAAGGTGATTTATGGAAAAATCGTGTTTTATCTTCATCATTAAAGCCATTCTACAGAGAAATGGAAAGAAAATACGGTGATGACTGGAAGCTGGATTATGAAATTACAGACACCGAAAAAATGTCCGGCTCCGATAAGGATGACCTTCAGGATAAGTGGGAAGATGTTATTGATAATTACAACAAGCTTGCAGATGAATTAGATGACGACGACAGCAAGGATGTTGAGGAATTTGTTGAAAAGCTTGAAGAGCTTGAAGTGGATTCCGCTTATGAAGTTATAGTTAATGTAGAAATCAAGGGCGACAAGGATTCATACGAAGAAGAGGTTGAATTCTCAGTTGCTGAGATTGGTGACGAATGGGTAATCCTTGAAGGACCGTCTTTTGAAGATTTTGTTGAATAGTAATACATAAAAGTTTTTTAAATTTAATAAGATGTCTAAAAATGCAGGTATATTTTCTGTAATCATAACCACTAGTAAACTAGTGGTTTGACCAGCCCCTATAAGGGGCTATTACAGGCTTAACCCCTATAAGGGGCATCGAAGTTTGACACCGCATTACAATTACTGGCAGCCGCTCACGTGCGGC
>SVKF01000023.1 GCA_015068605.1 Oscillospiraceae bacterium
AGAACAGATGCAGGAGTTCACGCCTTGCACTATGTCCTGAATTTCTTTAGTGAAACTCAAATCCCTGCCGAAAGGATTCCCTTTGCGTTTAACAATGTGTCGGGAGTTTCTGACATAAGAGCGGTAAGATGCAGGATTGTCAACGAAAATTTTTCCGCAAGATTTTCAAATGACGGAAAAACATATATATATAAAATATGGAACAGCAAAATTCAAAATCCCTTCACCGGTAAATATAGCTGGTATGTTCCTTATAAACTTGATATAGAAAAAATGAAAAATGCGGCGAAAAGTTTTGTGGGGACCCACGATTTTGCCGGGTTTATGGCAAAAGGCGGTTCTCAGAAAACAACGGTGCGAACTGTTCGCCGATGCGAAATTATTGATAAATATGAGTGGAATGAGCAGATTGCTTTGGAAATTGAAGCAGATGCGTTTCTCTATAATATGGTAAGAATAATTGTCGGAACAGTTGTTCATTGCGGAATGGGAAAAATTCTGCCGGAGAACATACCCGAAATTATCAGAAAGTGTGACAGAACTATGGCAGGGGTTACCGCTCCGCCGTGTGGGTTGTTTCTTAAGGAAGTGAAGTATGAAGGAGAATAAGTATAAATCCCGTAAAATAAATAAACGAAGATTGGTATTTTCAATAACTGCAATAGTTATTTTGGGGATACTTATATATAATATCCCTGCAATATATGATTTCTTCATGTATTCGGATTATCAGACGGTAAGTGGCCTTGCCGGTGGGGATTACAGGCTTGAGAGATATGACGGGAATATGATTGCCTACAACAATAAGGAAATGTTGCTCATAAATTTAAAAGGTGAGCCTGAGTGGAATATTCAGGTATCGACAACTTCTCCAAAGGTCTGTGTTGGTGATGATTATATCCTGATGGCAGATTTATCGGGGAAAAATGCTTATTTGTACGATGAAGATGAGTTGCAGACAAGTATAATAACCAAGGACAAAATATTTGATGCCGCCATGGACGAAGACGGAAATTTTGCGATTGCAACCCGAGGTCATGGTCATAAAGGGTCAGTTTCCATATACGATGAAAAAGGTGATAAGCAATATGTTTTTGAAAGTGGAAATGGGCATATAGGTAAGCTGGACATTAGGGAAGATAATATTGTTATTTCCCAAATGGATGTTGATGACATAGGGATTACGTCAAGAGTTGTCATGGTGGATTGGAAAGAAAATAAGGAAAATGTCATAGAAACCAAGAAAAATGAAATGATTTTCGATGTTAAGTTCATGGAAAACGGAGATGTGATTGTTGTTTCGGAGAAAGGCTTGACCGGGTATGAAGACGACGGAGAGAAGAAGTTTAATGTGAATTTCAATGGACGAAAATTGATGAAATATAATATAGGCAGTGATGATAATTTGGTTTTCGCATTTAACGGAGACAGAAATAACAGCGTTATTGAGTGTTATTCTAAGGAAGGAAAATTAAGGGGAAGCAGAATGGAATCGGGCGAAATATCAAATATAGATGTTTGCGGAGAAGCAATTCTCATAAGTAGTATGAGAGAGGTTAAAAGAATATATCCCGATGGGGATTCGGCTGAGGCTATTGCATCAAAACACGATGTTAGAAATATAAAACTTTTTGGTAATCGGAGATACGGATTTCTTACGGGAAACAGCTGTGCAACGATAGTCAAAATTAAGAAATAGTTGGAGGAAGCAAAATGTTTGACATTATATTTTTCGGAGTTATTTTATATTTCATGTGGAAAGGTTATAAAAGGGGATTTGCAAGGGAAATCCCGAGACTTGCGGCTCTTTTTTCGGGGATTATAGTTGCAATAATCTTTTATTCTGTCTTGGCGCTTGCACTTAATTCTACGCCGTTGCCGGATAAAATTGGCAGTCTAACGACGGATGCGTTTATAGATAAGGTTTCAAATAAAAATATTGAAACGGCAACTGAAAAACAAGATGAGGACAAGCTTTCAGATAATTCATCGGGAACCACCACGGACAGCTCTGAGGCGGAAGGCACTGCCGAAAGCGATAATGGTTTAGACAATAATACTGCAGATGACAACACTGCAGACGATAACACCGCAGATGACAACACCACAGACGATAATACCGAAATAAGCGGTGACGAAGACCAAGAAAATGCACAAGGGATTGAAAACACCGAAGCTGAGAGCGAGGAAAATCAGAACATCATAAACATTTCTGAGGAAAATGAGCAGGACGAAGATGATTATAACATAGAAGAACATACCGAAAACCAGGTAAATCAGATATTCGGGGCTATAAATAATGCGGAAGATAAAGAAAGAATGATTGGTGAAATTATAGTAATGTATATATCACTCATCATTATATTCTTAGCTTCGTATTATGTAATAAGACGCATAACCAAAAAGAAAAAGTTATACAGAAAAATCAAAATTCCGATGCAGGTTAATCCGGCTTTGGGTGGACTTATAGGTGTTTTGAGAGGTATAATGATTATCTATATTGCGATTGCATTTTTGGTTGTGTGTGAACCTGTTATTCCGTCTAATTTTGTTCTTGAGCAGATTGAAAACAGTGAGATTATTAAAGCCATGTATGATAAAAATTATATAGCAAATATTGTTGCAAGACAGGACTTCTTGTCAAGCGGAATGTAAACCGGAGGGTTTGATTTGGATAAGGAAAAGCTTGGAAAATTAAAAATTGCAGAATTACGGGAAATTGCCAAAGAAAAAGGTGTAGATAATTATGCAAAACTTAAGAAAAATGATTTAATAGAGGCAATTTCAAAAACTGAGGAGACTGTTGAAAATACTTCGTATAGCGACCCTGTCAGAAAAACCAATCTGATGAGCGGTGTTTTGGAGGTGCTGTCTGAAGGCTACGGTTTTTTGAGGTCGGAGAATTATGAGTCCGGCGAAAACGATGTTTTTGTTCCCCAAAACCAGATAAGAAGATTTAATCTCAAAACCGGAGATTTTATTGTCGGAAATACAAGGCTCCAGCCGGATGCCGGCAGACATGAGGCACTTCTTTATGTCCAGACGGTAAACGGGGATAAGGTTGATGTTTCTATAAGGCGAAAGAGCTTTGATGATTTAACACCTGTCTACCCCACAGAAAGACTCCGCCTTGAAACCACAAAAGAAGATAGTGCCATGAGACTGATTGACTTAATTGCGCCAATCGGAAAGGGGCAGAGAGGCATAATCGTTGCTCCACCGAAAGCGGGCAAAACAACCTTGCTTAAAAATATTGCAAACAGCATAACCGAAAATCACCCTGAGGCTGAACTTATTGTATTGCTTATTGATGAGCGCCCCGAGGAAGTTACGGATATGCAAAGAAGTATAAAAGGCGATGTTGTTTTTTCAACATTTGACGAAGAGCCGAGCCACCACACTAAAATGGCGGAAATTGTTCTGGAAAGGGCAAAACGCCTTGTTGAACACGGCAAGGATGTCATAATTTTGCTGGATAGCATAACAAGACTTGCAAGGGCTTATAATTTAACTATAACCGCAACGGGAAGGACACTTTCGGGCGGTCTTGACCCGGGTGCTTTGTTTAGACCGAAGCGGTTTTTCGGCGCGGCGAGAAATATTGAAAACGGCGGAAGTCTTACCATTCTTGCAACGGCACTTACCGAAACGGGTAGCCGTATGGATGATGTCATATATGAGGAATTTAAAGGCACAGGAAATATGGAGGTTCATTTAGACCGCAGACTCCAGGAGAGAAGAATATTCCCTGCAGTCGATATTGCAAAGTCCGGAACGAGAAAGGAAGAGCTTTTGCTTTCCAATAAGGAGTTTGAGACCGTGTGGTCAATCCGTAAAGCCTTCGGAAACAAAAATGGAGCGGAGGTTACGGAAAACATAATAAACTGGATTGTTAAGACGAGAAACAATCAGGAATTTACAGAAAACATAGGTAAGTTCTTAAACGATTAAAAAAGTTTGAGAAAATTTTAACAAAACACTTGATAAATTTTACCAAATAGAGTAAAATATAATGTAGTTAAATAATAAATTTATATAAACGGAGGAAAGTATTATGAACAAAAAAACAGTAGACGATATTATGGCGAAAGGCAAGCGTGTCCTTGTTCGTTGTGACTTCAATGTTCCGATTAAAGACGGCGTTATCACAGACGAAACAAGAATTATCGGTGCACTTCCGACTATTAAAAAGCTTATTGATGACGGTGCAAAGGTTATCCTTTGTTCACATATGGGTAAGCCGAAGGGTGAACCAAAGCCTGAACTTTCTTTAGCTCCTGTTGCAAAGAGCCTCAGCGCTCATCTTGGCAAAGAAGTTATTTTTGCGGCTGATGACACAGTTGTTGGAGAAAATGCAAAGAAGGCTGTAGCTGAAATGAACGACGGAGATGTTGTTCTCCTTGAAAACACAAGATACAGAGCAGAAGAAACAAAGAATGTTGATGCATTCTCTGAAGAACTTGCATCACTTGCTGATATCTTCGTTAATGACGCATTCGGTACAGCTCACAGAGCACACTGCTCAAATGTTGGCGTAACAAAGTATTTAGATACTGCTGTTGGCGGTTACCTTATCAATAAGGAAATCGAATATTTAGGCAACGCAGTTAATAACCCTGTAAGACCATTGGTTGCAGTTCTCGGCGGTTCAAAGGTATCTTCAAAGATTTCTGTTATCAATAACCTTTTAGACAAGGTTGACACTCTTATCATCGGTGGCGGTATGGCTTATACATTTATGAACGCTCTTGGCGAAGAAGTTGGTGATTCACTCCTTGAAGCTGATTACCTTGACTATGCAAAAGAAATGATGGCAAAGGCTGAAGAAAAGGGCGTTAAGCTTTTAATCCCTGTTGACACTGTTGTTGCAACAGACTTTGATAACGATGCTGAAAGCAAGACAGTTGCAAGAGGCGGAATTGAAAAAGGCTGGCAGGGTCTTGATATCGGTGAAAAGACAATCGAGCTTTATAAGGACGCATTAAAGGACGCTAAAACTGTTGTATGGAACGGACCTATGGGCGTATTTGAAATGCCAAACTTTGCAAAGGGAACAAATGCAATCGCTCTTATGCTGGCTGATTTAGATGCAACAACAATCATCGGCGGTGGTGATAGCGTAGCAGCTGTTAACCAGGCAGGACTTGGCGATAAGATGAGCCACATCTCAACAGGCGGCGGTGCTTCCCTCGAATTCCTCGAAGGAAAGGATTTGCCGGGTATCGTTGCATTAAACGACAAATAAAAATTTGATAAAATTTACAGTATTCAACTTTGAAAGGATAAATAAAAATGCGAAAGAAGATTATAGCTGGTAACTGGAAAATGAACAAAACTCCGTCTGAGGCGGCAGTTTTGGCTAAAGAAATTGCAGAAGTTGCAAAAGATGCTGTTTGCGATGTTGTTATTTGCCCGACAGCAGTTTGTTTAGATGGTGCTATCAAGGCAATCGCAGACGGAAATGTTGCAGTTGGTGCACAGAATGTTCACTTTGAAGAAAAAGGTGCTTTCACAGGTGAACTTGCAGGGAATATGCTTACAGAAATCGGGGTAAAATATGTAATAATAGGTCACTCCGAAAGAAGACAGTATTTCGGTGAAACAGACGAAACTGTTAATAAGAGAACTATTGCTGCAATAAATGCAGGCCTTACACCTATCGTTTGTGTTGGTGAAACACTTACAGAGAGAGAACAGGGCATAATGGAAGAAACTGTTCGCCGCCAGACAAAGATTGCGTATCTTGGCATAGACGGAGATAAAGCTGCTGAAACTGTTATTGCTTACGAGCCTGTTTGGGCTATCGGAACAGGTAAAACTGCAACAGCTGACCAGGCACAGGAGGTTTGTGCTATTATCCGTGACACAATCTGCGGACTTTACGGAAGCGATGTTGCTGAAAAAATCCGTATCCAGTATGGCGGAAGTATGAATGATGCAAATGCAGCAGAGCTTTTGTCAAAGCCTGATATTGACGGTGGTCTTATCGGTGGGGCAAGCCTTGTTGCTGAAAAGTTTGCGGCAATCATAAACGCAGCGAAATAATTAAAATGAGAGAAAGGCGGACTTTGGGTTCGCCTTCCTTTTAGGAAAGGACAAAATTATGGCAAAAAAACCTTATGCTTTAATCATTATGGACGGCTTTGGTGTTAATGAGAGAAATGAGGGGAATGCGATTTATTCCGCAAAAACTCCCAATATTGATAAATATATGGCAAGCTGTCCAAATACAATAGTTCATGCCTCGGGTATGGATGTTGGTCTTCCTGAGGGACAAATGGGTAACTCCGAGGTTGGTCACACAAATATCGGTGCAGGAAGAATTGTTTATCAGGAGCTTACAAGAATAACAAAGGCTATAAATGACGGCGACTTCTTTGAAAATGAAGTATTGATGGGTGCTATTAAAAATTGTAAAGAAAACGGCTCTGCTCTCCACCTTATGGGACTTTTGTCTGACGGCGGTGTTCATAGCCACAACACTCATTTATACGGTCTTTTGGATTTAGCTAAAAAGAACGGCGTGGAAAATGTTTATGTTCATTGTTTCTTGGACGGAAGAGATGTTCCTCCGTCATCGGGGGCTGATTTTGTTTCCGAGCTTGTTGAAAAGCTTCGTGAAAAGGAAATCGGTAAGATTGCAACAGTTATGGGCAGATACTATGCTATGGATAGAGATAATCGTTGGGAGAGAGTTGAAAAGGCTTATAACGCAATGGTTCTCGGCGAGGGCAATTATGACACCTCTGCAGTTTCCGCTGTTAAAAAGTCCTATAACGACGATGTAACTGATGAATTTGTTGTTCCGACTGTTATAACCGACGAAAACGGAACACCTTACGGCAAAATTTCTGAAAATGACAGCGTTATTTTCTTCAACTTCAGACCTGACCGTGCAAGAGAAATAACAAGAACAATCGTTGACGAAGCTTTTGAAGGCTTTGAAAGAAAGTTCTTTAAGACATATTATGTTTGCATGACACAGTATGACGCGTCTATGCCGAATGTTAATGTCGCATTCAAGCCACAGACACTTGAGAATACTTTCGGTGAATATATCAGCAAAAAGGGATTAAGACAGCTCCGTATTGCTGAAACTGAAAAGTATGCTCATGTAACATTTTTCTTCAACGGCGGTGTTGAAAAGGAATATGACGGCGAGGACAGAGCTCTTATCAATTCTCCAAAGGTTGCAACCTATGACCTAAAGCCCGAAATGAGTGCTGTTGAGGTTACTGATGAGGTGGTTAAGCGAATTGAAAGCGGCGAGTATGATGTTATCGTTTTAAACTTTGCTAACTGCGATATGGTTGGACACACAGGTGTGTTCGATGCGGCGGTTAAGGCTGTTGAAACTGTTGATGAATGCCTTGGCAGAACTATTGATGCTATCGAGAAAATGGGCGGTGTTGCTTTAGTTACTGCTGACCACGGAAACGCAGACCAAATGGTTGACTATGAAACAAAGGGCGCATTCACAGCCCACACAACAAATGTTGTTCCCCTTATCTTAATTGGTGAAGATAAGAAACTCAAGCCGGGCAGACTTGCAGACCTTGCTCCGACAATGCTTGACTTAATGGGAATGGAAAAGCCCGAAGAAATGACAGGCGAAAGCCTTCTTCAGTAAAATGCAAAGGGATTGTTAAAAAAACAGTCCCTTTTTTATTGTATGTCTTGAAAAATATGGGAATTTGGAGTATAATAAACTTGAAACAATGTTACCGAAAGGAGAGACAGGCTCATGGGATATGGCTGGATGTTGCATCAACATATGGAAGATGAATTATTAAATGACAGGTCGTTGGGGGCGTTGGTGTATTTAATTCAACAGGGAAGAGAGTTTGAATTTTTTTATAACGGAATATTGTGCTTTATCTCTTGTTCGGAATCGGATAAAGAAGTTTCTCTCTGGATTGATAAAACTGAATATGCTTTTGATAATGTTACACAGCTAATCGAATATAAAGCCTTTGAAGATAAATCATTGTTAGAAATATGGAATGATGTAGTATTTGAAACGCTATTTTAACAAAGCAAACAGAAAAAGTTATCTTTATACTAACTTAAATGTGTTTGTGAAAACAAAAATATGAAAAAGACTATAAAAATTCTTTTAGTTAAAATTTGATACAGTTGAGGTGAAAAAATGAGATATTCTGACGGATTTGGAAAAAGAAGCTCAAAGATACTTTTGGGTACGGCGTATTTTGGCGATTCAATATCCAAAGAGGATGCCTTTGCAATTATGGATAAATACTTCGAAATGGGCGGTTGTCATATTGACACGGCAAGAATGTACGCAGAGGGCAGAGCGGAAACGGTGATAGGCGAATGGCTGAAAGACAGAAAGCCTGAAGAGATATTTATATCAACGAAAGGCGGTTTCCCAAATGCAGATAAGCCAAATGTTTCAAGATTGTCTGATGCAGATATCCGATATGATATTGAAAACAGCCTTTTGGCATTACAACTTGATTGCGTAGATTTTTACTGGCTACACCGTGATGATGAGAAATTGCCTGTTTGTCAGATTATTGACACTTTGAACAATTTGGTTAAAGAAGGCAAAATAAAAAAATTCGGAGCATCAAACTGGAGTGCTTGGCGTATTGAGGAAGCAAATAGGTACGCTCGCGAAAACGAATTATATGGCTTTTCTGCCAGCCAGATACGGTTTAGTCCGGCGATAATTGCTCCAAGCGGAAATGCAGACAGAACATTGGTTGATATGGATAAAGAAAGTTTTTCGTATTATGCGAAAAATAATATGCCCGTTGCGGCATACGCATCTCAGGCAAAAGGCTTTTTCTCTAAAATGGCAAAAAGCGGAGAGAGCGGATTATCGCAAAAGTCTAAAGAACGATATATGTGTGCTGAAAATTTGGACACTTTTGAAATAATCAAGGAGCTTGCGACCAAGTATGATTGCAGTGTCGCCTCTATTGTTTGCGGCTCTCTTTGCTCGATTTCTTCTCCCGATGTGTTCCCGATTATAGGGGGGAGCTGTGTAGGTCAGATTGAGGACTCAATGCGTGGCGCGGATATTGCCCTTAATGCTAATGAAATTAAAAAGGTGTTTTCTAATTTGATGTGAGACAAGTAGAAATTGGTGGATGTTATAGAAAGATGTGAAATATGAAAAAAGCGAATAATATAGATAAAATTACAATAGGGATTATTTTGTTGAATCTTATCAGTTTTATTATAGGGGTTATTTATAATAGACCGCATAAAACAAGTTGGATTGATGAACTTGGAGTGCTTAATAATTTTTACATATTATTGGGAATACCACTAAGCGTATTCATAGGGATGTTGTTAAATTTGACATCATTAATGAATAAAATTGCATTTAAAACAGGAACTAAAGCGCACATTAGTTTAAATGTTGTTTTATTTGTTATATTTTCTTTAATGATACTAGTTTGGCAATCTTTTTTAGGTGAATAATAAATTTTTATGGTGATTTCATTGAGAAAATATAAATACAAAAAATATTATAAATAAATTGATTTTTTAGGATATATTTGTTATAATTATATATTATGGCTATGCGAAAATCTAAAGGAGGCAAAATATGATAACGAAAGAAGATTTAGTGACTCTTTGCGAGCTTTCCCGTCTTCATTTGTCGGAAGAAGAGCTTGAAGCTTACGGAAAATCCATGACGGATATTATGACGCTTATGGATACCATCGGTGAGTCTGATTTTGAATATAACCTTGTGGATATGAATAATGCGGTGCCGTTCTCTTCGCTCCGTGAGGACAAGGTTGTTGAGTTTGAAAATATGGACAAGATTGTTGAAAACGGACCTAAAACTGTTGAAAATCAGTTTATTGTTCCGAAAGTTGTTGACTAAGGAGGAAAACTATGAAAACTATTTCAGAAATAAGACAAATGCTTGATGAAAAGAAAATTTCCTCTGTTGAACTTACGGAAAGCTATCTTGAGAAAATCAAAGCAAATAATGATACGCTTGGTGCATATATAACTGTATGCGAGGAAGAAGCCTTGGATATGGCAAAATGTGCTGACGAGAAAATCGCAAAGGGCAATGCCGGTCTTTTGACGGGTATTCCTATGGCGATTAAGGATAATATCTGTACTAAGGGGATAAAAACTACCTGTGGCTCAAAAATGCTTGGAGAGTATGTTCCGCCGTACAATGCGACGGTTATTGAAAAGCTTAATAATGAAGGCGTTGTTTATTTGGGCAAGACCAGTATGGACGAGTTTGCAATGGGCGGGTCGTCGCAAACCTGCTATTTTAACAAGCCTAAAAATCCGTTTAATACGGATTGTGTTCCCGGCGGTTCGTCGGGCGGAAGTGCGGTTGCTGTTTCGGGCGGAATGGCTCTTTGTTCTCTTGGCTCTGATACGGGTGGCTCAATCCGTCAGCCTGCATCTTTTTGCGGAATAACAGGAATGAAGCCGACTTACGGAAGCGTTTCCCGTTTTGGTCTTGTTGCCTTCGGAAGCTCTCTTGACCAGATTGGGCCTTTTGCAAACAGCGCAAAGGATTGCGGAATTATTTTAAATGCGATTTCCGGCAGAGATGTTCATGACCACACTTCAAGAGATGTTAAAGTTGATTTTACAGCTCTCTTAGGTCAGGATATAAAGGGAATGAAAATCGGTATTCCGAAAGAATTTTTTGGCGACGGCATAGAGGAAGAAGTCAAAAATTCAGTTATGCAGGTTGCAAAATTTTACGAAGAAAACGGAGCAGAGCTTGTTGAGGTTTCCATGCCGACTCTTAAGTTTGCGGTTTCGGCTTACTACCTTTTGGCGTGTGCAGAGGCAAGCTCAAACCTCTCCCGTTATGACGGCGTTAAGTATGGTTACAGAACTGAAAATCCTTTGAGCTATGATGAGCTTGTTAAAAAGTCCAGAAGTGAGGGCTTTGGGGACGAGGTTAAGAGAAGAATTTTGCTTGGAACTTACGCTTTGTCCAGCGGATATTATGATGCTTATTATAAGAAGGCTATGGCTGTTCGTCAGCAGTTCCGCCGTGAACAGGCTGAAATTTTTGAAAAATGCGATGTTATGCTCACTCCGACAGCACCGACAGTTGCTTACGGGTTAAATGAAAATATTGATGACCCGGTTAAGATGTATCTTGCGGACATCTGCACAGTTACGGCAAATATTGTGGGAATCCCTGCAATTTCTGTACCTTGCGGATATGACAAAAAGGGAATGCCTATCGGTTTCTCAATTTCTGCAAAGCATTTTGATGATGCGAAGGCGATTCAGGTTGCGGATTTCTTTGAAAAGCAGTTTGAGAGAAAATACGCAAATATTTAGTCGGAAAATGCTCAATAATTTGAGCGGAAAGGTGTTTAATTATGAAGTATGATACAGTCATAGGACTTGAAATACACGCAGAGCTTTCAACCGATACAAAGGTTTTTTGCTCATGCAGTGCGCAGTTTGGCGGAATGCCAAACACACATATCTGTCCTGTCTGCACAGGTCAGCCGGGGGCACTCCCTATTATAAATCGTGCGGCAGTTGAGTATGCCATAAGAGCAGGGCTTGCTTTTGGGTGCGATATTAACCGCTATTCAAGATTTGACAGAAAGAACTATTTTTATCCGGACCTTCCTAAAGCATACCAGATTTCACAGCTTGATTTGCCTCTTTGCATAAACGGTAAGCTTGAACTTTCAACGGGAACAGTTGTAAGGATAAACAGAATTCACCTTGAAGAAGATGCAGGGAAGCTTGTTCACGATGATTACCACGGCGAGAGCTGGGCGGATTATAACAGATGCTCTGTTCCGCTTATTGAGATTGTAACCGAGCCGGATATTAAGTCGGCAGAGGAGGCAGCGGAGTTTGTTTCTAAAATCGGTCTTTATCTTAAATATCTTGGCGTTTGCGATGCGAAGATGCAGGAAGGCTCAATCCGTGCCGATGTCAATGTTTCATTAAAGCCGGAAGGCTCTGAAAAGCTTGGCGACAGAGCGGAGCTTAAAAATATGAACTCAATGCGCTCGATTATAAGAGCTATTGAATATGAAATAAAGCGTCAGACAGAAATACTCGATAATGGCGGAAAGGTTGAACAGGAAACAAGAAGATTTGACGATGCGATGGGGACAACAAGCTCCCTTCGTTCCAAGGAAAACGCAAATGACTATCGTTATTTCCCTGAACCGGATGTTTTGGCAATAACCTTTACAGAAGAGGATATTGAAAATGCCAGACGAAATATTCCGCTCCTTCCTCATGAAAGAGTTTATAAATATGTAAATGAGTATAAGCTGACAGACGAAGATGCAAGAGTTATAACTCTTGAAAAATACATCTCCGATTTCTATGATGAAACTGTTGCGATTTATCCTGAATATAAGAATGTTGCAAACCTTTTCTTAACAGAAATTATGAGAAGAGTCAAGGATACCGAAACGGAGGAAATTCCATTCTCGGCAAAAGATTTTGCAAAGGTTGTTGAAATGGCAGATAAGAATACGGTTAACAGAAACGATGCGAAAACCATTATTCGAATTATGTTTGAAGAGGGCGGCGAGCCAATGGAAATTGCCAAAGCCAACGGATTTATCGTTGAGGTTGACACAGGTGCAATTTCTGAATTTATCGATAACCTCTTAAAGGAAAGAGCTGATTTGGTGGAGGATTATCGTAACGGAAAGCAAAATGTTTTCGGTTTCTTCATGGGACAGGCAACAAGAGGTCTGACAGGAAAGGCGACTCCGAAAGATATCAAAGAATATCTTGAAAAGGTATTAAAAGGCTAATCTTTCGTCGTCATAAAGACGAAAACCTTACAGGTTTTCAAATGTCGGGAACTGTCGTTCCCTTTTCGCCCTGAAAACAACTCACCGGGTTGTTTTCTTAACGAGCGACTCCGAAAGATATCAAAGAATATCTTGAAAAGGCATTAAAAGGCTAATCTTTCGTCGTCATAAAGACGAAAACCCTACAGGTTTTCAAATGTCGGGAACTGTCGTTCCCTTTTCGCCCTGAAAACAACTCACCGGGTTGTTTTCTTAACGAGCGACTCCGAAAGATATCAAAGAATATCTTGAAAAGGCATTAAAAGGCTAATCTTTCGTCGTCATAAAGACGAAAACCC
>SVKF01000009.1 GCA_015068605.1 Oscillospiraceae bacterium
CGAAAATCCCCCTTAACTACCGTTTTACTATATACATAAAATCAAAATGAACTTTCAAAACACTAATTTCATTTTCTGTGTATCAAAAGTAAGATTATCAAAAACCACTCGACAAACCACAAAATATCCGCTATAATACACATCGTAAAACAAAAACTAATTAAAGACCTGGGTTTGCTACCTATCATACATATGATAAGGGCGGATATTGAGACGGAGGTAAACCCGATTGTTGGGACGGAAAAACAGTCAGAAGAGCTTGTTCATTATCTTTTGGAAGAGTTTGAGGCAGATCCGATTAAAATATGGGAGTCAAATATTTTTGGGAAATCACTTCACGAGCTTGTTAATGAAGGTCTTTTGACCAAACTTAATCATATGCCGGATGATGCGAGGATGAAGCTTCAGGAAACCTTACAGAGGATAATCAATGAAGGCAGTGGTGGATTGATTTGCATAATACTGTGACGGAAATTAAGGCGTTGTAATCAAGCATAAACGGAAGAGATGTGTTTTGCCTCTTTTTGACCTTAAAGCTTTTTCTGTTTTCAAAAGAGCCGGATGGTTGTTTGGAAGCTTTCGAAGAGGCTGTAGCCAAATAAAAGCCCGAAAATAGGAAGATGGGGACAATTGCGAATTGCAAATGTCCTCATTTTTTCTCTTATAAATATAGTTTGCTTGTGTTAACCGACACCATTGGAGGGGCATTGAAAAAACTCTTGACTTTTATTGGTAAGTCATATATAATAAAAAAATATGGAAATGCAAGGTTTTGGTTATATGTTAGGTAATTAAATTTCATTACAGAGCATATGATTGGCTTTGAAATCCATATAAAAGTAAATATTTGAGAAATATAAATTGTATAATACAAGGAGGAAGAAAAATGAAAAAGATTTGTCTTGTGTTGGCTATAATGCTTACACTTGGTATAAGCGTAAATGCCGAGGAGGGCTATACTCCCGGTGTTAATTCTTATACAAACAGTATGACTAATGGTGTAAAGACAGTTATAATTTACAAGGGTTCAGATAGCAACGCCGTATCCAGTGAAGATATTTATTATATTGAGCAAACCGATGAGGTAGGGGGCTTTTCAAATTTGGAAATGCTGCTCAAACGTGATGCTCCTGCCGGTGAGTATACTATGGCAGTAGAAGGAGGGGCAACAGCTAAATTTACGATTTCTGATGCCCATGCATACGTATCAGGGGGAACAGAGGTAGAATTCCTTGATGCACAGCTTCAAAGCGATTCTACTGATTATTCTGTTGCATTTGGAATAAGAACAAGTGTGTTGTTTGAAAATGCTTCCCTTACTATGGTTATTGGGGATAAAGCGTATACAACAGATTTGATTGGAGAAAATTCAATAATCGAGTGGCGAAACACAGAAGTATATACCGATGAAGACGGAAAAGCGATGTTTGCAGTTCAGATTAACAATGTTCCCGCAGGAAATATAAGCACTAATGAAGACGGGACAGTAATACCGAACTTCAAGTTATATACCAAATAATAATTTAGTTATGAAATCTAAAATTTGTATGTGAAAGGAAATATAATATGAGAAAGATACTCATGAAATCATTAAGTATTATTTTGGTGTTGACAATGTTGCTTGGTGTTTTAACTGTGTCAACTTCTGCAACAGAGACTGTTTCAAGCATCAACATTGAAATAAATGATATAAATAATAACGTGGTTAATATTACCGCATCGGCAGAAAAGGAAGCGACCATTATTTTGGCATCCTATTTATACGATGAGCTTGTAAATATTAAATTGGAAAATAACACATTAAGCGAGGGTACTAATGATTACACCATAGAAGGCTTTGATAAAGGTGTATGTGACAGGGTTAGAGCTTTTGTATGGGAAAGTCAAATCAACTGCACACCTCTTTGTGAATCATTGGAGAAGTTACAGATTTCTGCATCCGGCTCAATAACATTAGACGGACAACTTCCGGAAACAGGTGTTCAGATTCAGACAGAAAGCAGTATATCAGCAAATGTACCGCAAAATGTCGTTCTTGAAGAAAATGCCAAAGCCCTGACACTGACCGTTACAACAAAAGCGGATAGCGACAGTAATATTACATTGGGCGAAACAGATTCCTTATTGGCTTTGGATGTACATATTGAAGGTGTTTCCAAAGAAAATACTGTTCCAATAACGGTTGATTTGGGCAATGCTTTAGCTCCTTATCTTAACAAAGACGCAATCGCTCTTTATCATATTGAAAATGGCGAAAGCGTTAAGATGAATTGCGTGGACGAATTTACTGCACACAATCAGTTTAAGTATGACCCGGCAACAGGCGGTCTTGTGCTTTATCTTGCAACATTCAGTGAAATCACTATGGTTACAGATACAACAAACACATGGGAAGGCAGCAGAGACTACACCTGGTATAACACAACCGATACAGAGTTTGTACTTTATAACGTTGAACAGCTTGCAGCCTTTGGTGATATCGTAAGAGGATATGTGGAAGATGCAACAGCGGTTAATGCTGAAATTACTGTAGCCGCAGACAGCTTTGCAGGAAAAACCGTAAAGCTTGGTGCTGATATTGAAATTCACAGCGAAGATCCGGGTGAAACATACAGAGAGCGTTATTTCTACCCCATAGGCGATTATACTAACCCGTTTAAAGGTACATTTGATGGTATGGGGCATATTGTTTCAAACCTTTATCAAAACGGCTGGGATATGGGTGATGATCCGGCAAATAAGCAGTATTATGACAGTCATCTCGGATTATTTGCGTATGTAAATGATGCAACAATACAGAATCTCACAATTGATAATTTCAATCTTATAATGGAGCTTTGTGATGTTGGTTGTGTTGCCGCTTATGCAGGTGGAACAAGTACCTTCAAAAATATCTCGATATTTAACTCCGATGCTTCAAGCTATAACAAGAGAGTTGCAGGCATTGTGGGAAGTAACCCGAATAAAGACAACGGTGCAACCTTGAACTTTGAAAACATAACTGTTGATAATTCAAACTCATTCCATTCATTATGGGGAACATGGGATTGCGCAACAGCAGGAATACTGGGTAAGCTGGAAGCAAACAGCTACGCTAACTTTAAGAATTGTCACGCATCTGCACATCTTGATGTATATAATGATGTATGTGCGAACTATCAGTATTACTGGTATCGTTACTGTGGTATGATGATTGGTACAGTATCAAGAACAACCACGGAAAATGGTTATACAACAATTGATCTCTCCTATGTTAAGGCGGAAAATTGTACCGTAAACTTTGGAGATTGGCATGATTATTATTACTGCGAATTTGAAGAGAATACCGTTGGAAGCTATTGCGGACCTACGGATTATCAGATGAGCCGTGTACCTAATTCTGAGATAGAGGGAACAGGCGATAGTGCAACTTGTAAAGGCCATGACCATACAGAGGGTGAGGACAGACAGGCAGTATACCTCCCGTTCAGACAGGTATTTGGCGGAAAAAGCTGGGGTGTCAAGGGTAAGAATTTGGCTGAAGCCGGATTGACGGGTGTAAGAGACATCACAGAAGGTCTCTTTGACAGCCGTGTTAAGTTCCATGCACTCGTGAAAGACAATAGCTATGTAGACAACAGCGAAGGTTACACTGTTGGATATTTCTTCGAGGATTTACATACTGAAACAATAGCTACCGAATCGGTTATGGTATCAATCACTTCTGTAGAAAACGATGAGGTTGCAGGAACATACACTCAGAATACTTCCGACTGGACACAAGGCACAATTTCCTTTAAAGAAGGATACGAAGGACTTGTAAAGATTACAATTCAGGATTATCAGTTCTGTACACCGACAACGATTTATGTAAATGTTGTAGCAGATTCGGATATACTTACTGCCATTGTGGAATTCAATAAAGAAACCGGCAATTCAAATGTCGGCATAGTAGACTTTGATGCGTTCTTGACAAAAGAAAAGATTTTTTCAGGGGACAGCACAACTGAAAGCTAAATAAATATTAAAATAATTTTTATAAATAGTGGAAAATTAACCACAGTTGTGATATAATAAATGTCACACTGTGGTTAATTTTATCTTATATTCAAATAAAGTGTAAAGAAATCAATAAGAACAGGATAGGGGTTTTGAAAGTATGATAAAAATAATGTTTGTCTGCCATGGCAATATATGTCGTTCACCAATGGCGGAGTTTGTTATGAAGGATTTGACTGTAAAGGCAGGGGTTGATGCATACATTGCTTCGGCGGCAACCAGCACGGAGGAAATCGGGAATCCTGTTCACAGGGGAACAAAAAAGAAGCTTTTAGAAGTCGGAATTTTGACCGATGGGAAATATGCGGTTCAGCTGACGAGGGCGGATTATAATAAATATGATTACATAATCGGAATGGACAGCGTTAATATAAGACGAATTCTGCAGATTGTGGGAGAAGACAAAGATGGGAAAGTCTTTAAGCTCCTTTCCTTTGACGACAGCGAAAAGGACATTGCTGACCCGTGGTATACGGGAAATTTTGATGAAACCTATGATGATGTTTTAAGAGGCTGCACAGCCCTTTTAAGGAAGATTACGGAGGAATAGTATGATAGTCGGGATTATTGATTTAGGCTCAAACTCGGTAAGAATGACGATTGCCGATGTTGAAAGCGGGAAAAATCTTTATAATGGGAAAAAAACCATAAAGCTCAGTCAGGGAATGAATGAGGATATGATGCTCAAACCCGATGCGGTGAAAAGATGTGTTATGACATTTTTTGAACTTAAGCTGATAATGGAAAAATATGGAGTGGAAAAGGTCTGTGCCGTTGCAACGGCGGCGGTAAGAAAGGCGAAAAATAGAGAGGAGTTTTTAAGCCTCATAAAAAGGGAAACAGACATAGAAATCCGTGTTTTATCAGGCGAGGAGGAGGCACAGCTTGACTTCCTCGGTGTTCTTGGCGCAACAAAGATAAATGATGCGGTTATATTGGACACAGGTGGCGGAAGCACGGAATTTATAGGGGTTAAAGACGGAAAAGTAATCGGAGCGGAAAGTGTTCAGCTTGGTTCAAGAAGCATAAAAGAGCTGTTTTTTAAAGACGGTGAAACAGAGAGCGGAATTGAGAAAGCGAAGGAAGAGGTTAAGCGCTTTACGGATAATATAAAATGGCTGGAGGACATAAAAGGTGTTCCCGTTATTGGAATAGGAGGCTCAAATAGAACTGTTGCGAGAATTTCAATGGGGGCAGAGGGTGCGGATATGCCCATTGACGAATATAAAATGACGGCGGATAAGGTTTTTGAGATTATAGAAAAAATAAGGATAACAGAGCCTGAAAAAAGAAACGAAATAAAGGGGATAACCCCTGACAGAACAGATATAATTTATGGCGGAGTTCTGCCCCTGGAGTATCTTCTCAAAAAATTGGGGAGCGAGAAGTTTGTTGTGACGGACGCAGGGCTTCGTGACGGAATTTTAAAGCAGATAAAGGAAGAAAATTTTTAGAAAATGCAACCTTTTGAGTTTGAGAAATGTTTTATAAATGAAGAGAGAAATTTCCAAAGGAGGAATTGTTATGAAAAAATTTGTTAGTCTTATGTTGATTTTGTCGGTTATCCTTGGGTGTGTTACGGTAACTCATGCAGATGAAAAACTTGAAAAACTGACCCTTTCGGTTAAGCAAAGACTTGAAATTCCCGAAAAATACACAGAGTTTTCAACCAACACAAGATGGAACAGAGACGGAAGTCAGACTGTTTACTTTGAGTGGAGAACAGAAGAGGATGACTTTATAAATGTATGCGCAACAATGGACGGTATCATAACTGATTATTATAATTCGGCTTATGAAACACGGCGTGGAATAAGTAAAATTTCTGCTGAAAAAGCCGTGGAAATTGCTGATGGCTTTATGCAGAAGATAAATCCGCAGATTGCCTCGGAATATGTATTTCCGGAAGAAGATGTCCGTAAAGATTACGGAATATCAATTATAGCGGAGCGATTTGTTGGTAAGGCGAGAGTTTCGGGCGACCAGGCGAGCATAACATTAGACGGGAAAACGGGGGAAGTTGTAAGCCTTTATGTTCTTTACACGGACTATGATTTTGAAAGTCAGGAGGGGGTTATATCTCTTGATGATGCAAAAACGAAGTTCAGTGAAAGAACACAGCTTTCTATATGCTATATGGACGGAAAAGACGGAAAAATTATTCCTGTTTATCTCGACTATGGGAAAATATATGAAGAAGGCTTCGGGCTTGATGCGTTCACAGGAGAGGGCGTATACTATATGCCGGAATCCGACAACAGAGGTGGCACAGGCGGAGCGACAAATGACAAATTTATGGGCGCAATAACAGAAGATTCTGCAGCGGATATATATTTAACCGAAACCGAGCTTAAAGATATTTCCAAATATGAAAACTATATAACAAAGGAAGATGCGGAGAAAAAACTTAAAAGCATAAAAGCGTTCGGTATTGAAAATTTCATCCTTCAAAGTGCATCATACAGCGAAAAATATACATATAAAGATGATGAGCGTGTAAGTGACGGAATGAATCTTTCCCTGCGTTTTACATCGGATAAGCTTTATGCCAGAGCGGTATTAGATGCGGAGTCGGGAGAAATCTTATCCTTTTATCGTAATCAGGCGGAGGGTGAGAATAAGATAGATTCCCAAAAAGCTGAAAAGATTGCCGATGATTTTATGGCAGAGTATTGCAATAAACCTTATATGAAAGCGACCATGATTGAGAGACACGGCTTAAGCAGAAATATCTATTTTGAGGAAGTTGAGACTGTTCCGTATATAAATAATGAAACAAGCGTTAATGTTGATTTAAATTCGGGGTATATCTCAGATTATAACAACGGCTTTGATAAGTATGATAAAACAAAGGTTGTTGACTGGAGTCAGACAATCGCCAATAATATGGCACACAAGAACTATATAAACGGCTGTGAATATGAGCTTGTTTATATAGATATATATGGAACAACGGCGATGCCTCTTTATAAAATTGAAGTAAAAGATGAAAATGAAAAGGTTTATAAGCTTTTCTATCGTATAAAAGAAAAGCCGTATGTGGTTGATGCTTTAACGGGAGAGCTTTTAAGGGCGGCAGGTGAGCCTTATGAGAAAACATATAAATCCTTTAAGGATATAGAGGGACACTGGTGCGAGACGGCAGTAAACGCTCTTGTGGACAACGGATTTATGCAGCTTGTAAGTCCTAATTTCAATCCGAATGATGCAATAACTGTTAAAGAGGCGAATGAAATGCTTTCTATGGCAAGTCTGTACCGTAAAAATATTGATAAAAAATCTACGGAAAATTTAAACCGCACAGAGGCTGTTAAAGCAATTATTTGCGGAGCAGGATATGAAAAAGTCGGTAAGCTTTCTGAAATATATAAACCGGTATTTGCGGATTATCTAAACATACCGGAGGAGGATATGGGATTTGTTGCTCTTGCCAAAGGACTTGGAATTATAAACGGTGACCAAAACGGGAACTTCAATCCGCACCTGATTACAACAAAGGCAGCCTTTGCGGTAATGATTTATAATTATATTCTTTCGGGAAGCCCCTCTTATTAGAATAAAAAAGATAAATATTGCTAAAAATAACCACGGAGAAATCTGTGGTTATTTTTGTGAGGTTGATTATGAAATATAAAAAAGAAATAATAATAGGAATTGTTGCAGGGATTTTAAATGGTCTTTTCGGAGCCGGCGGAGGCTGCATTGTTGTTCCCGCTCTTGAAAAATTCCTTGATTTTCCCCAAAAGAAAGCCCACGGGACTGCCGTGGGAATAATACTTATTATGTCGATTGCTTCGGCGGTGATTTATGTCCTCAGAGGCAAGTTTAATTTCTCCTTATGGATACCCGTAACGGTTGGTGGTTGTATCGGCGGAATAATCGGCGGAAAGCTTTTATCAAAAATTGCAGGAAAGTGGCTTCGGACAATATTCGGAGTGGTTATAATCATAACATCAATTAAAATGATTTTTTAGGAGGGGCTATGTTTAATATTTTAATCGGCTTAATCAGCGGTATTATAAGCGGAATGGGAATAGGAGGCGGAGCGGTTTTAATCCCTGCTCTTGTGCTTTTAAACGGTACGGCTCAGCAAATTGCGCAGGGGATAAATCTTGTGTATTTTATTCCGACAGCTATTGCGTCTTTAATTATTCATATAAAAAGCAAAAATATAGATATTAAAACAGCGCTTATTGTGGGATGCTTCGGACTAATCGGTGCGGTTTCGGGGGCGTTTATGACAAGCTTTATCGGGGATGAAATGCTAAAACGAATATTCGGAATATTTTTATTTGGCATAGGTATATATGAAGTTTGTCAAAATTTTATCAAAAAATCTGCAAAGAATGGTTGACTTATGAAGAAAAAAGGTATATAATATTTAAGATAATAATAAATTTTATATAGTTAATATATTAAAGGAGAGAGAAAAATGAGCAGAGTTTATAATTTTTCAGCAGGCCCTTCAATGCTTCCGGTTGAAGTGTTGGAAAGAGCGCAAAAGGAGATGCTTGATTGCAACGGAAGCGGTCAGTCAGTTATGGAGATGAGCCACCGTTCAAAAGAATATCAGGCTATCATCGATAAGGCGGAAGCAAACCTTCGCAAGATTATGGAAATCCCGGATAACTATAAAGTGTTATTCCTTCAGGGTGGTGCTTCAACTCAGTTTGCTATGATTCCTTTGAACTTCGGAACAAAGAATAAGAAAGCTGATTATGTTACAACAGGAGTATGGTCTAAAAAGGCTATGGCTGAAGCTAAAAAATACATTGAGGTTAATGAGGTTGCATCAAGTGCGGATAAGACATTCTCATATATTCCTGAGCTTGACAAGTCAATGTTCTCACCCGATGCTGACTATGTTCACATTACATACAACAACACAATTTACGGTACAAGATATACAAGCCTTCCTGACACAGGTGATGTTCCGATTATCGCTGATATGTCATCCATGATTTTGTCAGAGGTTGTTGATGTTTCCAAGTTTGGTATGATTTATGCAGGCGCACAGAAAAATATGGGACCTGCCGGTGTTACGGTTGTAATCGTTCGTGAAGACTTAATCGGTGATGCACTTGATATTACTCCGACAATGCTTAAGTATTCAACACACGCTGAAAACGGTTCAATGTTTAACACACCTCCCACATACGCAATTTATATCTGCGGTCTTGTTTATGAATGGATTGAAAAAATGGGTGGTATCGCTGCAATCCAGAAGATAAATGAAGAAAAAGCTGCTATGCTTTATGATTATCTTGATGCATCCGATATGTTCAATGCAACAGTTGTTGCAAAGGACCGTTCTTTAATGAATGCACCGTTCGTTACAGGAAACGAAGAGCTTGATGCTAAATTTGTTGCTGAATCAAAGGCTGCCGGCTTTGTTAATCTTAAAGGTCACAGATCTGTTGGCGGTATGAGAGCAAGTATTTATAATGCAATGCCTGTTGAAGGTGTTAAGGCTTTGGTTGACTTCATGAAGAAGTTCGAAGCTGAAAATAAGTAATCGGAGGGGACTCTAATGTATAAAATTCAGACACTTAATAAAATAGCAAAAATCGGTCTTGATATATTTGATGACAAATATACTTGCGGAGACGAAATTGAAAATCCGGACGGTATAATTTTAAGAAGCTTTAATATGCACGAAATGGAGCTTCCTGAAAGCCTTTCTGCTGTTGCAAGAGCCGGCGCAGGGGTTAACAATATCCCGATTGACAAGTGCAGTGAAAAAGGTATTGTTGTTTTCAACACTCCCGGTGCAAACGCAAATGCTGTTAAGGAGCTTGTTATCGCAGGTCTTTTAATTGCGTCAAGAGGTGTTGTTCAGGGTATAAACTGGGCAAAAACTCTTGTTGGCGAAGGCGAAAATGTTCCAAAGCTGGTTGAAAAAGGTAAGTCAAACTTTGCGGGTCCTGAAATTATGGGCAAGACACTCGGTATCATCGGTCTTGGTGCTATCGGTGTTAAGGTTGCAAATGCGGCTCACGCTCTCGGTATGGATGTTATCGCTTACGACCCGTTCTTGTCGGTTGAGGCTGCTTGGAATGTTACAAGAGCGGCTAAAAAGACATCTTCTTTGGACGAAATTTTCTCAAGCTGTGATTATATAACAGTTCATGTTCCTGCAAACAAGGACACTAAGGGAATGTTCAATGACGCGGCTTTCGCAAAAATGAAGAACGGCGTAAGACTTCTCAACTTCTCAAGAGGCGAGCTTGTTGATGATGAAGCGATTGAGAGAGCATTGGAAAGCGGAAAGGTTGCAGCTTATGTAACAGACTTTGCTGATGAAAAGCTTCTTAAGAATGACAAGGTTATTGCAATGCCTCACCTTGGTGCATCAACACCGGAGAGTGAAGATAACTGTGCTGTTATGGCGGCAAAGCAGCTTAAGGACTATATTGAAAACGGTAACATTGTTAATTCCGTAAACTTCCCGGCTTGTGATATGGGCGTGGTTGAAGGAACAAGAATTACTGTTATTCACAAAAATGTTCCGTCGATGCTTACACAGATTTCCGATGTTTTTGCTAAAGATGGTGTTAATATCGAAAATATGACAAGCAAGAGCCGTGGCGATTATGCATACACAATGGTTGATGTTGCAGGAGATTGTGCGGATACTGTTGTTGATGACATCAAGGCTATTGCTGATATTATCAGAGTAAATATTTACAGATAATTTTATAAGATTTTTTCAGTCGGTTGGACGGTCGCGGGCATAAGGAGTGATCCTGTGCATGAGGAAAGTCCGAGCTCCACAGGGCAGGGTGCAAGGTAACACCTTGTGAAGGCGACTTCAAGGAAAGTGCAACAGAAATATACCGCCGTGAAAACGGTAAGGGTGGAAAGGCGAGGTAAGAGCTCACCCACAGTATGGCGACTTACTGATGATGTAAACCCCATCCGGAGCAACACCTGATAGAGGAGGTTAAGTTTGCCCGACATCTCCCGGGAAGGTGGCTTAAGGCGCATAGTGATATGTGTTTTAGATAGATGACCGTCTTAAATGACAAAACTCGGCTTACAGACCGACTGACTTAAATTAAAACCAAGGCGGTGTTTAAAAAGTCTCTTTGACTTTTTAAACACCGCCTTTTTGCGCTTGTGTAAAGACAAGTTCACAATGCGCCGGACTTATAACTTATTTTGCATTTTCGTCATGCCTTATAATCGGTCTTTCTTTAAAGAAGAATGAAATTGACCAGAGACCTGCAATTCCGACAAGGGTAAATATGATTCGGCTTAAAAGTGATAACTGGCCGCCAAAGAGAGCGGCAACAAGGTCAAAACCGAATATACCGATACTTCCCCAGTTAAGAGCACCGATTATAACAAGCAAAAGTGCGATTGTGTTCATGTTTATTGCTCCTTTATTTTTTATTTGTTCAATAATAGTATGCATTAAAACAATAAAATTATACAAACTATTAAAGAGTAAAAATTTGATTTGAAAAGGAGAAAATATGAAAAAAATAATTTTTACATTTATATTTATTTTTGCTTTTTTTATAATGGGATATAATTTTTTAACCGACAACACCGGAATACCTTTTATAAATAACAACGAAAACAAATACAAAGAGAGTTATAATAATGAAATAAATATAAAGATTGCAAGAGAAATAGCAACACTTAACGGCGTGGAAAAGGTTGCGGTTGTTAAAAACGGTGAAACCGTATATATAGGGATTGCCGTTGGTGCGACTATCGGAGGGCGGAACGATATAAAAAAGATGGCAGACAGCGTTGCAAGGGAGTATTATGAAGGTGCAGAAATCAGAGTGGAAATAGAAAATAAAAGTGCAGAAAAGATATTTAGTATATCCGAAAAAGCAGAAGAGGGTGCATCTGATGAGATGCTGATTGGTAAAATTGAAGAAATGCAAAAGTAAGGTCAATATATGATTGATTTTTTTGCCGGAATATGTTATAATGTGCTTAATTGTGAGATTATTTATGGTGATAAAAATAAAAAAGGCGGTGGAAATATGGGGAAAATGCTGTTTATTTTTAATCCCAAATCCGGTAAATCAAAAATGAAAAACAGGCTTTTTGATGTAATTGACAGCTTTGTTAAAGAAGGGTGGGATGTTAGAGTTCATCCGACTCAAAAGGCGAATGATGCCTATGAACAGATTAAAAGGGAAGGGAAAAAATACGAGTTGGTCGTTTCATCGGGAGGCGACGGAACACTTAAGGAATCTATTGGTGGGCTTATGACCATCAGTGAGGAATTTAGACCGAAGTTTGGATATATTCCGACGGGGACAACCAATGATTTTGCCTGCGGTATAAATATTCCAAAATCAATAAGCCGTGCGGTTAAGAAGATTGTTGGGGGGAATCCGACAGCTTTAGATGTCGGTAAATTCAACGGCAAATATTTTGTGTATGTTGCGGCGTTTGGTGCATTTACAGAGGTGTCTTATGAAACACCCCAGAGTATAAAGAATGTTTTTGGAAAAGCGGCTTATGTTTTAAACGGAATAAAAAGTCTTGCTAACATAAAAGCGTATAATATGACGGTTAAATGGGAAGGCGGAGAGGAACAGGGAGAATACATATTAGGTCTTATTACCAATGTAAACCATGTTGCCGGTATGACAACCCGATACAACCGTGATTCGGAAATCAATGACGGGTTGTTTGAGGTCGTTCTTGTGAAGAAGCCTAAAACAATCGCCCATCTTTCAATTATCGGGGCGGAAATGCTGTCGGCTAAGCTTAATCCGGAAAATTTTGTTCATTTTTCCGCAAAAAATATATTAATCGAATGTGATGACCGGGTAAAATGGACTCTTGATGGGGAATTTGGCGGTGAATTTGATAAGGGGAATATTGAGGTTATAAAAGGCGCAATAAATATTGTTATTTAAAACGGAGAAAAATATGGATATTCTTTCTATGAATAAAGCGGAGCTTAAGGGAATTATAGTAGCTAATAAGTTTGAAGCTTCAAAGGCTCTGCTTGATGAGGCGTTTGAAATAAGAAAACTGTATTACGGGAATAAAGTTTATGTAAGAGGGCTTATCGAAATCTCGAATTATTGCAGGAATAATTGTTTTTATTGCGGTATCCGTAAAGGAAATGGCAATGTTAATCGCTACCGCCTGACGGAGGACGAAATACTGCTTTGCTGCAAAAAAGGATATGAACTTGGCTTGCGAACTTTTGTTATGCAGGGCGGAGAAGACGAGTTTTATGATGATGATAAAATGTGCAGAATTATCAGTAGTATAAAAGATAAATACTCCGATTGTGCGGTTACGCTATCCCTTGGGGAAAAAGATAAGGAAACATACAAAAGGTATAAAAATGCCGGAGCAGACAGATATTTGTTAAGACACGAAACAGCGTCGGTAAAGCATTATAAGAAACTGCATCCGAGGGAAATGTCTTTGGAAAACAGAAAAAAATGTCTGTATGACCTAAAGGAGCTTGGTTTTCAGGTTGGAGCCGGATTTATGGTCGGCTCTCCTTTTCAGACTGAGGAAAATCTGGCAGAGGATTTATTATTTTTGAAGGAATTGCAACCGCAAATGGTTGGTATTGGTCCGTTTATTCCTCATTGTGATACTCCTTTTAGGGAGTATGAGGCAGGGGCACTTGAATTAACAATAACAATGGTTGCTCTAACGAGAATTTTGCTTCCGAAATGCTTGTTGCCGGCAACAACAGCCCTTGGAACAATTTCAAAAAACGGCAGAGAAAAAGGTTTTATGGCAGGGGCGAATGTTGTTATGCCAAACCTCTCTCCCACAGAGCTGAGAAAGGATTATGCTCTTTATAATGATAAAGCATATACCGGAGATGAAGCGGTGGAAAGCATAAAAAATATATCTGAAAAAATTAAAAGGATAGGTCTTGAAATAGATTTTTCAAGAGGAGATAATGTTGATTTTGTTGAGAATTAGAGGAGATTAGAAATGGATATTCCCAAAAATAATATGGATAATGAATATATTTTTAAAGATACCGCACAAAGGCAGTTGAAGCTGACTTTTTTGCCGCCGTTGTGTGAAAAGTATGAAAAAGCACCGGTTTATTTTTTAATTCCCGGTGGCGGTTGGCATATGGAAGTACGGGCGGATATGATTGATTTTTCAAGAGAATCCGTTGAGGAAATGCGAAAAGACGGCTTTGCGGTTGTTGCAACTGATTACAGAGTTTGCGGCGAAGGAGTCGTTATGCAGGAGATTATTGAAGATTGTTTCGATGCCGTAAAATATATCACCCACTATGCGGAAACTTTAAAGGTTGACTCATCTAAAATAATAACATCGGGACACTCGGCAGGTGGCCATCTTGCTCTTATGCTGGCTTATGCTCCGAAGGATATGTTTAAATCTGATTATGAGTTTGATGATGATTTTGAGATTTGCGGTTGTGTTGCGTTCAGCCCTCCGGCGGTTTTGTATGGACCCGGAGTGCATAGCCTTGGGGATATAAATGAGGTTTTTGTGGGATGCTTCACAGAAGAAGAACTTGAAAGAACAAGTCCGATAACCTATGTTAATGCGAATTGTCCTCCAACATTTTTGGCGACAGGGACAAGTGATTATATTGTTTATTCTCTGTCCTCCGAAAAAATTTACGATAAGCTTATTGAGGCAGGGGTTCAGGCAAAATTTGTTCTTTCTGTCGGTGGCGGACATATGTATGAACAGATAAATAAAAGTGTAATTCCTGATTTATCAAGAGAGGATATTCAATATAAAGCGGTTGAGTTTATGAAGGACAATTTTTGAGGAGGTCATAATTATGCAAAAAAGAAAAATACATCTTTTGTGTAATGCGCATTTGGACCCGGTGTGGCTGTGGCAGAGAACCGAAGGAATGGGTGAGGCGTTGTCCACATTCAGAATAGCGGCGGATTTTTGCGAAAGATATGATAATTTTATTTTTAACCATAACGAAGCAGTTTTATATGAATGGGTTATGGAGAATGAACCTGAACTGTTTGAAAGAATAAAGAAACTCGTTAAGGCGGGCAAGTGGAAGATTATGGGTGGATGGTATCTTCAGCCTGATGTTATTATGCCTTGCGGAGAGTCTGTTATAAGACAAATCAGAGTTGGAAATGAATTTTTTAAAAAGCATTTCGGATATGTGCCTAAAACATCCATAAACTTTGATTCTTTCGGTCATTCAAAAGGTCTGGTTCAGATATTAAAAAAATGCGGCTATGATCATTACGCATATCTCCGCCCGAGAGATGTAGAGTGCAGACCGTTTATATGGAAAGGCTTTGACGGAAGTCAGGTTAAGGCTTATAAAATGTATGACTGGTATAACACTCCAAAGGGCAGAGCCTTAGAGAGAATTGAAAACTATCTCAAGGATTTCCCCGAAAGAGAAGTAAATATGATAACATGGGGAATTGGTAACCATGGCGGAGGCCCCAGCGAAAAGGATTTAAATGATATAAATAATTTTATTAATCAGAACAAAGATATGGAAATTGTCCATTCGGATTTTGATACATATTTTAATGAGATAGACGAAAATAAGCTTGAAACCGTTGATTCATCTCTTATGCATTGTATGGTTGGTTGCTACACCTCTATGGTGAGAGTGAAGCAAGGTCACAGAAATCTTGAAAACAGGCTGAGTCTTTGTGAAAGAATGCTTTGCCAAAGCGGTGTTGATTATGATGAAAAGGATATGCGGAATGCGGAAAAAGCATTGCTTTTCACGGAGTTCCACGATGTTCTCCCCGGTTCTGCGGTAAAGAAAACAGAGGAGGATAGCTTAAGACTCATCGGCTATGGAGATGAGCTTGTTGATAAGCTGATTGCAAAATCCTTCTTCAAATTGTGTCAAGGTCAGCCAAAGGCTAAAGAAGGAGAGATTCCTGTCCTCGTTTATAACCCTCATCCTTATCCTGTTGAGGCGGATTTTGAGGTTGAATTCCAACTTGCGGAACAGAATTTCAAGGATGAGATAACGGTTGGTAAAATTCGTGACGAAAACGGAAATATTGTCCCGTGTCAAAATGAAAAAGAAGATTGCACCATGAGTTGGGACTGGAGAAAAAAGATTGTTTTCCATGCTGTTGCAAAGCCTATGGGAATAACAAGATTTGATTGCGAGCTTTATCCGACACCGCAGTATGTTAAAGTTAAACCGTGGAATGAGGATGAGAATTATATTCTGCTTGAAAATAAAAATACCGTCGTAAAAATCAATAAGAAAACAGGTCTTGTTGATAAATACAGCATAAATGGCATAGATATGCTAAAGAATGGCGGAATTAAAATTAAGGCGTATAAAGATGATGAAGACCCGTGGGGAATGAAGGTGCTAAGCTTTAAGGAGTGTCTTGGTGAGTTTAAGCTTTTAAGTGATGAGGAAGCCAATGAAAAACGCGGATATCCCGAGGAGAAAGTTCCGGCGGTTTCGGTCATTGAAAATGGTGAGCTTCGGACAAAGGTTCAGGCGATGTTTAAATACTCCGATTCTTATGCTGTGGTTACATATACATTCTCGAAAGAGTCAAGCTATCTTGATGTGGATGTTAAAATGCTGACAAGCGATGTCCACACTATTTTCAAGCTTTGTATAGACACAACAATGCCTGAGGATTCTTTGGCTATGGCTCAGACAATGTTTGGGACGGAGGAAGTTTATAAGGACGAAAACGAGATTGCATTCCAGAAATGGTGCGGTTTAAAAAGCGGAAATAAGACTTTTTCCGTTATCAATGGCGGAACTTATGGCGGAAGCTTTGATGAAAATAAGATAAATATTTCCCTTTTAAGAACAGCGGTTTATGCAGCACATCCCAATGATGTGGGAAGACCCAATGCTCCTCACGACAGAATGCATGAACACCTTGATATGGGGGAAAGAGATTTTAAATTCAGACTTGCTCCGAATAGTGAATTTATTGATTATGAAGCTGAAATATTTAATCAGAAGCCTTTTGTGTTGGCATTCTTCCCGTCAGGAAACGGGAAATTACCTAAAGACGGGGCGATAATTGATAATAAAAATATCCTTCTTTCGACATTCAGAAAAACTGATGAAGGGATGCTTATTCGCCTCTATAATTCAAAGGATAATGCTGAAAAATGTAAGCTTTTCTATGATGGAGCAGAAAATGAAGTGGAATTTAACCCGTTTGAGGTTAAAACATTTGTAAAAGTCGGATGTGAGTTTAAAGAAACTAATATGTTAGGAGAACAAAAATAAATGATAAAGCTTTGCGTGTTTGATTTAGACGGAACAATAGCAGATACAATAACAACAATTGATTATTACGGGAATAACGCTCTTAACGAATACGGGCTTCCTTCAATCGAAAGAGAAAAATATAAAATTCTTGTGGGTGACGGAGCCGTAACCTTGGTTGAAAGAATGTTAAAGGAAGTTGGGTGCGACGACAAGGAGCTGTTTGATAAGGTATATAAAAAGTATGTTGAGGACTATGACAAGGATTTTATGTATCTTACAGAGGTTTATGAGGGCGTAACAGAGCTTATTGACGATTTAAGAAGCAAAGGGATAAAAATTGCGGTATTTACAAACAAACCGGAGTTTACCGCTCTTAAGGTTATTGATATTCTGCTTGGTGACAGGGTCGATTTGTGCATGGGAAATGCTGAAGGCAGACCTAAAAAACCGGACCCGACAGGACTTTTTGAAATTATGAAAAACTTTGGTGTGTCGGGCGATGAGTGTCTTTATATAGGAGACACATCAACCGATATGAAAACCGGAAACGGCGGGAGATGTCACACGGTCGGAGTTTTATGGGGATTTCGTGACAGAGCCGAGCTTGAAGAAAATAATGCAGAGTTTATAATTGAAAAACCCGATGAAATTCTTGAAATAATTGAAAAAATGGCATAAAATGTTGCATTTTTGTTAAATGTGTGATAAAATAAATCTAATTTGTTAATTTTTATAAGAAAAGAGGTAGAAAAAATGGGAGAAATTTTAGCATTTGTTCTCTATTTTATCGCCATGCTTGGTATTGGAATATTCTTTTTCATTAAATCCAAGGATAACGGCGAGAAGGATTATTTTTTAGGCGGTCGTCAGATGGGACCGTGGGTTACGGCTATGAGTGCTCAGGCTTCGGACATGAGTGCTTGGCTTTTGATGGGACTTCCGGGTTCTGTGTTGGCTTTTGGTTTGGGAAAGGCATGGATTGGTATTGGTCTTGCATTGGGAACAGCTCTAAACTGGATTTTAATTGCCAAAAGATTAAGAAAATTCTCAAAGGTATCGGGTGATTCAATAACTCTTCCCCAGTATCTTTCAAATAGATTTGCAACAGCAAATCCTGCTCTTAAGATTATTTGCGCAGTTGTATTTATGGTGAGTTTTACTCTTTATGTTGCATCTGCATTTTCTGCAGGAAGTAAAGTCTTTGCGGATTTGTTTCCGGCTCTTGGAACTCAAAATGCAATGATAATCTTTGCGGTTATTATTCTTGTTTATACATTCCTCGGCGGATATAAGGCGGTTTGCTGGACTGACTTCTTCCAGGGGATTTTGATACTTGTTGCATTGCTTGCAGTTCCGATTGTTGTTTATATGACAAAGAATTTTGATACAAATCAGCTTACAAATGTTTATTCGTATTTTGATGCAGGTAAAAAAGAAACTGTTGAATGTGTATTTAATACAAATCTTTTCTCAGCATCATGGCAGGAAATTCTCGAAGGAATTGGTTGGGGACTTGGATATTTCGGTATGCCTCATATCCTTGTTCGTTTTATGAGCATTGAAAAGCCGAGTATGGTTAAAAAGAGCGCAACAGTTGCGATTGTTTGGGTAGTTATAACTCTCTTTGCGGCAGTTATGATTGCATATTTAGGCAGAATGGTTATCGGAGAAAAACTCTTGTCAAATGGTCAGCAGGAACTTATATTTGTTAAACTTGCAAGAGAATTGTTCCCCGGATTTATTGCGGGAATACTCTTGGCGGCAATTATTGCGGCATCAATGTCAACTGCTGATTCACAGCTTTTGGTTGCATCTTCATCCTTTACAAGTGATATATATAAGCCCATTATAAGAAAGAACGCTTCAGATAAGGAGCTTTTATGGGTGGGAAGAATAGTTGTTATTATCGTTTCCGTAGTTGCATTCTTTATCGCAAACAGTAAAGGTGAGGGCGCACAGGCGGTTATGGATATGGTTTCAAATGCGTGGGCGCTCTTTGGCGGTGCTTTTGGACCGGTTGTTATTCTTTCACTTTTCTGGAAGAGATTTACATATCTTGGCGCAGTTTCGGGTATTGTTGCAGGAGCTGTTGTTGATATTGTGTGGCTTCTCATGCTTAAAGGAACCGGAATTTACGAGATAATTCCTGCGTTTATTGTAGGGTTTATTGTTAGCGTTGTGGTTTCTCTTATCGACAAAAAACCGTCACAGGAAATTATTGCTATTTATGAAAAAGCAACAGATAACAGTATAGATGACTAAATAAGTTTCAAGCTGTGGCATTTGCCACAGCTTGTTATAACATAAAAAGGAGAGATAGATATGAAAATTTTGATTGTGCGTCATGCGGAGCCTGATTATTCCATTGATTCATTGACAGAAAAAGGTTGGAAAGAGGCGGAATATCTTTCTGAGCGATTAGAAAAAATGGATATCAAGGATATATATGTTTCTCCTTTGGGAAGAGCGAAGGATACTGCATCATTCACCCTCAAAAAGCTTGGGAAAGCTGCAACGGAATGTGATTGGCTCAGGGAATTTCCCACAAGAGTTGCAAAGCCGAACAAGGAGGATGGCATTGCCTGGGATTGGCTTCCTGCCGACTGGTCGGGCGTTGACGATTTTTATGATGTTTCAAAATGGATGAATTACGAATGCTTTAAAAATTCTGAAATTGCAAAAGATTATGAGAAAGTTGCAAATGGAATTGATAAGATTTTGGCAAATCATGGATATGTGCGTGATGGGCGTATATACAGAGCGGAAAATGCGAATAATGATACTATTGCATTATTCTGTCATTTTGGTGTTGAATGTGTAATTTTGAGCCATATTTTAAATATTTCTCCAATGCAACTGTGGCATGGTTTTTGTGCACTCCCTTCTTCTGTTACAACGGTTGTAACGGAAGAAAGAAGAAAAGGAATTGCTTATTTCAGAACTTGCGGATTTGGTGATTTGTCTCACCTCTATGCAAAAGGTGAAGAGCCGTCATTTGCTGCCCGTTTTTGCGAATGCTACGATAATGAAGATGAAAGAAGGGACTAAATAAACATTTTCAAATTTTTTGAAAAAATTTTGAAAAAAGTCTTGACAAATGGAAAAATAAGTAGTATACTATAAAAGCTGACTCGGTCAGACAAGTGAATATGCGAGCATGCTGGAATAGGCAGACAGGCACGTTTGAGGGGCGTGTGTCAACCGACGTGTGGGTTCAAGTCCCACTGCTCGCACCAAATTTCCTTTATCGTTTCCGAGCGAGGATTCGGGAAAGGATTTTTATATTGCCGGATTGTGTAAAGGTAGCACGACAGACTCTGACTCTGTTTGTCTGGGTTCGAATCCTAGTCCGGCAGCCAAATAAGAACGGTTATTTTGATACAATAATCGTTCTTTTATTTTTGTCTCAAAAGCCTTGATTTTACTAGGTTTTTAGCATTTTATAGTTTTTTGAAATATCTATAAAAGATGCCATAAGGATGATTTTTAATTCCTTATGGCTTTTTTACTACTTTTGTTAAAGTAATCGTTTAATTTATGGGTAATCGTTCAAATATTAAAATCGTTGTATATGGTCACATATATTGAATTTTTATTATATTTGTGATATAATTTTTATTAATAACAGTACTTGTGATAGGATTTTATTATATGGATGATAAGAAATTTAGAATAACAAATGAGATAATCAATGATGCTTTTTGGTTGAGCTACATATTGGAAATAAAACGTAGGATTACAGATTATAATCAAAAAGAAATATTGAGTTTTTTTCTACTTGCTTTCTCATCCGTTTTTTGCGATGAAACTATTTCTGCCGGATACGGTGGAATGGGTGAAAACACAGTTACGACTGAGAAGGAGATAAGCGATTTTAGAAATAAGAATCTAAAGAGTTGCTTTAAATCTACTTCAAGAACAGCAAAAAGCACTATTGACGAAATGGGTGTAAATTTAGAAAACTATGTCTTTGATTTAGTTTTGTTTATGAATGACTCTAAAATAATTGATATAAATTTTCGAAGTTGGGATTTAAACAAAGAAGAAAAGTCGAAATTATTGGAATGTGTAATTTCTACACCAAATGCATGGATGGAAAGCCTTATGCCAGACTTGTACGAAACCATGCTTGAAATGATGAAAGAGCAAACGGAAATTCATATTAATAGAGTATCAAATTGCTCTATAGATAAAAAATCATATTCTTCATATAAGTTATTTTCAAAAGCAACATTGAGTTCGGATGATAAACTATACATACTTCAACGATATGGTCTTGTGCAGTTAATAAAATTTGTTGATGCTTTATTTGAGAATAATGTTTCATTTTCTTGTAACAAGCTGAAGTTTGAGTCTGAAAGATTTATTATGAAATGTAAAGCTTCGTTAATTGAAATGTTTTATAACGATTCAAAGAACAATAATAGCATTTCGGTTTTAAAAGATATTTTTGCACTTAACGAAAGTGTTATCCCCTCTAATTTTTATGCTTTGAACAGAAAAATTAGAGATAATCTACATTATGGTGATTATCACTATTTAACAGAGGAAGAATGGCTATTAACGAAAAAGTATCAAGATGTTTACATAGAAAATGTAGTAAATGTTTTTGACAGCAAGCTTTACTTGAATTTTGGTACGGGATATAAATTAGGTCTGACATTAGCAAAAATTCAAAAATGGTGTGCTGAATAGAACAAGTTTCCGAACTGAAATTTTATATAAAAGTTTAGAAAGGAGTGGGTATTGTGGCAGAAAAAAAAGAAAAAAGATATGTGAGCGATAATGCTCAACTTATGACTGAATGGAACTGGGAAAAGAATAACGAATTAGGCTTTAATCCAAACACTTTATCTCTTGGTAGCGGGAAAAATGCATGGTGGAAATGCAGTAAAGGTCATGAGTGGCAAGCAGTGATAAAAAACAGAACCCTT
The DNA here is from genome assembly GCA_015068605.1 of Oscillospiraceae bacterium. GTDB lineage: Bacteria > Bacillota > Clostridia > Monoglobales > Monoglobaceae > SIG454. The sequence continues at coordinate 22,165 of SVKF01000009.1, forward strand.
GGGCGCGAATGTCCTTATTGTTCGGGCAAAAAAGTTTTAAAAGGATATAATGATTTGCAAAGTATTAACCCTACTTTAGCAACAGAGTGGAATTATGAAAAGAATGGTGATTTAAAGCCGCAAAATTTCACCGCAAATAGCGGACAAAAAGTGTGGTGGAAATGTAGCAAAGGACACGAATGGCAAGCAATAATAGCCAATAGAAATAGAGGAAGTTCCTGCCCGTACTGTTCGGGAAGAAATGCTGTTAAATTTGAAAACGATTTACAAACAGTTAATCCATCTTTAGCGAAAGAATGGAATTACGAGAAAAATGATGGATTAACACCTATGGATGTGAAGCCCCATAGTGGGAAAAAAGTATGGTGGAAGTGTAATAAAGGACATGAGTGGCAGGCAATGATAAATAGTAGAAATAGTGGAATTGGCTGTCCTGTCTGTCATTCTGAGAAAAATACTTCTTTCCCCGAATATGCGATTCTGTATTATCTAAGGAAGCATAATTTAGACGTAATACATTCATACAGAGATAAAGGATATGAATTAGACATTTATATCCCATCTAAAAAAATTGCTATTGAATATGATGGGGGCTTTTGGCACGAAAACAAAACAAAAAAAGACTTGGAGAAAAATCTAAAGTGCTATAAAGATGGAGTTAGATTATATAGAATAAGAGAGGAACTACCCCTGTTGAACGACAGCTCCATAGAATTTGTCGTCAAAAAAAGTCGAAAAGATTTGTCAAAAACACTTAAAGAAATTTTAGGTGAAATAATTGGAGCTACCATTGACGTTGACATAGAAAGAGATTTTATTGCCATAGAAAATTTGCGGGAATACACGGAAAAACACAGTTCTTTTTTGTTTTCTAATCCAGAAATAGCAAACGAATGGAATTATGAGAAAAACGGAAACTTAAGACCAGAACATTTTACGATGAATAGTAATAAAAAAGTATGGTGGAAGTGTAGCAAAGGACATGAATGGCAAGCAACGATAAATAGTAGGAACAAAGGGAATGGTTGTCCGTATTGTTCAAGTCGATATGCCATTAAAGGTGAAAATGATTTGCAAACAGTTAATCCAACTTTATCGAAAGAATGGGATTTTGAAAAGAATAAAGGATTATCTCCTTGGGATGTCTCGCCTAATAGTAATAAAAAGGTATGGTGGAAGTGTAGCAAAGGACATAAGTGGCAAGCGACGATATCAGATAGGAATAGCGGCAAGGGATGCCCATATTGCTCAGGTCGATATGCCGTTAAAGGTGAAACCGATTTGCAAACAGTTAATCCAACTTTATCGAAAGAATGGGATTACGAGAAAAATGATGGATTAACACCTATGGATGTCCTACCCAATAGTTCTAAAAAAGTATGGTGGAAGTGTAGTAAAGGGCATGAATGGCAGGCAATAGTATCAAACAGAAACAAAGGAAGTGGATGCCCGTATTGCTCAGGTCGGAAAAAGCAATAATATATAAAAAGAGAAAGAGACCCCCACGATTTTCAAATGACCCCACGATATAGTGGCGAAAAGACAAATTTAGTTATTGTATTAAAATATGCATTCTTATCCAAATAAAAAACCTCTTTTGTCTACCAAGACAAGAGAGGTTTTTTATAATGATATCCGTTCCCCGCGGTTACGAATGATATATCTCCGATATGATATCTGCTTCGCAGATGATATACGCTTCGCGTATGAAGGAACGGATATTATATCATATTTTCACAAAGTGGAAATATATCATATTGTGAAAGTATCGTCATTTTACTGAAGGATGAAGGAAACTGAATCGATTTTACGATTCTTTTCTATTTATTCTTATTATATATGACTTTATATAAAAATCATTCAGAAATATTCGGTTCTTCAGTAAATATTCCTTTTAGGGCTATGGCTTTTTTGAAAGGGGTTTACGGGGGAAACAAAACATTGGTAAAAACCGTGTTTGCAATGGCATCGTAGCAGGAATGTTGCGATGCTATTTTCATTGCACAAAATCTGAGGAGAGCTTTCTAAAAAGTAATTCCACTGAAAACTTCTTTGATATATCAAACAACATTTCAGTGGAAAGGATGCGGAGAAGAAATGGTGCCAAGCAAATATATTGCCCGGCACCATTGTGCAGTTAGATCATCCAGATCGGAACGATGTAGTTTTCAGAATTGATAGCAGAGAGTTTAGGTCTCATACAGATGATAGCTCCATTGCCGCGAGGAACAGAAGCTTTATCCAAGAGGTTGAAAGCGCTGATTACCTCACTCCCCGGATTAACAGAACGCTTTATTTCCAGGGGATGGAGCGCGCCGTCACTTTCGATAACCATGTCTATTTCGTTAGAGTTGCTGTCGCGGTAGTACCATAACAGACATTCCTTGGCGTTGTTGTGATAGGACTTCAAAAGCTCGGATACAACAAAGTTTTCGAGAATATGTCCGTTAATAGCACCGTTTGCCAATATATCAGGAGAGGAGTAGCGTGTTAAATAAGCGACTAAACCGGTGTCAAAGAAATACATCTTAGGTGTTTTAACGGTACGCTTTAACAAATTGTTGGAATAGGGACGCAGGAAGAAAATTACATCAGACTTTTCAAGTACCTGCAACCAACGTTTTGCGGTGTCGTCGGATATTCCAACGTCCTGTGCGATATCGTGCACATTTAACATTTGTCCTGCACGACAAGCGGCAGCGCGAACAAAATCGCGGAACAGCAGCGGATCAGCAAGCTGCACCTGTTCTTTTACATCTCGATCAATATAGGTTTGCAAATAGCTGGAATAGAATACATCACGATCTGAAAACTTTCCACTTGCAAGACCGGGCATAGAACCCTTCCATATACGGTCGTATATTTCCGCAATATCGGCAGAAGTATTTGTTTTTTCGCGTGCTTTCAGTGTTTCAAGTTCAAGTGTAAATGGTGTGCATTTTCCGGAGCCATAAATCTCGTGTTGAGACAGGCTGGACATGTGTAGAATAGCCACGCGACCGGCAAGAGATTCTTGTGCCAGTTCCATAAGCTTGAATGCCTGAGAACCGGTGAGCCAATAGGTGCCGGGAGCAGCACCTTTGTCTATTTCCATTTTTATATAGGAGAAAAGCTCAGGCGCATATTGTACTTCATCAATCATGATGGGTGTGGAGTGCATCTGCAAAAACATTGCGGGATCGCGTTTTGCAAGACTTCGCTCGTCCATATCGTCGAGTGTTACATATTCGCGGTTATCATCCATGAGCTGGCGTAAAACTGTTGTTTTGCCAACCTGACGTGGACCTGTGATCAAAATACATGAGTACTCTTTAGAAAGAGCAATAATTTTATCTTCAATATCTCTTTTGATATAAGCCATGATAAACCTCCTCAGGCAAATATTCGATACAATCGTATTTTAGCATAAATTTTAAATTTTGTCAAGGCTATTATAAGATGTAATTGTATTTTTGCCTAAATGGTTAAAAATATGATATAATTTCCTTGAAGGGAGTGATGCCTAATGAAAGTATTAAACTAAGACGGATAAATCATAAAAAAGAAGGAGGATTTTAGTTGCATGCATTTTGTGTATTTTCATCCGGAGTCGTTCACAACAGAAACTGCAATCAAAGCGCATGAATATGCCTTCAGATATTTCGGGGGCAGAACACAAACAATTATGTATGACCAGGACAGAGTGAAACTATTGCACAAAAAATCAAAGAATATGTTCCTGCATTAAATAACGAACCAAGAATATCCGTGAAACTTTCAAAACTTGAAGATGAAATTCAACCATATTTAGAGTATTTGGATTAATATAGAGATTAAGGCAGTTTGTGCTGCCTTATTTTCAACCTTTTAACCTTAAATTGTATAATTTGTCCTTAAAAATAAACAATAAATAAGGTTAAATTACTCTAATAAATAAGGTTAAATTACTCTGAAATATTGACGTTCCCCTTAATTTGTGGCATTATTTAAGGGGAAGAATGGAGGTTTAAGGTTATGAGAATATTTAATTATGCCATAATTAAAGAGCAGAAATGGGATTCCGAGCTTCTCGGTCTCATTGCAGCTATATACAAAGAATCAGGCAAACAAGACCTTTATCTTAAACAGCGTCCCGAAGAGCTTGAAAAGCTCGTAGAAATCGCAAAAATACAGAGTACGGAATCTTCCAATGCAATCGAAGGTATTGTTACAACCAATACCCGTATCAAACAGCTTGTGGAAGAAAAGACAACTCCAAGAAACTGTGATGAACAGGAAATTGCAGGTTATAGAGATGCTCTTAACATTATATATGAGAATTTTGATGCAATTCCTATTTCAAAAAACTATATTCTTCAGCTTCACAAGATTATGTACAGCCATATGAATAATCCGATGGCAGGCAGAACCAAAAATGTTCAGAATTATATCAGTGCAACATATCCCGACGGGCATTCAGGAGTGTTGTTTACTCCACTTGCACCATACGAAACCGAAGAGGCTCTTGATAAAATCTGCGAAGAATTCAATAAGGTTATCGGAAACTTTGAACTTGAACCCTTGATTGCTATTCCTACCTTTATTCACGATTTTCTTTGCATTCATCCGTTCAATGATGGTAATGGCAGAATGAGCCGACTTCTTACTACTCTTTTGTTATACAGAAGCGGTTTTTATGTTGGGAAATATATCTCACTTGAATCAAAGATTGCCAATAATAAAGACCTGTATTACGATGCACTAAACAATTCCTTGGACGGTTGGCACGAGGTAACTGAAGATGTGACGCCTTTTATCAAATATATCCTTGGAACAATTCTTGCTGCATATAAAGATTTTGAAGACAGATTTTCCATTGTTGAAGAAAAACTTCCGGCTATTGAAATGGTAAGAAAGGCTTCAATGAATAAAATCGGTCGTTTTACAAAGCAGGATATTCGAGAACTTTGTCCTTCTCTAAGTGTAAGCTCTGTTGAAGGAGCACTCCGTAAAATGGTAAGCGAAGGGGAACTCAAACGTGAAGGTGCAGGAAAATCTATTTGCTATTATAGGTTGAAATAATATCAACTGTTAAGAGGAACTTAGATGTTCGGTTATCTGTTTCAGGGAGGGATAAAATGAAGCTATCACAGCAAAAACTAAAAATGATGTACCTTGCAAAGATACTTATGGAAAAGACAGATGAAGAGCACACTATTACTGTGCCTGAAATGATTTCAGAACTTGCAAAGCTCGGTATATCTGCAGAGAGAAAAAGTATATATGATGACCTTGAATATTTGCAGTTATTCGGTCTTGATATATGTTCAAATAAGACCCGAACAACGAATTATTACATAGCGAGCCGTGAATTTGAATTGCCGGAATTGAAGTTGCTTGTGGATAGTGTTCAAGCATCCAAGTTCATTACTCGTAAAAAGAGTATGGAGTTGATTTCGAAGATTGAAAAACTCACCGGTCACGAGAATGCTAAAAAGCTCCAGAGACAGGTTTTTATAACTAATCGTGTAAAGACGTTGAACGAGCAAATATATTACAACGTCGATATGGGAACAGAAATATATAGATAAAACATATACTCCACAAAAGAAAGAAGAACCTACAATCTCCGACAGTTGCACCATTGTTTTATTTCCCGAATTTGTAACATTCAAAGCAGAGGTCGAAAAATTAAGGACAGAGATTTCTATGCTTTTGCTTGAACGAGATGAACTCCGCCTTGTGGTATGTAAAAACATTGAAACAGCATATATGTTAGCTCTTGGCAGCCTCGAATATAAGGCTTTTGAGTTGCACTGTGAATTCTTAAGATTAAAGAGAAAAATTGACCTGGTACAGGCCAAAAAGAACAGACAGGAAAAGGTTGTTATTTCTGCCATTGAGAGAATTCTCGATGAAGAGTTCGAGGAATACCAACATCAGCTTGATGAACAGATAAATAAAATGAATAAAGCTCTTGACCACAGCAAAGGTCGACCATTGACCGAAGAGGAAACAAAAGAGGTTAAAAAGACCTACAGAAATATTGTTAAAGCACTTCATCCTGATCTGCACCCGGATATTACCCCTGCGCAGATTCAGCTGTTCCAAAACGCAGTTCAGGCCTATGAAAACGGAGACCTAAACAGCCTTCGTATAATCAGCGAAATGGTTGCAGAGCCTGTCATTCCCGAAAAAAGTGAAAATGGGCTGACTATTCTTGCCAAAGAAAAAGAAAGGCTTTCAAAGACCATAGAACTTATCCGTGAGCAAATCACAGAGATTAAATCGGAGTACCCATATACAATGAAAGACCTTGTGGATGACCCAGAACAAATTGCAAAGAAAAAAGCGGAGCTTGAAGAAACCATAAATGAGTTAAAAGAAGCGTATGACATATATGCTGCAAGGCTCATAGAAATGTTAAGGTGATTTTATGAGTAATGATATTATAAAAACTGAAGGTGGCGGTCTGGTAAGCCTATTGCACGGAAAAGGTGGTGGCCTTACAATTCCGAAGCCTTTTGAAAAGGATATATTTTTGTTTGACAGCCATGTTGCGGGAACATATTTTATCGAAGGCATCGAGGAACTTGAACCACATTTGAATATTGATGACAGGCTTGATTTCTTCCGTGAGCCGGACAATAAGCATGACCCCAAGGCTATTGTTATTAAAAACACTGATGGGGTCAAGATTGGTTATGTTCCAAGAGGAGATAATGATAAAAACAGAATACATCGAAATACATCGAGAAGAAATTAAAACTCAAGGTAAACAGAGAAAAGAGCCGAGCGGTAAGCGTATATTCAATCCGAAATTTCGGTTTCTCGGCTTTGCGATGGGAAGGAACAGAAAGGGTGCATATATCCGAGTTCACGCAAAGTCGAAGAAGAAAGCCAAGGGCAAACTGCGAAAACTAACTTCCCGTAAACAAATGAAAGACTTGCAAGCCGTGGATATTATGACATATCCGAGGCATACAAGTCCTTGCACTTAATATGATTGAACCGCCGTGTATCGAACGGTACGCACGGTGGTGTGAGAGGTCGGCTAATCAACTAATGGTTAGCCTCCTACTCGATTATTTATTATCGCTTATCATTTTCTTTCTGAAAACCGCTATTGATATAACTAAGGCGGTAACAGTATAAATAACAAATATAATGACATTTCTTGTCTTGATGCTATTAAGATTATTACTCATTATGCCTTTTAGTATTGTTAATGAAGATTCAAAAGGTAAATATTCGCAAATCTTTCCAAAAACATCGCCGAGTGTTTCTTTCGGAAAATACATTCCGCTTGTGAAACATACAAGCTGAACTATAATGCTGGATATTCCTGACGATGCTTTTTCGGAAGAGATACTTCCGATTATGATGCCTATACATATAAATAAAATCGCTATAATAATTGACACGAGTATTGCCCATATTATGTTTATGCTAAAGCTGAGCCCCAAACAAATCGCCAAAATAAAGAATAATATATTTTGAATGAGTATGATTGGAATAATTGAGAGCATATATCCTAATATATAATCTTTAGGTGTCATTGGGCTGATGGCTAATCTTATCAGCAATGATGTTGTTCTGTCTTTGCTGATAAGCATTGCGGTGAACAGTGTTATAAAAGAAAATCCGAAAATGACAATGCCGGGAGTAAAATTTTCTAAATTATAGCTTTCGTTTGGTATGTTAAATTGCTGAAATATAAACAGCAAGAACAAAGGCAGTATGACAGCGAAAATTAAGCTCAGCGGGTCTCTCGTAATTTCCTTGAAATTTCTTTTTGCAAAATTTAATGTTCGCATATTATATTTCACCCCCTGTTGCGATTTTCACGAATGCATCCTCAAAAGTTTCTGAACCGGCCTGCTTTATCAGTTCCTTTGCAGTTCCTACGGCGATTAAGTTCCCTTTTGCCATTATGCCGATTCTGTCTGACAAGCTTTCAGCTTCTTCCATATAGTGGGTTGTGAGTATTATTGTTATTTTTCCTTTCAAATTTTTAATAACCGACCACAGCTCCTTTCTTGCGATTACATCAAGTCCAAGGGTTGGCTCGTCTAAAAACAATATTTCAGCATCGTTGATTAAGGAAATGGCTATGGAAACCTTTCTTTGCCATCCTCCGGATAATGTTTTCGCTTTTTGATTCAGCACCTCGTAAAGGTTAAACATTTTAATTAATTCATTAATTTTTTCCTGCCTGTTTGGAATTTGATATACTCCTGCCATAAATTCCAAATTTTCTTTTACGGAAAGGTTAGGAGCAATGGCGGTTTCCTGGGTCGATACATTGAGTATCTCTTTTACCTTCTGTCGGTCTTTGACTATGTCCAATTCGTTAATTTTTATTTCGCCGTCGGTTGGTAAAATCAGCGTTGACAGCATTTTGATAGTGGTTGTCTTTCCGGCACCGTTCGTGCCGAGCAGAGCGAATAACTCGCCTTGATTTATTTTCAGGTTTATGCTGTTTACCGCTGTTTTTTCTTTATACTTTTTAGTTAAATTTTTCGCTTCAATTGCGAGCATCTACATATCCCTCCTAACAAAAATATCCGATTTCATTCATCTATTTCGCTGAAAATTTGTTTGATAACCTCTTGCTGCTTTGATTTGGGAAGAACTGCTATTCCTCGCTCAATATCGCCAAGAACTAAAATCTCATCACCCGGATACAGTTCAAATATTTCTCTTGCTTCTTTCGGGATAACAAACTGTCCCTTTTCTCCGATTTTTACCATCCATGCATATTTTCCGTTTCTTGCCTGCATACACTCACTCTCCTATAGTATGATTGGTATGAATAATCATACTATATTTTTTTGAATTTGTCAATAGTGTAAAGAATAATTTTTGTCTTTACAATTCGGATATTATGGTGTATAATATAGATTGGTTTAAAATGACAAAAAGAAGAAATTGTTCATTACTATTTGTGCCGACGCAGTGCGGCGGAATGGAGAATATTATGGAAGAAAAATCTTCAAAGGCAATAAAAACCATGAGCTTTATGTCTTTTATAATATTATGCGCAAAATTTATGGGCTTGTTTCGTGAGACTCTTATAGGCTCGGTTTACGGGCAGGGATATGAGTCGGATGTTTTAAATACAGCATCTCAAATACCCCTTTTGTTTTTCGATATGACATTGGGAGTTGCGATTCTTTCAACATTTGTTCCGGTCTTCAATAATTTTCTTTTGAAGGACGGGAGAGAGCGAGCTGAAAAGTTTGCCTGCAATTTCATAAGCTTTATAACTCTTGCGGCGATGCTGATTTCTGTTTTGGGTATCATCTTCTCGAAGCAGATTGTGGGCTTTATTGCCGGAGGGTATGAAACGGGAAAAATTCTTGAAACGGCAGGGCTTCTTAAAATATTGTTTCCGTCAATAATATTTACTGCGGTTGCCTTTGTTTCGGTTGGACTTCTGCAGTCTTACGGGGAATTTAATGTGCCGTCTCTCATAAGTCTTGTGTCCAACTCGGTTATGATTTTATATTTGTTTGTGTTCGGGGACAGATTTGGGCTTATGGGCGTTGCGTTTTCTATGTTTGTGGCATGGACACTCCAATTTTTTGTCCAGATTCCGTCACTATATAAAAAAGGGTTCAGATACAGATTTTCTTTTAATCTTCGTGATAAGGGGATTGGGGAAGTGGCAAAGCTTGCGTTACCTGTTTTGGTTAGCTCGTGGGTTCAGCCGGTATGCACTCTTATTAATACGAAAATCGGCTCAACCTTGGGAGACGGTATAGTTTCGGGGCTTAACTGGGCAAATAAGATTTATATAATAATGGTTGGTGTGTTTGCCTACGCCGTAACGAATTTTATTTTTCCGAAGCTTTCACGGCAAAGTGCAGGTGGAGACGACGACGGATTTGCAAAGACAACAAGAAGCTCTCTTGGGTGGACACTTTTTATAATCGGGTTTATTGCGTCGCTGTTTGTGGCGTTGTCAGAGCCTATCATAAAGGTGGTTTTTGAGCGAGGTGCGTTTACCGCTGAAAACACAAAGGTTACGGCAACAGCTCTCTATTATTATTCATTCGGGATGATGGGATATGCTGTTTGCGAAATTCTGAATAAGAGCTTTTATGCAATCAAAGACGGGGTTACGCCAATGATTGTCTCAATTTTGGGAGTTATTGTTAATATTGGCTCTATGCTTTTGCTGGTGTTTGTTTTTAAGAAAGAGATAGGCGGACTTGCTCTTGCCACAACGATAAGCTCTGTTTTTATAGCGGCAATGCTTATGTTTATGATAAACAGAAAGAGGAAAAATGTAATAAATGCAGAGTTTGTGTGGGATTTGGTTAAAATTATAGTATGCTCTGTTTTATCTGCGATTACGGCAGGATTTATATATGGTGTTGCAGACAAAGTTATGAGCGGCGGAATGCTTATAACACTGGCGAAGCTGTGCATAGCGGGAATTCCGGCGTTGAGTGTTTATCTTACTATGGCGTTTTTAATCAGAGTGAAAATGCTTACGGAGTTGAGAAGGAGGCGATAAAATGGGATGTTTTCAGTATCTTTGGCTATATGTCTGGAATAACTGGATAAAAAATAGCGTTGTTTACAGAATTTTGTGCGGAATATATAATTTTTTCTCAACAAAATGGCAGGAATCTAAAATAACAAACTGGTTCAGAACCGTGGACGCTGATCCCAAAAGTGAAATAGGTTTCGGGAAAATTTTTGGGGCGATTTTCGGTTGGCTTGACCGTTTGAGGGCTAAAAATGAGTTTTTCACAAGGCTTAACGAAAAAACGGGAATAGTTGCGGTTTGCAAGTATCTTTTACACAATTTTCTTGCTCTTAACATCAGGTTTATCAGTATTTTGTTCGGAACCGGATTGGGGATATATACAATTCTCAATGCAATATCGGGTGGAGGATTTAATACATTAACAGCGGTTTTGACAGTAGTTTTTTCCATGCTGGCTTTTTTGAATATAAATGTAACGGATTATATTAAAGATACATGGATTTCAAAGCTTGCGGAGTTATTCCTCGGAACTGAAATGAACTATAAATTTTATTATATGACAAAATGCAGTAAATCAAGAATGAGGTATTACTGTGCCGTATTTTTCGGAATATTAATGGGTGTTTTGTCAGTATATGTTCATCCTATTATAGGAATCGGTGTTGTTTTTGGAGTTTTGTTTGTTTCTGCGGTAATATATAAGGTGGAGCTGGGCGTTTTCATAACGGCATTTTTAGCTCCGTTTGTTCCCACAATGATATTGGCAGGGCTTGTTGGCTTGTGTGCCGTTTCTCTTATAATTAAAGGTGTGACCGCAAGAAAATTCAAATGGAATTTCGGGATTGTCGGTATGTTTATAATGCTGATGATTTTAATGTATCTCGTTGCGGCTTGCTTCTCGTTTGCAAGGGTGAAGAGCTTGCAAATATGGGTGGTTTACACGGCAATGATGACATTTTTCTTTGTTATCATTAACACCGTCAGAACAAAGAAACAGTTTATGGATTTGTGCAGAGTGTTCGTATTGTCGGGCTTATGTGTGTGCATATACGGGATTTATCAGTATATTTTCAAACCGGGCGGAGCGGAAGCCTGGCTTGATGATGATATGTTCTCCGATATAACAATGCGTATTTATTCGACTCTTGAAAATCCGAATGTGTTGGGAGAATATCTTGTTCTTGTTATTCCTGTTTGTATCGGACTTGTGTGGACTGCTGAAAAGCTTTGGTCAAAACTGTTTTATTTGGGTATTGCCGGAGTTATGTGTGCGGTTTTAATTCTTACCTATTCAAGAGGTTGCTGGATTGCCCTTGGGGTTGCGGCAATGATATATGTGACATTTGTGTGCGGAAAGCTTTGGGGATTTGCATTGCTTATTTTACCGCTCATTCCCATAGTTGTTCCTGAAACAGTTTTAAACAGAGTGACGAGTATAGGTGATATGGGAGACAGTTCAACATCCTACAGAGTTTTCATCTGGATGGGAACATTGCTTATGCTCAAGGATTTCTGGCTTTTTGGAATAGGAATGGGAGAAGAAGCTTTCAACAGCGTTTATCCGTTTTATGCATATAGCGCAGTTGTTTCCCCTCATTCGCATAATCTGTTTCTTCAGGTTTGGGTTGAAACGGGGATAAGCGGAATTGTAACATTTCTCGGTATTCTTATTTTATGGTATAAGCAAATGTGCTTTGGACATAACAGAACGAAGGATAAAACAATGAAAACGATTATGGTCGCCATTGCGGCAGGCGTTTTCGGATTTTTAATTCAGGGAATGTTTGATAATTGTTTTTATAATTACAGAGTTACAATGGTATTCTGGTTTGTTTTGGGACTTGGAATTTCCGCAGTTAATATTGCAAAGGAGGAGCAGAATTGATAAAGGTTTTGCATATACTCACCGATACGAATATAGGCGGAGCAGGGACTTTACTTGTTAATTATCTGAAAAATTTTGACAGAGAAAAATTTTTAATAAAGGTTATTCTGCCAAAAGGAAGCTTGATGAAGCCGAGAGTTGAGGCGCTTGGATATGAGGTTATTGAAACTAACAATCTGGCAGATAAGTCAATGGATATAAAGGGAATTTTCGAGTTAATGAAAATTTTTAAAAAGGAAAAGCCGGACATAGTTCACACTCATTCCTCAATGAGCGGTAAGATAGCGGCATTTTTAAAGAGGGTTAAGTCCAGAATTTACACAAGACATTGTGCCTATGACCCACCAAAGCTCTTAACGACTTTTCCGGGCAAACAGATAAACGGATTTGTGAATAACACCCTTTCGACGCACATTGTTGCTGTTGCGAATGCGGCAAAAGATAATCTTACGGATACCGGTGTTAATGAAAAGAAAATAACGGTTATTATCAACGGGGTTGAGCCTCTTGCCTTTGCGACAGAGGAAGAAAAGGCGGGAACACGAAAAAAATACGGAATAGAAAAAGACGATATTGTTTTTGGAATTGTAGCAAGACTTGAAGCGGTTAAGGGACATAAATATTATATCGAAGCAGCGTCGGAGATTGTCAAAGAAAACGAAAAAGCTAAATTCTTGATAATCGGAACGGGTAGCGAGGAGGAAAATCTTAAACAGCAAGCTAAAGAGCTTGGGATTGAAGATAATGTTATATTCACGGGCTTCATAACAGATGTGGCTGCGGTTATTAACATCATGGATATAAATGTCAACTGCTCTTACGGGACAGAAACCTCATCTCTTGCTCTATCCGAAGGAATGAGCCTTAAAAAACCGGCAATTGCCAGTATCTATGGCGGAAATCCTTATATGGTGACTCATGGCGAAAACGGGCTGCTTTGCGAAAAGCAAAATTCAAAAGCCTTGTATGAAGCTATGAAGCTCCTTATGGACAATGAGAAAATGCGAGAGGAAATGTCGGAAACGGCATTTGAACACTATAAAAATAAATTCACGGCAGAAAAAATGACAAAACAGCTCGAAAAAATATATGAGGCGGAAATGTTGAAAAGGAAAGGAAAATAAAGATGAAAAAAATAAGGTTTAACATTATTGATTTTCTGATAATTCTTGCGGTTATTCTGGTTTCGGTTGCGGGAGTTTATATTCTCGGAAGCAAGTCAGAAACGGTTGTAAATACTCAAAAGACGAAGGCGCTTGTGATGATTGAGCTTAAGAATGTTGATGAAAGCACAAAAGCGGACTATGAGGAAAAGGCAAAAATCGGAAGCCTTGCCAATATTGGGATACGGGAAAAAACAGTTGGTGAGCTGAAAAAAATTGACATAACAGAAGCAACTAAAGAATGCTTTGACCTCAAAAATGAAGAAATAAAGCTTGCAAAGGTTGAGGGCAGATATGATATAAAGTTTGTTTTCGAGGTGGAGCTTGACGAGACAGACAAGGATTTCCTCATAGGAACGGATAAAATTAAAATCGGAAAAGAACTCGGTTTTGGAGCAAAGGGTTATAGCGGATATGGCATTGTTATAGGAATTGAAAAAGTCGGAGGTGAAAAATAATGCTGAAAAACGGTAAATTATTTGGAAAAGTAAGTATTATTGATATTCTGGTTTTTTTAATAATTGTTGTCGCAGCGGTTGCGGTTTATTTCAGAATTTCCGCAACTCCGCAGAACGTTCAGGTTAAAACAGAAAAATTTTCATATCTTGTCAGAATTGATTCGGTAAGAATATACACGGTCGACGGGCTTAAAGCGCTGGGTCCGATTTATGACAAAGAAACCAAAGAGGATTTAGGCAAAATAGTTGAGGTGGTTTCTGTTGAACCAATGAAAGAAGCGACAATTAATTTAAAGGGCGAAACTGTGAATGCAGACAGTCCGGAAAAATATTCTGTTGTTATTCGTATTGAAACTGACGGTAATATAGGAGATAACGGGTATTACACCTCTTCGAACAGAATGATTGGTGTTGGCGGAGATTTGAGCATTGAGAGTAAGTATGTCAGCACAGGCGGAAGAATTATTAAAATAGAAGAAAAGTAATTTTCGGTCTTTTTTTCGGTAGAATGACAGTATAAATAGTTAAGAGGAAAATTTGCGAGGAGTTGAAGGACTTTGAAAAATAACGGACAGACCTTTATGAAAGGGGCTCTTATTTTAGCTGTTGCCAATTTTATAGTTAAAATTATCGGAGCGGTGTTCAAAATCCCCCTTTATGAGCTTATCGGTAAAGAAGGTAGCGGCTTGTTTAATGTCGCATATCAGATATACACATTTATGTTCATAATTGCAACGGCAGGCTTTCCCACGGCTGTTTCCAAAATGGTTGCGGAAAGTATGGCAAGAGGGAATGAGAGAGAGTCAAGGAAGATTCTTGAGTCTGCCTCAATTTTGCTGGGAACTATCGGTATAATAGGCTCTTTGCTTCTTTTTGTCTTTGCGGATGAACTGGCAGGCTTTTTGGGGAATCGTGATGCGGCGTTCTGCATAAAAATAATTTCCCCGACAATCCTTTTCACCTCCTTGGTTTCTGCGTACAGAGGTTATTTCCAGGGGAGGCAGAATATGTATCCAACGGCATCGTCAGAGGTTATCGAGGCGGTGTCTAAGCTTGCGGTGGGTATTATTTTTGCAACATTCTTTATGAATATGACTGTTGACAAAAATCTTGACAAAATGGTGGATTTCGGAAAAGGTCTGGTGAAATCAACTTCCGACAAAACCATTCTTGCGTCATCGGGAGCAATTCTTGGTGTAAGCTTCGGTGCAATTATGTCGCTTATACTGATGATAATAATTTACGGTGCGGGAAAAAGAAAACGTAAAATCGAAGTTATTGACACGGAGACAAGAACAAGGCGGAAAATCTTAAAAGAGCTTATAAGTATAGCGATTCCCATAACAATCGGGGCGGCGGTATCAAGTCTTACAAGTCTTGTGGATTTGGCAACGGTTATGAACAGACTTGTGGTAAACCCTGCTGTTTTCGATAAGTATGATTATCTTTTTGCAAAGGGAACGGAATTTTTCAGACAGGCAAGTGAGCTTGGCTGGGATTCGGCACAGCTTCTTGAAAAAAAGGCAAATACTCTTTACGGGATGTACACAGGTCAGGCGCAAACTATGTTTAATCTGCCGCTTACAATAATTGTTGCACTCAGTATGAGTGCTGTTCCTGCCATTTCTTCGGCGATAGCAGGAAAAAATGAACTTGAGGCAAAAAGCTTGACTCAAAGTCTTATAAAGATAACCGTTCTTTTTGCCATGCCTTGTGTTGTTGGTCTTGCGACTCTTTCCGAAGGAATTTTAGGGCTTTTATACAGCGACGCTGATGCTTTTATGCTCCTTGAAAAACTGGCGATTGCGATTATTTTTGTTTCGGTTGTCCAAGTTACCAATGCGGTCCTTCAGGCATATGGCAAGGTATATTATCCGGTTTTCAGTATGATTGCCGGTGGGGTTGCGAAGGTTGTTATGAACTATACATTTATTCCCATAATAGGAATTGACGGCGCACCTATTGCGACCATTGTATGTTATGCGATAATTGCGGTTATAAATATAATATGTATTGTTAAAGTAGTTAAAATTAAATTTAATATAATGGAGCTTGTTATAAAACCTCTGTTCTCGGCTCTTCTGATGGGCGGTGCTCTTGTTGGGCTTAAGCTCTATCTCGGAAGCGGAACGATTGCGACTGTTGCGGCAATAGGAATCGGAGCGGCTTTGTATATTATATCTGCATTTGCGGTAAAAACTATAGGCAGAGAAGATGTTCTCATTTTGCCAAAAGGTGAAAAATTGGCATCTGTGCTTGAAAAATTTAAGCTTATAAAATAATAAAGGAGAATTTATGAGTAAAAAGTATAATTTTAATGACCTTCTTGAAATAATGGAAAAGCTTCGCGGTGAAAATGGCTGTCCGTGGGATATAGAACAAACTCACGAGAGTATAAAGAGAAGCATAATGGAGGAAGGTTATGAACTGATCGAGGCGATTGATAGCGGTGACGGAGAAAAAATGGCTGACGAAAGCGGCGATTTGCTTCTTCAGGTGGTTTTCCACGCCCAGATTGGAAAAGAAAACGGTGAATATGATATAGATGATGTGACCGATGCAATATGCAAAAAGCTTATTCACAGGCATCCTCATGTTTTTGGCGATAAAAACATTGAAACCGCAGATGAGGTCCTGAATGCTTGGGATGACATTAAAAGGAAGGACAGGGAGCAGAAATCCGTAACTGAGGAGCTTAAAGGAATTTCTAAATATCTTCCGTCCTTGACCCGTGCTGAAAAAATTCAGAATAAGGCAATTAAAAACGGGTATTATATCGGAGATACTAAAGGTATTATTGATTCCGTGGCAAATAAGCTTAAACTTATTGATGAGAATATTGATAAGGTTTCTGCGGAAAAATATATAGGACAAGTTCTTTTTAATATCGTTTCTTTTGCAAGAAATGCGGGGATTGACGCTGAAGTTGCACTCAATCGTGCGATTAGTGGTTTTATAAATGAATACGAAAAATTTGAAAGTGAGTCAAAAGAAAATGAGGCTTGATAAATATTTGAAAGTGACAAGAATTATAAAAAGAAGAACTGTTGCCAATGAGGCTTGTGACGGAGGCAGAGTCAGTGTCAACGGCAGAACGGTTAAGGCTTCTTATGATGTTAAAATAGGCGATATAATCGAGGTTGCCTTTGGAACGAAGGCGTTTCGGATAAAGGTAACTGATATAAAAGAGACAACACTGAAAAGCGATGCGCAAACTTTATATGAAGTTATTGAATAAAATTTAAAATAATACTTGACATATTGATTAATTTTTATTAAAATTAATATGTATGGTTAAAATATTTGTGTAACCTTTTAACAAATATGTATTTTCTTTAATAGTGTAGTTTTAAGATATACTGTATGATTACAGAATAAAATTTATGAACAGGAGGTGCTTATCATAAATATTACGGTTGCGATTATTGCAGGGATATTACTTGCGGTTATAGCAGGTGTTCTTGCTTTTAAATATGGTTATTCATATCGAATAAAAGTTGCAGAAATGAAAATAGGCAGTGCCGAAGAAGAAGCAAAAAGAGTTATCGAATCGGCAAAAAAAGATGCGGCGAAAGCTGCGGAAAACGCTAAAAAAGAAAAATTGCTTGAAGCAAAAGAGGAAATACATAAAGGACGTACGGAACTTGACAGAGAAATCAAGGAGAGACGTAACGAGATTCAGAGACAGGAAAGAAGAATTCAGCAAAAGGAAGACACAATAGACAAAAAAGCACAGAATCTTGAGGAAAAGGAAGAAGTTCTTCAGCAGAAAATTGCTAAGCTTGAAGAAACCCGGCTTGAAATTGAGCAGGTTAAAAAGCTTCAGATGAGTCAGCTTGAAAAGGTGGCAGAGCTTTCGGCAGAGGAAGCGAAAAAACTCATCATGGCACAGGTTGAAAGTGATTCCCGTCATGAGGCGGCTATGCTTGTCAAGGTTATCGAAGACCAGGCAAAGGAAGAGGCTGAAACCAAGGCGAGAAATATTATAACAGGTGCGATTCAGCGCTGTGCGGCTGACCATGTTGCAGAAACAACCGTTTCTGTGGTTAATCTTCCCAATGATGAAATGAAGGGGAGAATTATCGGTAGAGAGGGTAGAAATATCAGAACTATCGAAACTCTTACAGGTATTGACCTTATTATTGATGATACTCCGGAGGCGGTTATCCTTTCCGGTTTTGACCCTGTAAGACGAGAAATTGCAAGGCTTTCTCTTGAAAAGCTTATAACTGACGGAAGAATTCACCCGGGTCGAATTGAAGAAACGGTTGAAAAGTCCCGTAAGGAAGTTGAACAGATTATCAAGCAGGAGGGTGAACAGGCTACGTTTGACACAGGTGTTCATGGTCTCCATCCTGAGCTTATCCGTCTTATCGGTAAGCTTCGCTACAGAACAAGCTATGGCCAGAATGTTTTAAAGCACTCCATTGAGGTTTCTCACCTTGCAGGGCTTATGGCGGCGGAGCTTGGTGCGGATGTTGCTCTTGCTAAAAGAGCAGGTCTCCTTCATGATATCGGTAAGGCGATTGACCACGATGTTGAGGGCTCTCATGTAACAATCGGTGCGGATGTTGCTAAAAAGTTCAAGGAAAACGAGAGAGTTGTTCATGCGATTATGGCGCATCACGGCGATGTTGAGCCTAACTCAATAGAAGCTTGTCTTATCCAGGCGGCAGATGCTATTTCTGCGGCAAGACCGGCGGCAAGACGCGAAAATCTTGAATCATACATCAAGCGTCTTGAAAATCTTGAAGGTATTGCAAACTCCTTTGACGGTGTTGACCGTTCTTATGCAATCCAGGCGGGAAGAGAAATCAGAATTGTTGTTAAGCCTGAAAAGGTTAAGGATAATGAGACCATTCTTCTTGCAAAGGATATTGTTAAGAAAATCGAGGCTGAAATGGAATATCCGGGTCAGATTAAGGTTAATGTTATCAGAGAAACAAGGGCAGTTGATTACGCAAAATAAGAAATTTTACCGCAAGGCGTGCCTTGCGGTTTTTCTACGGAGCTTTTATGAAAATTACGAATTTTTTATTGGATTTTATATTTCCGACAAAATGTGTATTCTGTAAGGAAATCACTCCTCACGGAAAAGGTGAATATATATGCGGAAGCTGTGCTGAAAAGATAGTTCTTTGCGAAAATGAAATTTGCTGTGTTGTTTGCGGTAAGCCTCAGGTGAGTGTAGGCGAGAGAGGAATGTGTTATTCTTGTTTGAGTAAGACGCACAGGAGTTATATGAGGACCGTTTCTGTGGTTAAATATGATGAGTTGACATCAGCCGGAGTTCGCTGGTTTAAAGATGGCTACAGCGAAATCACAGGTATGGTTATGGCGAAAGCTATGGCTGAAAGAGTGAAAATACAGTATGCAGGGGTTAATTTTGATGCCATTGTCGGTGTTGCGCCTAATAATTCCCGAAATTTGAAACGAGGTTATGACCCCGTTTCGGTTTTGTGCAAGAAATTATCAAAATATCTTGGTATCCCCTATGAACGAGGTGCTTTGATTAAAGATAAGTCCACGCCCAAGCAAAGCAGTTTGGATTATGAACACAGAATAAAAAATCTGATTGGCGCAATAAAAATTTCCAATAAAGCTGATATTAACGGAAAGAAAATTCTGTTGGTTGACGATGTTATGACAACGGGAGCAACTATTGAGGAATGTTCCTATGTTTTAAAACGGGCAGGCGCAAAAATGGTCTGTGCCGTAACTTATGCAACAACAATAAAAGAACCCAAAACCTATAAAAATAAATAAGGCTGAACGAATTGTTCAACCTTATTTATGGTAAACTAATATTGGTGATAAAAATGGAAATAAGTTTTGGAGAAAAAATTAAAAATTTGCGAGAAGAATTAGATATAAACCAAACGGAGCTGGGAAAAGAAGTTCAGATGACACAAAGAAAAATATCGTATATTGAATGCAATAAGTGCGAACCAAGTATTGATGATATTCGGGCTTTTTGCAAGTTTTTTAATGTATCGGCTGATTATCTGCTGGGTATATAAAATATGAGAGTACCTGTAACGCCTTTTGATGGGCGTTATTTTTTTTTGAAAAAATAAAATAAAAATTAAGGCTAAATCTATATATTGTGGTTTAAAATACGACTTAACCACAATTTAACCGTTCTGTAATAAAAATATAAAATTTATGAAAAAAATTTGCAAAAAACTCTTGCAATTTCAATAAAAGTGTAGTAGAATTTAATAAAGTGGTATGAAGTGGTATAAAAATCACTAAAATGGTATAAAAATTTGCGGTGAGGGGTGAAGCCCCTCAAATTGGCGTTAGAAAACAGAAAGGAGCGACGTCGATATGCTTATTGGAAAGTATTTTCATAATGTTGATGCTAAGGGCAGAGTAAGTATGCCGGCGAAGTTCCGTGACTCTCTTGGCGGACAGTTTGTTTTGTCTTGCGGAAGAGGTCAGTGTTTGCAGATATATTCCATGGATGAATGGGAGAAGTTTATGAATGAACTTCTTGCTCTTAAGGGGAGCGATGCGAATAAGCTGAGAAAGGCGATTTTCAGCAACTCTGTTGATTGTGAAATTGATGCACAGGGCAGAATTCTTCTTCCGTCGGAGTACAGAGATTTTGCAAAGATTTCCAGAGAAGTTGCATTTATTGGTATGTGTGACCATGCGGAGATTTGGGATAAGGCAACATGGGATAAGCAGACAGAAGACCCGGATTTCACTCCGGAGGGCATAGAGGCTCTTATGGAGAAGCTTGGGCTTTAGAAAATGAATTTTTAGTGGTTAAGCTGTGGAGAATGGAATGGAATTTAAACATATTTCGGTTTTGCTTGAAGAAAGTGTATCAATGCTCAATGTGAAAAGTGACGGAATATATGTGGACGGAACATTGGGCGGTGGCGGTCATTCGGAGCTTATTATTAAACAGCTTGATGGCGGTCGGCTTATCGGGATTGACCAGGATAAAGATGCTATTGAGGCGGCAAGCGAGAGGCTTAAGCCGTATAGAGACAGATTGACAGTTGTTCACAGAAACTTTTCCGAGGTCAAAAATATTCTTGACGAGATTAAGGTTAGCGCCATTGATGGAGCTATTCTTGATTTGGGAGTTTCATCTCATCAGCTTGACGCAGGCGAGAGAGGATTCAGTTATAATTCCGATGCCGTTCTTGATATGAGGATGAACAAGGAGCAAGAGTTTTCGGCTTATGAGCTTGTTAATACATATTCGGAAGAAGATTTGAAAAGAATTATATATGCATACGGTGAAGAAAGGTTTGCTCCGCAGATTGCGAGAATGATTGTTTCGGAGCGAGAGAAAAAGCCTATTAAAACCACTTTTGAGCTTTCGGATTTAATTAAAAGGGCTATGCCCAAATCAGCAAAATATGCGGATAAGCATCCTGCGAAAAGGACTTTTCAGGCAATACGAATTGAGGTTAATCGTGAGCTTGAAATTCTTGAAAAGGCGATAAGGAATTTTGTTTCGGTTCTAAAGCCGGGCGGAGTCTTGGCGATTATAACATTCCATTCCCTTGAGGACAGAATAGTTAAAACTGTTTTTAATGACTTAACATCAGGTTGCGAATGTCCGAAAAGCTTTCCGATTTGCGTGTGTAATAAAAAACCAATTGGGAAACCGGTGAATAAAAAGCCTATTATATCAGGCAGAGAAGAGCTTGAAATGAATAATCGTGCCCACAGCGCAAAGCTTAGGGGGATAATAAAACTATAGTAAGGAGATGAAAAAATGAGTTATCAGAGCTATAACACAAGCAGTGCATACGATTTGCGAAACGAAGCGTTAGGCAAAGAAGAAGTGGCAACTCATTTAAAGCGTCCCTTAAAAAAGGTTGATAAACGTGCCGTAACCATAAGAAATATAAAGAGATATGCAATGATTGCAACGGTTGTTGTTCTTGCGTTTATGATGGTAAGAGGTTATGTTGCCATAGACGAGCTGGATGGAAAAATAACTAATTTAAAAAAAGAAAACAGTTCTATAAATGCTGAAAATCAAGCAATTCAGGCTGAAATTGATAAAAACCTTGACCCCGGTGAGCTGCAGAAGGTTGCAGAAGAGTGCGGCATGGCAATGCCTGAAAGCTATCAGAAAATTTATTATGATATTGAAAGTGACGATTCCGGAACGGTGATTGATGGCGATGAAAAGGAGAAGACATCCTTTGAAGGTGCATCCGGAATGCTTGTGGATTCTATGAATATATTTGATTAGGTGGTTAATGAGTTATAAAAAGACGAGTTAAAAAATATATTTATAGAGCAGGATAAAAACGGAAAGGAGAGCGGCTCACCAAATTCGGATGGGTCGAAATGCTTAAGGTGCAAAAATATGGTAGCTCTGTAAAACAAAAGAAAAGAATATTGGCGGTTATGGGCATAGTGGTACTATGCTTTTTTCTGTTGATAGTGAGAATTGCCTATCTTCAGATTTTCCGTGGTGAGGAGCTTACTATTGCGGCAAGGGAGCAGCAGACGGTTGATAGCCTTATAACTCCGGAGAGAGGAAAGATTTTTGACAGGAATTACAAGGTCTTGGCGAGTAATATGACCGTGGAAACGTTAAGTATTTCTCCTGCCGATGTGCGGAAAAATGAAAATCAGTCGGTGGAGGAAATTGCGGAGAAAATCTCGGAAATTTTCGGAGTTGATAAAGAGGTAATTATTGAGCGAATAAACAGCAATACCAATTTTCAATATATTAAAAAGAAAATACTCAAAAGTGACGCGGATAAGTTCCGTGAATATATGAATGAATATAAGTTGAGCGGATTTCGATTCACAGAGGATACAAAGAGATACTATCCCTATGGGAATTTCGCGTCTCAGGTTATTGGATTTGTCGGCTCGGATAACCAGGGACTTGAAGGCATTGAAAGTGTGTATGATGATGTTTTAAGCGGTGTTCCCGGGCGAATTGTAACGGCTGACCGTGTGTCGGGAATGGAAATTCCTGATAATTATGAACGATATGTTGAGGCTGAAGACGGAAATAGTGTTGTTTTAACTATCGATGAAACAATTCAGCATTTTGCGGAGAAGCATCTTGAAAATGCAAGAATTGAAAACTCTCTTGAAGAGGGTGCGGCGGCTATCGTTATGGATGTTAATACGGGTGAAATCCTTGCAATGGTGACAAAACCCGATTACGATTTGAATGAGCCATTTGCCATAACTGCTGCAGTTGAGGAAAAATATCCGGGAATAAAAGAGGAGCTTGAAAAGTTAGACGGAGATGAATATAACTTAAAAGTAACGGAGGTTACACAGTTTTTAAGACGAAACAAAGCCGTGGTTGACAGCTATGAGCCGGGTTCAACATTTAAAATTGCTGTTGCGGCAATGGCTCTTGAAGAAAAAACATCATCCCTTACAGACCATTTTTATTGCGGCGGCAGTATAAAAGTTGCAGACCGAAGCATAAATTGTGCTAACCGTAACGGTCACGGAAACCAAACCTTCCAGCAGGCTGTTCAAAATTCGTGCAACCCGGCATTCATTCAGATAGGGGCAAAGGTTGGGGCAAAGAACTTCCTCAAATATCTCAAGGGCTTTGGATTTTTACAGAAAACGGGAATTGAGCTTCCCGGCGAACAATCCGGTATATTCCATGCTGAAAGTAATTTTAAGGAAATTGACCTTGCAACATCATCTTTTGGACAGAGCTTTAATGTAACTCCGCTTCAGATGATTTCCATGGCATCAGCTGTTGCCAATGGCGGAAACCTTATGAAACCGCATCTTGTTAAGCAGATTGTTGATAAGAATATGAATGTTGTCAAGGATATTCAGCCGGTTAAGGTAAGACAGATTGTATCAAAGGAAACAAGTGATGTGATGCGTACAATTCTTGAGTCGGTTGTTTCTGAAGGCGGCGGAAAAAATGCTTATCTTGCAGGTTACAGAATTGCGGGAAAAACCGGAACTTCGGAAAAACAGCCTCGTGGAAACGGGAAGTATGTTGCTTCGTTTATTGGGTTTGCACCGGCGGATAATCCGCAGGTTGCCTGTTTGGTTATTCTTGACCAGCCACCGGTGGGGAACACATATTATGGCGGTTTGATTGCGGCGCCGGTTGTTAAAAATATTCTTGATGAGACACTTCAGTATCTCAATATTGAGCCGGAATACACACAGGAGGAACTGCAATTTGTTGATATTTCTGTGCCTGATGTGGTTGGAAGAACTCCGGATGTTGCGAAGCAGGCGATTGAAAAAGTTGGATTTAGCGTAACAATATACGGAAACGGGAATATTGTTACAGAGCAAATACCAAAGGCTAATAATAAAATCTCAAAAAATTCCAATGTGGTTTTATATACAGAGGAAAATCAGGAGAAGCATACAGTAACTATTCCGGATGTAAGAGGAATGACACCCTCTGCGGCGAACAAGGTTATGACCGATGCCGGATTGAATATTAAGATAAAAGGTGTTTCCAATATGGCAGGAACTGCACTTTGTGCAGGACAGCTGCCTATGGCAGGGTCAACGGTAGAGGTTGGAACGGTTGTGACATTGAATTTCTCTTATTCGGAAGTAAGAGACTAAAAGGGGTGGAATAATGAAACTTTCAGAGCTTTTAAAAAATGTGGATGTCGAGGAAATTATCGGAAATGGAGAACTGAATATATCAGGCATAACATTTGATTCAAGACAGGTGAAACCGGGATATTTATTTATATGTATACCGGGATTTAAGGTTGATGGTCATGACTTTGCATCAGATGCCATAGAAAAGGGTGCGGTTGCAATTCTTGCCGAGCATTCCGTTGAAGGAGTGTGCGCCACAACTGTTATAGTGAAAAATGCAAGAAGAGAAACCTCGACGATTGCATCGAATTTTTATGACCATCCCGATAAAAAGCTTAAGCTGATAGGAATAACCGGAACAAACGGAAAAACAACAACGACCTATCTTATAAAGTCGATTATCGAGAATACGGGGAAGGTCGTAGGTCTTATAGGAACAAATCAGAATATTATAGGAAAAACGGTTATTCCGTCACACCACACAACACCTGATTTTATTGAACTTATGGAACTCCTCAGCCAAATGAAGGAGGAAGGGGCAGAATATGTGGTTATGGAGGTTTCCTCCCATTCTCTCGCCCTTGACAGAGTGGCGGCTTGTCAGTTTGAGGTTGGTGCGTTCACCAATATAACTCAGGACCATCTTGACTTTCATGAGACTATGGAAAATTATCTTGAAGCAAAATCGAAATTGTTTTCTCTTTGCAAAACCGGAGTTATAAATAACGATTCCGATGCGGCAAATTATCTGATTGATAAGGCGAAAAATTGCCATATTATGACATACGGAATTAACAATCAGTCGGAGATAATGGCGAAAAATGTGAATTTGAGAGGAAGCGGAATTGATTTTGATTTAGTTATCGGGGATGAAAAGGTTAGAATTGATTTGGCAATTCCGGGTGAATTTTCTGTTTATAATGCCTTGACTGCGATTTCCTGTTGCGTGAGGCTTGGTTTTTCATTAGCTGAGATTGCGGAAGGACTTAAGGTGGCTGACGGAGTTAAGGGCAGAGTCGAGGTTGTCAGAACAAATACGAATTATACGGTTATAATCGATTATGCCCATACTCCTGACGGACTTTTGAATATAATTAATACAATAAGAGGCTTTGCGAAGGCGAGAGTTATAACGGTTTTTGGCTGCGGCGGAGACCGGGATAAAGCAAAACGACCGCTCATGGGGAAAATTGCGGGAGAACTTTCTGACTTTTGCGTTGTGACCAGCGATAATCCGAGAAGCGAAAATCCGTCGGATATAATTGCGGATATTTTAGCAGGCATTTCCGGAACGGGATGCAATTATGCTGTTGTGGAAAATCGCTTTGATGCAATAGAATTTGCTCTTGACCATGCGGAAAAAGATGATATAATATTACTTGCAGGAAAAGGTCACGAAACCTATCAGATTTTAAAGGACAGAACAATAGTTTTTGATGAGCGTGAAATAGTTTTAAAGCTTGTGGAGAATAATGAAGCGTAAAACCGCTTTAAAATAAAAGGAGAAAGTTATGGAATGGCGATTGACACTTGGGGATATTGCGAGAGCGACAGGCGGAATGCTTTGGTATGCTGATTCTGATGAAATTGTCAAGGATGTAATAACGGACAGCAGAAAAATTATAGAGGGCTCGGTTTTTATTGCTCTTAAGGGTGAAAATTTTGACGGACATAGGTTTGTTGCAAGTGCTGTGGAGCAGGGCGCGGTTTGTGCGGTTGTTGAGCATTGGGATGCAGAGGACGGCACATATCCGGTTATTGTTGTTGATGATACATATAAGGCGCTTCGGGATATAGCAAAATTATATCGCAGACAGTTTGATATACCGATTGTTGCAATAACGGGAAGTGTTGGGAAAACAAGCACAAAGGATATGATTTACAGTGTGCTCAGCAGCAGATTCAACGCCTTTAAAACCATAGGGAATTTCAATAATGAAATTGGTCTTCCGCTGACGGTTTTCAAAATGACATCGGAAAATATGATTGGCGTTCTTGAAATGGGAATGAGTAATTTCGGTGAAATTTCCAAGCTGTCGGATATTGTCAATCCGGATTTGGCGGTTATAACGAATATAGGAATATCCCATATTGAAAATCTGAAAAGTCAGGAAAATATCCTTAAGGCAAAGCTTGAAATTCTTGACGGAATGCAGGAGGGCGGAACAATTATCCTAAACGGAGACGACCCGTTCCTTTGGGGGCTTCGGGGAATGATTCCTTATGAAACTCTGTATTACGGAATAAAGAATGAAGAATGTGAGCTTGTTGCAAGGAATATAAAAGGATTTTCGGATTCGACATTTTTTGAATTTGAGCTTGACGGAGAAATAAATAAGGTTGAAATAAAAGTTCCCGGAGTTCACCATGTTTATAATGCGTTGGCTGCTATATTGGTCGGGTTTCAGTATGGTTTGAATGCAAAGGAAATAATTGACGGTGTTGCAGGCTTTGTTCCCGGCGGAATGCGTCAAAATATTATAAGAACGGAAAAATATACAATTATAAAAGACTGTTATAACGCAAGCCCTGTTTCCATGCGTTCGGGATTGAATGTTCTCGGTGTTGTTGAGCCGAAGGTGAAAGGCGCAAGGAAAATTGCCATATTGGGGAATATGCTTGAGCTTGGTGAATTTGCCGTAGAATCCCACAAAAATGTCGGGAAGTGGGTAAAGGAAGAAAATATTGATTGCCTCATTGCGGTTGGAGATATGGCTAAATACATTGCGGTTGGTGCAATGGAGGCAGGCTTTGAAAAAGATAGAATATTCTGGTTTAAAACAAATGCAGAGGTCATTTGCGCTTTGGGAAGAATTCTTGAAGACGGTGACTGTATTTTGATAAAAGGTTCCAGAGGGGCAAGGCTTGAAGAGGTTGCCGATACATTATACGAAGATATTATTACGGAGGAATAGCGTGTTATGGTTGAGTCACTATCTGTTCTTGGAGTGAGCTTTATTTTGTCGTCTTTTTGCGGTATATTTCTGATTCCGTTTTTGCACAAACTGAAATTCGGTCAGGAAATCCGCGAAGAGGGTCCGTCGTGGCACAAGAAAAAATCGGGGACTCCGACAATGGGCGGAATTATATTCATTATAGCGATGATTTTAGCGACGGTTGGCGGAGTTATCGCATATAAATATCTGCTTCCTGAAAAAAATCTTAAGGGCATCTTTTTGATGCTTGGTATGGCGTTTGCCTTTGGTGTAATCGGATTTTTGGATGATTATATAAAAGTCATTCTCAAAAGAAATCTGGGGCTGACTGCAAAACAGAAGTTCTCCCTTCAGTTTATTGTTGCTGTTGTGTTTACTGTGTGGTTTGTTGCATCGGGAGTAATTTCAACAGAGGTGAAAATTCCTTTTACGGGTATTGAATTTGATTTTGGGTATTTTTATATTCCCTTTACGGTGCTGGTTATGCTTGCAACGGTTAACAGCGTGAATTTAACGGATGGGCTTGATGGTCTTGCAACAAGTGTTACCATTGTTATCGGCATTTTTTATATGATAATCTCAAATATGAGAGGTCATGATGCAGTTGCGCTTTATTCATCAGCGCTCATCGGAGGATTGTTCGGATTTTTGATTTTCAATAAATATCCTGCGAAGGTTTTTATGGGTGATACGGGTTCATTGTTTTTGGGCGGAGCAGTTTGCTCAATGGCGCTTTACACCAAACAACCGATAATTCTCATAATAATAGGATTAGTCTATGTTATTGAATCATTATCAGTTATCATTCAGGTTACATATTTTAAGAAAACGGGGAAAAGGATATTTAAAATGAGCCCGATTCATCATCATTTTGAGATGTGCGGGTGGAGTGAAAGCAAGATAGTTTCTGTTTTTGTTGTGGTGACTATTATGCTTTGTGTTGTGGGGTATTTCGCATAAAAATATAATCGGAGGAGATAGATATGGCAACCCGTCGCCCATCAAAGAAAATAATAAAATTGCCAAAGGTTAAAGCCGGAAAAATTGACTTTCAGTTTTTGGGAATAATTATAATTTTGCTGTCTTTCGGACTCATAATGGTGCTTAGCGCAAGTAGTCCGGTGGCGTATTCGAGTTCTATGACGGGATATGACAGCTTTTATTTCTTCAAAAAACAGCTTATTTGGGCGTTGTTTGGCGGCGTATTGATGTTTCTGACCTCGAATTTTGAGTATAGAAAGCTGAAAAGATGGGGTGGCGTTGCGGCGATTGTCAGCTTCGTCCTTCTTGTTGCGGTTCTTATACCGGGGATTGGCGTTGTTGTAAATGACGCAAGACGATGGATTCAGATTGGACCTATAAACTTCCAGCCATCAGAGGTTGCCAAATTTGGTGTGGTTTTGTTCATGGCGGAGAGCTTGTCGAGAAACCATAAAATTCTGAAAAAATTCGGCGGACTTATGTATTATTTGGTAATTCTTGGAATATTTGCAGGGGTTATAATGCTTGAGCCGCACTTTAGTTGTACTATGCTTATTATGTCCTCGGCGGCGATTATGCTTTTTGCATCGGGTGCAAGATGGAAGCATATAGGGATTTTAGCAATTCCGATTGTTCTTGTAGTCGTGGTTCTTGTTATATCTGCACCATACCGCCTTGCCCGTGTCACAACCTTTTTGGACCCTTTTAAGGATATTCAGGGAGAAGGCTGGCAGATAGTTCAGTCTTTATATGCAATAGGCTCAGGAGGAGTGTTTGGAGCCGGAATTGGGCAGAGCAGACAGAAATATCTTAATATTCCGGAGCCTCAAAACGATTTTATATTTTCGATAATCTGCGAGGAATTGGGACTGTTCGGAGCAATTCTCGTTATTGCGTTGTTCATATTTTTGGTATACAGAGGGCTTAAAATTGCGTTGAATGCACCGGATTTATTCGGAACATTGCTTGTTTTGGGAATAATAAGTCTTATAGCCATACAGGCGCTTGTTAATATTGCGGTAGTAACATCTTCAATGCCCGTAACGGGAATGCCTCTTCCGTTTTTCAGCTATGGAGGAACGGCTCTTGCCATAACTATGGCTGAAATGGGAGTTGTGTTAAATGTCTCTAAATATGGAGCGGATAAACATATTGGCGATGTGAACGATATAGAAGAAGAGAAGAAGGAATAGAATTTTTCGGAAAACTATATGTGTGTCCGGCGGAAAGGAAATGCTTGAAATGAAAATTCTTTTTACGGGTGGCGGAACAGCAGGGCATATAAACCCTGCAATAGCTATGGCGAACTATATAAAGGAAAAGGATAGCAAAACAGAGATTTTATTTGTTGGAACGAAAGAGGGAATGGAGACAACCCTTGTTCCCAAAAGCGGATATGATATAGAATATATAAAGGTTCACGGGTTTAAAAGAAGCTTAAGCCCGAAAAATCTGAAAAATCTTTTTGAGATTGTCGGAAGCATAAGAAAAACTAAAAAAATAATAAAGAGATTCAAGCCGGATGTTGCCGTGGGGACAGGCGGATATGTAACCGGACCTGTTTTAATGGCGGCATCGCAAATGAAAATACCAACACTTGTTCACGAATCAAATGCATTTCCGGGTGTCACGGTTCGCCTTCTTTCGGGGAGGGTGGATGTTGTTGCACTTGCAATGGAAGATGCGAAGAAGCATATAAGCGGAGCGAAACGCATTGAAATAACGGGAAATCCTTTAAGACCGGAATTGTTTGTAATAAACAAAAAGGAAGCGAGAGAGAAGCTCGGGCTTGATGACCGCCCGGTTATTCTTGTTTTTGGCGGAAGCCTCGGTGCGACATATTTTAATGAGCAGGTGGTAAACTGGATAGGCTCTCTCAAAGATAAAAATAAGTATCAGATAATTATGAGTGCCGGGAAAAATAACCAGTATGAAAATGTAAAAAAAATGCTCTCGGAACAAGGAATTAACCTTGAAATGCAGAAGAATATAAGAGTGCTGGAATATATATACGATATGGCGGCGGCGCTTAATGCCTGCGATTTGATTATCGGAAGGTCGGGAAGCTCTGTTTGTGAGATGACGGCTCTCGGCAAACCGTCGGTTTTAGTTCCGTCTCCAAATGTGGCGGGAAATCATCAGGAGTTTAATGCGCGTTTTATAGAAAAGAGCGGTGCGGCAAAGGTTATTCTTGAAAAGGATTTAAACGGAGAAATATTAGGAAAGAATGTTGATGACATTTTAGGCAGTCACTCTGTTTATCATGAGATGTCGGAGAGCGCGCTAAAAATAGGAATTAAGGACGCAACGGAGCGTCTTTATGAAATCATAAATGAAATAACCGTGAAGTAAAAAGTAACCTAACCGATTATTATTGCATAAGATATATTGCAATAATTTTTCGGGGGTTAGAATATGAAGGTTCTTGAAATAAATGGAGGAAAACGGCTTTACGGAGAAACCACTGTTCAAGGTGCGAAAAATTCGGCTTTGCCTTGCCTTGCGGCATCACTTTTAGGAAAGCGATGCGTTATACACAACTGTCCGAATTTAACAGATACTTATGCCTGTATAAAGATTATAAAAATGCTTGGGGCGAAGGCTGAACTGACCGGAAACACGGCAATAATTGAATCCGCTGAAGAGCTTAAAAGCTACAAGATTGATGATGCGCTTATGAAAGAGATGCGTTCGTCCATTATCTTTCTGGGTGCGATTTTGTCAAGGTGCAAGCAGGCTGAAATCAGCTATCCGGGAGGATGCTGTATCGGTGCAAGACCGATTGATATGCATCTTGATGCATTCAGGCAGATGGGGGTTGAAATTGAAGAAAGCTGCGGAAGGATTGTTTGCAATATTCCAAAGCTTAAAAGCTGCAGAATAAGATTGCCGTTTCCAAGCGTTGGTGCGACAGAAAATATAATGCTTTTAGGTGCGGCTTCGAATTGCGAAATCACTATTGAAAATGCCGCAAAAGAGCCTGAAATTATTGATTTGTTAAGCTTTATCAATTCTATGGGTGGCAATATAAATATGGATGATTGCGGGAATATTTATATAAAAGGTGTGGAGGAATTAGGTGGGACGGAATACCGCATAATTCCCGACCGTATTGCAACCTTGACCTATCTTTGCGGAATTGCAATGTGCGGTGGCTACGGCAGACTGAATTCAGCGAGATATGAACATATAAAAATTCCGATTGAAATACTTGAAGATATGGGCTGTGCTCTGGAAAAAGGCGAGAGCTATATAGAAATAAAAGCACCGGGGAGGCTAAAAAGTCCGGGGCTGATAAGCACGAGGCCATATCCCATGTTTCCCACCGATGCACAAGCAGTTTTTATGGCAATGGCAACAAGGAGCAAAGGGAGAAGCTGTTTTATTGAAAATATATTTGAAAATCGTTTTCGCCATATTGATGAGCTGAAAAAGATGAGGGCATTGGTAAGTGCGAGAGGTAATCTTGCGTATGTTAAAGGAAGAAGAAAGCTGAAAAACGCTGATATGGAGGCGAAAGACTTAAGAGGTGGAGCGGCATTGACTGTGGCGGCTCTTTCGGCAAAAGGCTTATCGACTGTGAGCGGTGTTGAATATATAGACAGAGGATACGAAAATATAGAAAGGAGCTTTGGCGATTTGGGGGCAGAAATTATTCGCCGTGAAATGTAATGGATAAAGAGCAAGCTATCAGACAAAAACAGATAATGCGTCGAAAACGAAAAATGCAGAAGCGGAAAAGAGTGTTTATTCTGACCTGCTTTATTGTGTGTAGCTTTGCTGTCCTTGCCCTTGTTTTTAAAGCTCCGTTTTTTGATATAAAAGGGATTACGGTAACGGGAAATAAAATGCTGAAAAAGGAAAAAATAATTGCCGCTTCTAAAATAGCTGTCGATGAAAACATTTTCAGTATGAGTATGTCCGGGGCAGAGGAGAAAATTATGCAAATGCCGTATGTTAAAAATGCAGAGGTTAAACGAGTTTTTCCGGATAAAATCAGTGTGAAGATTGAAGAATGTGTGCCGAGGGCGTATATAAAACACGGCAAAAAGTATGTTGTAATTGATTCGGAAGGGAAAATTCTCGAGCTGGTTAAAGATACAAAAAAACATAAGATTATGACTATAAACGGGCTGTCTCTTAAAAATACGGAGCCGGGAAAAAATATACTCGATAATGCCGACAGCAGAATAGAGTGCTGCGTGGATACCCTTAAAATTCTTGAAAAGGTCAAATTTATCGATAAAATTATATCTCTTGATTTTACGCATTTAACAGCGATAAAAATGAATTATGAGGACCGTGTTTTTGTTAATTTGGGCAGCTATGAAAATTACGATGACTTTGAATATAAGGTGAAGGAGTGTAAACACATTATCAGTGAGGAATTGTCGGTTTATGAAAAAATTGAACTTGATTTTTCGATGGATAATGCCGTGAGCAGACCTTATGAAGACCCGGAGGAGCGAAAGAAGCGTCTTGAAGAAGAACGAAAGCAACGGGAAGAGGCGGAAAAGTTAGCCGAGGGAGATACTGAGGATGAGGAAGAAGAGGAAACGAGTACGGAGGCAGAAGAATGATTAAAAGAAAATGGATTTTTGAATTTGCTATATCTGTTTTGATTTTTGTGTTGGTTTTTGCATTTACATGGCAGTTTAAGGGTGTGAAGAAAAATACCGAAATAAGGAGTCGCGAAAAAATTGATAAAGCGGAAATTCAGCAAAGTCTGTATGATGCTATGGAAAAGAATGAAAAATTGAAGCTTGAAATTGAAAGTCTTAAGGAAGAGAATGTTGTGTTAAGAGATGAAACTGCAAGCGAAAATGACTATCTTTCCGTGATAAATGAGCGGCTTTCTCAAACAGAACTGTATGCAGGGCTTACGGACGTCAAAGGTAAAGGCTTGGTTATAACAATGAAAGACGTTCCTTTGACGGGAGAAATGAAGGAAAGCGGTCTTTATAACAACTATGGGACGGTGCACGATATTAATATATTAAAAATTGTAAACGAGCTTAAGGCGGCGGGGGCTGAGGCGATTTCCGTCAACGGGGAAAGAATTGTTGCGATGACGGAGGTGCGTTGTGTCGGACCTACGATTATGATAAATCAGGAAAGAGTCGGTGCACCTTATGAAATAAAAGCAATTGGAGACCCGGATACATTAGAGAGCGCACTTCGGATGAATGGAGGGGCTATTGAGGAAGCTACCAGAATATACGGCATAGCTGTCACAACAAAAAAAGAGGATGAAATTTTTATAGATAAGTATGTCGGGCTGACAAAGACGGACTATGCTGAAACCGCAGACGAGAAAGGGGAAGAAAAATGATTGCAGTAACCATTGCTGTTATATTGGGCGTTCTTGCAGGATTGTATGTTCCGTATAATTTAAGTTCTGAAACCCTGCCTTATGTTGCGGTGGGATTGCTTGCGGTTATGGATACGGTTTTTGGCGGAATTTGGTCATATTTTGAAAGAAGATTTAATTTGACAATGTTCGTGTCCGGTCTTGTGAGTAATTCTATTTTGGCGATTTTATTTGTTTTGATGGGTAATAAACTTGGGCTTGACCTGAGTCTGGCGGTTGTTGTTGTTTTTGGCGTAAGGATATTTAATAATCTGTCAAGCATAAGACATTTTCTGTTCAAAAGATACTCAAGAAAAGAGAGAATCAGGGCAAGACTGCTTGAAGCGAGTACTCAAAACCAAAAAAATGATGAATAAATTTTCAATTTTGTATTTACAAACCGAAAAAATAATAGTATAATAAGATAATAGGTTTTATATGCAGAATTTTACTCGATGGGAAAATATATAAAGGAGGATATAGTTTTGATTGAATATGATACAAAGGTAACAAATCCGGCAAAGATAAAAGTTGTTGGTGTAGGTGGCGGCGGAAATAATGCCGTTAATCGTATGATTGAGGCCGGAATTGAATGTGTTGAATTTATTGCGGTTAATACAGATAAGCAGGATTTGGGAATGTCAAATGCTGTCAATAAAATTCAGATTGGTGAAAAGGTGACAAGAGGACTTGGCGCAGGTGCTGTTCCTGAAATCGGATATAAGGCGGCAGAGGAAAGCCGAGATGAAATTGCCGCTGCTTTAGAGGGAACAGATATGGTTTTTGTTACAGCCGGAATGGGTGGCGGAACAGGAACCGGTGCGGCTCCCGTTGTTGCTGAAATTGCTAAAGAAATGGGAATTTTGACTGTCGGAATAGTTACAAAGCCTTTCTGGTTTGAAGGCCCTCAAAGAGGAAAGAATGCCCTTTTGGGAATTGAAAATCTCAAAGAAGCGGTTGATACATTAGTTGTTATTCCGAATGATAAGCTTTTGGCACTTGCTGAAAATAAGACATCCTTGGTTGATTCATTCAAGATTGCTGATGAAATTTTAAGACAGGGTGTTCAGGGTATTTCTGACCTTATTTCAAAGCCCGGTCTTATTAGTCTTGACTTTGCCGATGTTAAGACAATTATGAAGGGAACAGGCTATGCTCATATGGGTATCGGTCGTGCGACGGGCGAAAACAGAGCTCATGATGCTGCGGCAAAAGCTATTAACAGTCCTTTGATTGAAACAACGATTACCGGTGCAAAAGGCATTATCATTAATGTTACCGGCGGCAGTGACCTTGGAATTATGGAAATTCAGACAGCTTCCGAGCTTGTAAATGAGGCTGCTGATAATGATGCAAACATTATTCTCGGTGCTATGATTGATGAATCCTTGGGCGATGAAATTCAGATTACCGTTATTGCAACCGGATTTGATTCCGGAAGACCATCCCCTGTTATGAAACCGAAAACCGGTGCAGGAACTTTCTTTACACCGGCTTCAACGATTGAAAGAAAAACTGAAAAACCTGTTATAACTCCATCTAACGGTTCTGTTTTCGGCGGAATTGCGAGAAGCATGGATGAGCTTAAGAGTGAAACGGCAAAAGCTCCGATTGCGGAGGAAGAAATTAAGCCGGTTGAGGCTCCTGAGGTTGAAAAACCTTTTGAGAAACCCTTTGAAAGACCTTTCTCGAAACCAAAGAGTGGTATTTTCAACGGATTTAACGAAGATGACGGGATTGATGTTCCGGTATTCTTAAGAAAAAACAATGAATAAAATTAAGGCAGAAACGACCCCCAAGTGTTAGATTTTTGGTCTAACTTTTGGGGGTCGATAATTTTACCGCGGCTTCACTTTGTTATGATTTGCGATATTTTAATGTCTCTAAATTTATACTTATAGTTCGGATGTCTTCTGCCATTTCAAGAAATATCATAGTCAGGCATATTGAATAGAATGCCAAAATAAAAAAACAGACAAGAGATAAAATGCCAATAAAAAACATAGAAACTCCAATATTATCTATTTGTGTAAAGCAAAAGACTGCTGATAAAACACCGCTGAAACAGATTAATCCAAAGATAACCCATAAAAGTATTTTATAATTCCGTATCCAAAAGCTTGAATGTTTACAATCCTCATAATCAATTTGAATTTCATAATTTGTACCGCAAAAAGCACAAAAAGATGCACCTTTTGGTAATTCGTGTCCACAACAGTTGCAATATCTCATTTTATTCCTCCGATTTTAGGATTTTTCTGTCAAATTTTAAATAATTATAACACATATGTATTAAAATGTCAACATATGTGTTCTAAAATTTTATTTTCCTCATTTATAATAATATTGAGGTGATAAAATGTTTCAACCTGTTTTGGATTCAAAAATAGTAGGACAAGTAATAAATGAATTTAGAAAAAGAAAAGGAATATCCCAGGAGGTTTTAAGTGGGCTTGCGGATATTGGCAGAACACATTTGAGTGCAATTGAAAGAGGAGAAAGAAAGCCTACTCTTGAAACCTTGTATAGAATATGTTCGGCAATGGATGTTTCTATGAGTGCTGTTGTTTCAGAAATTGAAAAGCGTATTAAATAAAATATAGAGCGTGGCAATCATTGTCGCGCTCTATATTTATTTGGAAAATTAAGAATTATTTATAAAAAGCTGTAAATACTATTCATAATTAAAATCCTAAAAAAGGAGTTTTGTTATGACAGCAACACAGCTTATAAAAAATTATTGCGGAAGGGAAATTTCTCTTTGTAATGACGGCGAAATATATATGGCGATAGTCAGAACTATTCGTGAAATCGGCAGACAGAGACGAAAAAAAGAGTCGGGGAAAAAACTGTATTATATTTCGGCTGAGTTTTTAATAGGC
Organism: Oscillospiraceae bacterium; assembly: GCA_015068605.1. Classification (GTDB taxonomy): domain Bacteria; phylum Bacillota; class Clostridia; order Monoglobales; family Monoglobaceae; genus SIG454. Next base: position 58,824 of record SVKF01000009.1, read on the forward strand.
AGACTTTTGACCAACAATCTGATTAATCTCGGGATTTATGATGAAGTTAAAAAGCTTCTTTCAGACAACGGAAAAGATATAGAGAAATATGAAGAAATGGAGGCAGAGCCATCTCTCGGGAATGGTGGACTTGGCAGACTTGCAGCGTGCTTTTTAGATTCTGTTGCAACACTTGATTTATGTGGTGACGGGGTTGGAATTAACTATCATTTCGGGTTATTTAAACAGGTTTTCAGAGACAATCTTCAGAAAGAAGAGAAAAATCCGTGGCTCCTTGATTCGGGATTTTTAGAGAAAGACGAAAAAACCTATAAGGTTGATTTTGGAGATTTCTCTGTTTTGGCAAGGCTTTACAATCTTGACATAGTCGGATATATGGGTCGTGTTAATAAATTGCGCCTTTTTGATATTGACACGGTTGATGAAAAAATAGTCAAAGAGGGGATAGCTTTTGATAAAACAGATATCGAAAAAAATCTGACTCTGTTTCTGTATCCCGATGACAGCGATGATAAGGGGAGACTGCTTCGTGCCTATCAGCAATATTTTATGGTGAGTGCAGGAGCACAGCTTATAATTGATGAGTGCGAAAGCAGAGGCTGTAAGCTTTACGACCTTTATGATTATGCTGTAATTCAGATAAATGATACCCACCCGTCAATGATTATTCCTGAGCTAATAAGACTTTTAACAAAAAAGGGACTGAATGTTGATGATGCGATTGAGGTGGTCAGAAAAAGCTGTGCCTACACAAATCATACAATTTTATCAGAGGCTCTTGAAAAATGGGAGATAGGCTTTATAAAAAAGGTTGCTCCGGGGATTGTTCCCATTATTGAAATTCTTGACGACAGAGTCAGAAGAGGATTTGACGACAGCTTAGTTTCGATAATCGACAATAACGAAAAAATACACATGGCGAATATGGATATTCACTATTCAAAAAGTGTCAATGGTGTTGCGGCACTTCATACAGAAATTCTGAAAAATACGGAATTAAATAATTTTTACAGAATATATCCCGATAAGTTTAATAATAAAACAAACGGAATAACATTCAGAAGATGGCTGTATCAAGCAAATCCGGAGCTTACGGCGTTTTTGAAGGAGCTTATAGGTGACGGATTTATGAAAAATGCAAATGAACTTGAAAAGCTGAAAAAATATAAAGAGGATAAGGGCGTTCTGACAAGACTGATTCAGATAAAAAATACGAAAAAAGTACAGCTTAAAGAGTATATTTTCAAAATGCAAAATCGTGAAATGTTGGCAGAATCGGTTTTTGATATGCAGATTAAAAGGCTTCATGAATACAAAAGGCAACAGCTTAATGCGCTTTATCTTATTGATAAATATTTTGAAATCAAGGAAGGGGAAATTCCCGAAGCTCCCATAACGGCGGTGTTTGGAGCAAAGGCTGCCCCTGCATATACCATTGCGAAGGATATTATTCATCTGATTTTATGTCTTGAGAAAATATTTTTAAGTGATAAAGAGGTTTCCGAACATCTCAAAATTGTTATGGTCGAAAACTATAATGTTTCTTATGCTGAAAAGCTGATTCCTGCCTGCGACATTTCCGAACAGATTTCTCTTGCATCGAAAGAGGCCAGTGGAACGGGAAATATGAAGTTTATATTAAACGGTGGTGTTATCCTCGGGACGATGGACGGAGCGAATGTTGAGATTTATGAAAAAGTCGGAAAGGAAAATATCTATATTTTCGGGGATGACAGTGAAACGGTTATAAAGCGATATAAGGATGGAAGCTATAAACCATCGGAGTTTTATGAAAATAATAAAAGGATAAAACGGGCAGTTGACTTTATAACGGATGAGAAAATGATGCAAATCGGAAATGAAATTTGCCTCAGCCGTCTTAAAAATGAGCTTATAAACAAGGATTATTTTATGACATTCCCTGATTTTGAAAGCTATAAAAATGCAAGAGATAAAGCAATTTCGGATTATAACAATAAAAATGAATGGGCAAAAAAGATGCTTATGAATATCAGCGGAAGCGGTTATTTTTCTTCGGACAGAACCATTGAGGAATATAACAGAGATATATGGCATCTCAAATAGAGAAAGGAAATTTATATGGCAAAACAAAAATCGAGTTTTAAAATTAAATCGCCGCTTTTAGGCGAAGTTATACCTTTAAATGAGGTAACGGATAAAACCTTTGCGGATAAAATATTGGGCGACGGTGTTGCGATAGTGCCGAAAAACGGACAAATTGTCAGCCCTGTGGACGGGACACTTACGACTATAGCTGATACAAACCATGCGTTCAGCTTCACCTCAGATGACGGATTTGAAGTTCTTGTTCATGTAGGTCTTGAAACAGTTTCCCTTAAAGGCGAAGGCTTTAAGGTTTATAAAGCTGCAGGGGATAAAGTTAAAGCAGGTGAAGTTATTGGCGAGGTTGATTTGTCTGTTTTAAAGAAAAACAACATCAGCACAGTAACTCCTGTTATTGTCTGCAACCTCAAAGAAAATTCGGAAATAATAATGAACAGCAAAAATGTTACGGTTGAGAACGGTGTCTTATTTTCTGTTTCGGAGAGTCCAAAAGAAGAAAAAGCAGAAAGCGGAGAAAAACACAGTAAGGTTTTTGATTTTCTGCAAAAACTCGGAAAAGTCTTAATGGTTGTTATTGCGGTTATGCCTGCTGCCGGAATCATGATAAGTATTGGAAAATTGATTTCTATGTCAGGGGCAGATATTTCAATTGTGGCAAGGACCGGAAGTATAATTGAAAATATAGGTTGGGCAATAATAGGCAATCTGAATATTCTTTTTGCGGTTGCAATAGGTGGCTCATGGGCAAAGGAACGGGCAGGAGGTGCATTTGCGGCACTTCTTGCGTTTATTCTCATAAATAATATAACGGGAAATGTTTTTGGGGTTACTTCAGAAATGCTTGCAGACCCTAATGCCACAACAAAAACTCTTTTCGGGCAGACTATAGCGGTTAATGGCTATTTTACTTCCGTTCTGGGGTCACCCGCTCTTAATATGGGTGTGTTTGTGGGGATAATAGCGGGATTTTTAGGCGGAATTGTGTATAATAAATATTATAATTTCAGAGGACTTCCCGATGTTTTGTCCTTCTTTAACGGTAAACGCTTTGTTCCGTTAGTGGTAATTTTATGGTCAATTATTGTATCTTTAATTTTGGCGGTTGTATGGCCAATTGTTCAGCTTGGAATTAACTCATTCGGTATGTGGATTGCAAATTCGGCGGATACTTCACCGATTTTAGCACCATTTATATACGGGACGCTTGAAAGATTGCTTTTGCCTTTCGGACTTCATCATATGCTGACAATCCCTATGAACTATACTTCATTTGGAGGAAGCTATATTATTCAGACAGGGCTGAGTGCCGGAACAGAAGTTTTTGGCCAGGACCCACTTTGGTTTGCGTGGATTTCCGACTTGATTGGCTTTAAGAATGCCGGAAATATGGAAGCGTATAACAATCTTTTAACCACCGTGACACCTGCGAGATTTAAGGTTGGGCAAATGATTGGTGCAACGGGACTTTTGCTTGGGGTTGCCCTTGCTATGTATAAAAGGGTGGATGCCGATAAAAGAAAAGCATACCGCTCCATGTTTATCTCAACGGCACTTGCGGTATTTTTGACAGGGGTAACAGAGCCCATAGAATTTATGTTTATGTTCTGCGCAATTCCTCTTTATATTGTCTATTCGGTTCTGCAGGGATTTGCCTTTGCGGCGGCAGGGGTGGTTAACTTAAGACTTCATTCATTCGGCAATATTGAGCTTTTAACGAGAATTCCTATGTCAGTCAGCGCAGGCTTAATAGGGGATATAATCAACTTTGTAATCTGTACGGTATTATTTTTTGCTGTTGGTTATTTCGTATCATATTACCTTATTGGAAAACTGGGCTATGCAACACCGGGCAGAATGGGAAATTATACGGACGCATCCCTTGAGGAAGTTCCAAATGACAAAGGGGAAAAGAAAAATCAGCAGGCGGAGAGAATAATTGCCCTGCTTGGCGGCAGAGAAAATATTTCCTTTGTTGATGCCTGCATGACAAGGCTTCGAGTAACGGTTAAAGAGCCGTCAAAGGTGGCGGATATTGATGAATGGAAGAAAGAAGGAGCACTGGGTTTATTTAAAAAAGGTACAGGTATTCAGGCGGTATACGGGCCTAAAGCGGATGTGCTAAAATCGGATATTAATGATATTTTATAGGAGGAAAAATGAAACTTTTAACAATAAATACGCACAGTTTACTGGAAGAAAATTATGAAGAAAAGTGCAATATTTTTGTTGAGGCGATTGCGAAGATTAAACCGGATGTAATCGCTATGCAGGAAGTAAATCAAAGGGTTGATTCGGAAATTGCTTCATCTCCTGAAGTTTTCGGATTCAAAGGTGAAATGAAAATACCCGTTAAATCCGATAACCATGCGCTTAAAATTTCCAAAATGCTTGAAAAATGCGGTGAACATTATTTCTTTTGCTGGGAAGGGATTAAGTGCGGTTATGGTAAGTATGACGAAGGAATTGCGATTTTTTCAAGAAAGCCCATTGAAATGGCGGAGAGCTATTACTTGACAACCTGCAAAGAATATGACAATTTTAAAACACGGAAGGCTCTTGCAATAAGCTCTTGCGATAAGGTTTTTGTAAGTGTTCACACAGGCTGGTATGAAGATGAGGAAGAGCCTTTTTCCATTCAGCTCGGTGCGTTAAATAAGGCGCTTAAACCATATTTGGATAAGGAAGTTTACCTTATGGGGGATTTCAATGTTCCGTCCCACAGAGAAGACGGGGGATATCCCGAAATTTTAAAGTCGGGTTGGTATGACACTTATAATATGGCGTTGGACAAGGATGGCGGTTATACAGTTGAGGGGAAAATTGACGGCTGGCTTTACGAGAGTGAACGAAAGAGAATTGATTATATTTTTGTCAATAAGGAAATTGATGTTAAATCCTCAAGAGTGATATTTAATGACCATAATGAAAAGCGGATTTCAGACCATAACGGTATTTTAGTTGAAATTTAAAGGAGGGAGAATATGCGAAAAGCGGGTGTTTTGCTTCCGATAACTTCCCTTCCGTCAAATTACGGAATAGGTTGTTTTTCAGGGAGTGCATATACTTTTGTTGATTGGCTTGTCAGCGCAGGACAGAGTTATTGGCAGGTTTTGCCCTTGACACAGACAAGTTACGGGGACTCACCATATCAATCTCCTTCGTCCTATGCAGGGAATCCTTATATGATAAGCCTTGAGGGGCTTATTGAGGAAGAACTTCTAACGCAGGAGGAATGTGAACGGGAGGATTTGATTGGCAGAGAAGATAGCGTTGATTACGGTAAGCAATATGAAAATCGGTACTCACTTCTAAAAAAGGCATTTTCCCGTTTTCGGAAAAATACAGATTTTCGTGCGTTTAAAGAAAAGAATGCTGACTGGCTTGATGATTATGCTTTGTTTATGGCGATAAAGGACAGTTATGGCGGTCTTGAGTGGCAAAAATGGGACGAAAAATTACGAGGTTATGATCGAAAAGCCATTGAAGATTTTCTGGAAACAGGTCTTGAAGAAACGGAATTTTATAAATTTCTTCAGTTTAAGTTTTTTGAACAATGGGGAAAACTTAAAAAATATGCAAATCAAAAAGGCATTTTAATTATCGGGGATATCCCCATTTATTCCGCTATGGACAGCGCTGATGTATGGGCAAATCAAGAGTATTTTAGGCTTGATGAAAAGGGTTTCCCGACTTATGTTGCAGGTTGTCCGCCCGATGGATTTTCACCAAAAGGTCAGCTTTGGGGCAATCCGCTGTATGACTGGGAAAAGCACAAGGAAGATGACTATGGCTGGTGGATAAAGCGTATTCAACACTCTTTTGATATGTATGATTTGCTTCGGATTGACCATTTCAGGGGCTTTGATGAATATTATGCCATTCCGTATGGAAGTGATGATGCGATTGAGGGGAAATGGGAAAAAGGTCCCGGGATTGAGTTTTTTAATAAGCTTAAAGAAAAAATCGGCGACAAGGAAATTATAGCAGAAGACTTGGGGTTTGTTACTCCATCTGTAAAAAAGCTTTTAAAAGATACGGGCTATGCCGGGATGAAGGTTTTGGAGTTTGCTTTTGACAATAGAGACACGGGCGAAACAAACGATTATCTCCCCCATAATTATCCTGAAAATTGTGTTGCGTATACTGGAACTCATGACAATCAGACCCTTTATTCATGGCTTATGGAAAGTCCGGAAGACGAGATTCTGGCGGTCAGGAGATACCTCTGCGATTATTACACCCCACAGGATAAGCTTGTAAATCCAATGATTTCTGCGTTGATGATGAGCAGGGCGAAAATTTGTATAGTTCCGATTGGAGATTATCTCGGCTTGTCAGATAGCGCAAGAATAAATAAGCCTGCAACAATGGGTAACAACTGGAAATGGCGGCTGAAAAAAGGTGAATTAACCGAAAAAAAGGCGCAGGAAATATATGAAATGACAAAACGCTACGGCAGAGAACGGAGATGTTAAAAAACTCCGGCTTGCGGTAGGACGGGTTTGTCAGTGGTCTGGAGCGTGACCAACGGTCACGCTTTTGTTATGTTTGGGTTATCTGATAAACCTAAAATATAATCTGCCGAAACATTATAAAATTTTGCCAAAATAACAATCAACTCGCATGGCAAATCACGCTGACCACTTTCGTAACGGTAATACTGTGGCTGTGTGGTAAACAGCAAATCTGCTATCTGTTTTTGTGTATAATTATTATCTTCTCTTAAATCTTTTAATCTTTTATAATAAGCCAATCTAAAAAACTCCTAAAATATCCAAATGGATATAAAAAGGAGGACTAAAAATGAAGAAAATTTTTTAGGGATTTTAATGGTTGGGATTTTAATTTTTCCTGCGTGTGGTAATGACAAGGATATAAAAAATGAAGAAAAACCAGCTACACAAGAGACAGAAAGTGTTAAGAAAGAGAACAAGAGTGCTGATGTAGAGGATATTTCTGTCAGCTCAAACGACGAACTTGAAGAATTAATTACGAAGGATATAGACGATTCGGTTTCATCGCTTAAGAGTGAATTTACGACACTTACAGCGGAAATTGCCACATATGATGAGTATAAGAGTAAGTTGAATGATGTTGAGAGTTTTTATGAGAAGATAGAGAATGAGACAAACAATATGTGCTTGAGATTGAGGCAGTATGCTATAGAATATGCTGAAATGATACTTGCATCGGATATTGATAATGATGATAAATATGATGAATTAGAGTTAATTTACGAAGTGATATATGAAGATGCCCGTGAAGAAGTGTACGATGAAATATATGATGGTATTATGGAAGATATGTATGATAGATATTATGATGGAATTTTAAGTGATGCCTATGATAATGACAATATAGATTATGGAGAAGTTTCAGATTTAAGTTCGGATGAATATGATTTATGGTCAGATGCACATTCGGAAATATATGATATTTATTCAGATGCCGGCTCTGATATTTATGGTTTTTATTCCGATTTGAAAAGTGAAATCTATGATGACGATGTTGAGAAAGCTAATGAAATTATAGCAGAGTTTAAGGAAGATGTTGCAAAACTGCTTCAGGAGCTTTAGGGCAGAGAAAAAGCGTGACCGCAATGGCCACGCTTTTTAAAATTAATTTTTTTCTTTTAAAAGGTCACGGATTTCGGAGAGAAGTTCCTCCGTTGTCGGACCTGCGGGAGCCGGAGCTTCCTCTTCAACTTTTTTCTCAAACTTTGATTTTGCCTTTGTTATAATTCTCAGGAACATAAAAATGCAAAAGGCGATAATGAAAAAGTCAATAATACTCTGGATAAATTCACCGTATAAAAGTGCATTTTCTGCAACCTCAACACCGTTTGCGTCAACTGTAGCCGGAGATATAACCCATTTAAGCTCGCTTATGTTTGAGCTTCCCAAAAGCCATGAAATAAGAGGGGTTATAATATTATTAACAAGAGCTGTAACAATCTTTCCGAAAGCACCGCCGATAATAACGCCGACAGCCATGTCAATAATATTCCCTTTGAAAGTAAATTTTTTAAAATCATTCCACATAATTCAAACCTCCTGAATAGATAATAAAGACATTATACCACATTTTTCGAAGAATGGAAACAAAAAAATACGGTTATTTTTAACAAAATATTCTTAAAAGTGTAGACAAATTGTATAAAGTAGGTTATAATTTCATTTGTAAAAAGTGAGGTTAACAGAATGAAAAGAGAAGATTTAAGAAATATTGCAATTATTGCCCACGTTGACCACGGAAAAACAACCTTGGTTGATGAAATGCTTAAGCAGGGTGGAATTTATCGTGAAAATCAGGTTGTTGCCGAGAGGGTTATGGATAACGGAGACCTTGAAAGAGAGAGGGGCATAACAATTCTCGCTAAGAATACTTCTGCCTATTACAAGGATATAAAAATCAATATTGTTGATACTCCCGGCCACGCTGACTTTGGCGGTGAGGTTGAGAGAATCCTTAAAATGGTTAACGGCGTAATTTTGCTTGTTGATGCGGCGGAAGGTCCTATGCCGCAGACGAGATTTGTGCTTCAAAAAGCCCTTGAGTTAAATCACAGAATTATTATTGTTGTCAACAAAATTGACCGTCCTGATGCAAGACTTTCCGAAGTGGGTGATGAGGTTTTGGAGCTTTTGTTTGACCTTGAAGCAAACGAAGAACAGCTTGACAGCCCTATAATATATTGCTCGGGCAGAGCCGGAACGGCATCCCTTGACCCGTATGAACAGGGTGAAAATTTGGAGGCTTTGTTTGAAACAATCAAAAACTATATAAATCCGCCGGAGGGCGATGAAAACGGCGAACTTTCAATGTTGGTTTCATCTATTGAATATAACGAATATGTGGGGCGAATTGCGGTAGGCAGAATTGAGAGAGGCGGACTTAAACAAAATCAGGAAATTATGGTTTGTGATTACCACGAAAAGCATCAGCCGTATAAGGCAAAGGTTGTAAATATCTATCAGATTGACGGTCTTTCAAAAAAAGCGGTTGAAACTGCGGAAATGGGTGATATTGTCTGCATTTCAGGTATAACAGATATAAATATCGGTGATACGGTAACTTCTTTAGCAGACCCGACACCACTCCCGTTTGTTAAAATCAGTGAGCCGACCATTGAAATGACATTCTCGGTAAATGACAGTCCTTTTGCAGGAAAAGAGGGTAAGTTTGTAACTTCCCGTCAGCTTCGTGACAGACTTTATCGTGAACTTTTAAAGGATGTATCTCTCAGAGTTTCAGACGGTGACCATACGGACAGCTTTAAGGTTGCAGGCAGAGGGGAAATGCACATTTCTATTTTGATTGAAACGATGAGACGAGAGGGTTTTGAATTTTCTGTAAGCACACCGAAGGTTTTGTTTAAAGAAGTTGATGGCGTATTAAATGAACCTATGGAAAAGCTGGTTATTGATGTTCCTGAGGAATCAATGGGTGCGGTTATGGAGAAAATGGGCGTGAGAAAAGGCGAACTCCTTAATATGACTCCTGTCGGAAGCCGTATGCGTCTTGAATATAAAATCCCGGCAAGAGGTCTTTTGGGCTATCGAAACGAGTTTATGACAGATACAAAAGGCGAGGGGATTTTAAATTCCGTCTTTATGGGCTATGAGCCATTTAAAGGCGAAATAACAAAGAGATTTACGGGTTCTCTGGTGTCTTTTGATACGGGAGACGCAGTTGGATATGGTCTCTTTAAGGTTCAAGAGAGAGGTGCGCTCTTTATCGGTCCGAATACCCCTGTTTATGAGGGGATGATTGTTGGAATGAACCCGAAAATGGAGGATTTGGCGGTTAATGTCTGCAAGAAAAAACAGCTCACCAATACCCGTGCGTCAGGAAGCGATGAGGCTTTGCGCCTTGTTCCGCCCGTTGTATTGAGCCTTGAAGCTTGTCTTGAATTTATAGCAGATGACGAACTTTTGGAGGTAACTCCCAAAAGCTTAAGAATGCGAAAAAGAATACTAAACACCGAAATGCGCCTTAAAGCAAGAGGAAAGAATAAGTAATCTTAGACAAAAGGGGAGATTATAATGCTGGCAAATGCGAATCTAGGACTTTTGCTTAATTTATTTGTTGTATTGGTTGTAATTGCTATTGTTGGTGTAATTGGGGGAGTAATTTGGTCCATAGCAAAAGCAAGGAAAAGTGGCTTTCGTAATTCTAAAAGAATAGTGATATGGACAGTGATTTCTATAATTATTGCAGCAGCTTCATGGGTGTTGAATTTCGGATGGTTAAGATTTTTTATGACATTTTTGTTAATTCCGGTAATCCATGGAATAGTATTTTTTTCATTAAGTATATTTTTTGCTGTGTATGTAGATAAATCTCCTAAAATGTTGAAATTTAACGTATTCTTTATTATAACATATTTACTTTCATATGTGTTTATGCCTGATGGAGCGGACCGCGGGGAAATGTATTTCTTTTTTGGATTGATACATAATGATAGTCTTTCAAGTATAGCATTTTACATTTCGGGAATATCGTTTATTGTTCATATTGTATTGTTCTTTATGCAAATATTTGAGGTTAGGAAGATTAAGAAAGCTAAATTGATTTCTGAAAATGACGGAACATTTTATTGCGATGCTAAAGAATCAGTTGCCGTTCAAGGGGAAGAGTGTGTTGAAGAAACTAATAAAGTTTTGACAAAAGCAGATAACAAGATTTGATTATTTCAATGTCTACTTAAAAAAGCCTGACGGAAAGGGTTTGTTTATGAGAGTGCTTAAAATATTATCAATCAGCGTACTCTTGCTAACGATTTTAAGGTTTGTAGCGTTGCTTGATGCGATAAGTTTTGATTTTGGATATGTATCATATATTGTAAGGATAGTAAAATATTTGCCAACTTGGATTTTGATATTTATGGGAATTATAATTAACAACATTATTTCTTACAGAATATCTAATGATAATAGAAACTGGAATATTTTATGCCATATAAGCACAGGTTTTTATATTTTGGTATTGTTGGTGGAATTGCTAATGACTTATATATGTAGTAAAATATGATATAAATAAAGGACCGCTCTGCAGTCCTTTATTTCCTGTATTTTTTCGGGGAAATGCCGAATTGTTTTTTGAAAACACGGAGGAAATAGTTATAATCGGAAAAGCCCACGGCATTGGAAATTTCGGGGATTTTCATTTCTGTCGTTTTTATCAGAAGCTTTGCTTTTTCAAGACGCTTTTTTCTGATAAAATTCGCAACACCTCCGCTTGTATATTGTTGCATTATATTATAAAGGCGAGTTCGTTTTATGTTAAATTCCTGACATAGCCTCTCGATAGTTATTTCTTCGTCAATATGGTTATTTATATAGCTTTCAATACTGTCTATAAGTTGCTTTCCGGAAAGCTGAACCATTTCCTTAAGAAGGATATATTCCGCAAATGCATCAAGAATTTTTGCTGCCGCAAGGATTTGCTTGTTATTTCGGTATTTTATTTTTCGTATGCTCTTTGAAAGGTCTTTGTCGATATTAAAGGTGCGGCATACTTCGGTCATTTTATCCATCAATTCATCCTTGTTTTTATTATCGCTGACCTGACCGAACATCATATAGCCTATAATTCTGCCGTTTTCTTTTACGGGGGCGACCGCCTCAATGAGCCCGATATGGCATTTGTAAATATTGAGAGAGCCTGTTTTGTTGCAGTTAAGACAAGCCTGTCGGTTTGAAGAAAGACATTTATTGCGAAAATCTTCGTTTTCTCTCATGTGCATACAGAATGTTTTTTTTTCAAGAGGATAAGATATGAGTTCCTCGAAATTTTCATCAAATAAAGCTATTTTTATCCCCGTCAGAATATAGAAATCCTGCATAAGCTCCATAAGCTCTTTATCTTGAAACAGTAATGTCATAATTATCCACCCTTCCGGACAAATTTACAATTTTTTGAATAATAATTACTATAATTATAACATAATTTATTGTAAAATCAAGATATAATATTAAAAATTTCAAAGGGGGAATTTATAATGAAAAAACAAACATTCGCACTTTATTTCGGAAACAGAGGTTTTATGCCTGCTGAACTTATTGAAGGTGCAAGAGACGATATGGTTAAGGCGGTTACAGATGCCGGCTATGACTACATAATGATGGATAAGGATGCGACACGCTACGGTGCGGTTGAAACCCGTGATGAGGGCAGAATTTATGCTAAATGGCTCAAGTCTCACGAGGGTGAATATGACGGCGTTATCCTTTGTATGCCTATTTTTGTTGATGAAAACGGTGCAATAGCGGCACTTGAAAATGCAGGTGTTCCGATTCTTATGCAGGCATATCCTGATGAAATCGGCAAAATGGACTTCCAGCACAGAAGAGATGCATACTGCGGAAAATTCTCCGTAACAGATGTTTTTGAACAGTATCAGGTTCCGTACACAGTTATGACACCTCATGTTGTTCATCCTTTAACACCTGAATTTGCACAGAATCTCCACGATTTTGCAGGTGTTTGCCGAGTTGTTAACGGTATGAAGAAGTTTACAATCGGCTGTATCGGTGCAAGAACAACAGCCTTTAAGACAGTTCGTTTTGACGAAGTTACAATGCAAAGACACGGCATAAATGTTGAAAGCTTTGACTTATCTGAGCTCTTTGAGTTTGTTCGTGCAAAGGCAGATGATGATGCAAAAGTTCTCGCTAAAAAGGCTGTTTTGGAAAATTATACTGATTTTTCAAATGTTCCTGAGGATAAGAAAATTATGCTTTCTAAAATCAGCGTTGTTATTGATGAATATATTGAAGAATATCACCTTGATGCAATCGCTCTCCGTTGCTGGAACGAAATGGAAACATATCTCCGTGTTTGCCCATGTGTGTTAATCAGTGAACTTAACGACAGAGGAATAACAGCTTCTTGTGAAATTGATATGTGCTCCGCAATTACAATGCGTGCATTAGCTCTTGCAACAGAAGGACCTGCGGCTTGTCTTGACTGGAACAATAACTATGGTGATGACCCGAATAAGGTTATTCTCTTCCATTGTGGGTCAACAGCTCAGAAGCTTATGGCATCAAAGGGAACAGTTACATCCCACAAGATGTTTGACAAGGGTGACCCGGGTAGCGGCTGGGGTACAAATGAGGGAAGAATTGGTGCATTCCCGATGACATATTCTAACTGTAAGACTGAAAACGGAAAAATCACGATTTACTTCAGCGAAGGCAGATTTACCGAAGATAATATCGAAGATGCATTCTTTGGTTGCGGCGGTGTTGCTGAAATCGATAATCTCCAGAATAAGCTTATAAAACTTGCCAGAGGTGGATTCAAGCATCACACAACTGTTGCAAACGGTCATGTTAAGGCTATTCTTGAAGAAGCTTTCAAATACTACCTCGGCTATGATGTTGTAAGTATCGAAGATTAATTGCCACAGAGCGGTGCAAATAGCGCCGCTCCATTTAAAATGGTATAATGAAAGGAATGATTATAAATGATAATTGGCGGACTTGATGTCGGAACGACGGGCTGTAAACTGACGGCTTATGATGATAAGGGAAACTTTATATATAATTCATATAAGGAATATGAAATAAGTCGAAAAAGCGGAGCGCATGAATTTGATGCAACGGTTATTATTGATGCGGTTAAAGAGGTTATCCGTGATGTGGCGAAAAATTGCGAGCTTTCGGCAATAGGTGTAACCACATTTGGTGAAACTTTTACGGTGCTTGATGAAAATGACAATGTTCTCCTTCCGTCCATGCTCTACACTGACCCGAGAGGGGAGGAAGAGGTGAAGGAGCTTTGTGAAAAGCTCGGAGAGAAGAATTTGACCCGTATTGCAGGGGTGAAGCCTCACCAGATGTACAGCTTGCCTAAAATTATGTGGATTAAGAAAAACTGCCCTGAAGTATACAGTAAAATCAAGCGTATACTTCTTATGGAAGACTATATTGTCTATATGCTGACGGGTAATGCGACGATTGACTATTCACTGTCTGCGAGAACACTGGCGTTTGATGTTCGCAATAAAAAGTGGAGTGACGAGATTTTAAATGCCGCAGGGGTAGATAAAGCCCTTTTGTCAACTCCTGTTCCTGCATTTAATGTTGCAGGGGAAATAAAGCCTGATGTTGCAGTGGAGCTTGGTCTTTCCAACAAGGTGAAGATAGTAAACGGTGCACAAGACCAGGTTGCGGCGGCTGTTGGTGCAGGTGTTTTTGAGGTTGGAAATGCGGTTGACGGAACGGGAACGGTTGAATGTATAACTCCTGTTTTCAACGAAATTCCCGATAATGATGCGCTGTATGAGGACGGATATTGTGTTGTTCCGTATGTATTTGACGGAACTTATGTATGCTATGCGTTTTCTTATACGGGAGGAGCGTCTCTTAAATGGTTTAAAGACAGATTTGCAAAGGAAAAATCATATAAAGAGCTTGACGGAAGCATTAAGGATGAACCGACGGGAATTTTAATTCTCCCTCATTTTGCAGGAGCGGCAACTCCATACATGGATGTTAACTCCAAGGCGGCAATGATAGGATTGACACTTGAACATACAGATGTTGATGTTTATAAAGCACTTATGGAGGGTGTAACCTATGAAATTATGATAAATATTGACCGTATTGAAAAGTGCGGAATTGTTCCCGAAAAGCTTTATGCAACAGGCGGCGGAGCGGCTTCGAAGGTATGGCTCCAGATTAAGGCGGATGTATTGAACCGTCCGATAACAGCCCTTCTTGCAAAGGAGGTTGGAGCCTGCGGAACTTGTATGATGACCGGTGTTGCAATCGGTCTTTATAAAGATTTAAACGAGGCAAAGGGTTATTTTGTAAAAGAAGGAAGAGTCTTTACTCCAAACCCCGATAAAGCGAAGATATACAGAAAATATTATGAGGCGTATAAAAATGTATATAATGCAGTACGCCCGATAGTTGGGGAGATGTAACAGGAAAGTTCCTTTTTTGTTACATCTCCGGCGGATTTTATTGTCCGTGCAAAATTTTCCGAGCATAAATGCTCAAAAATACACATGGACGAAATAATCTCTTATCATTCCTTGCTCTGCGGATAAGAGAAAATTCATTACCGGTTGAGCCGACGCAGAGCGGCGGAATGGAGATTATTATGAATAAATATTTAGGGCATCAGAATCAGATGTATGGCGTCGAGGAAATGCGTCTTACCGGCGGCAAGGCTGACGGAATGAGAATGCTTTATGTAAGAAACGGCAAAGGTCTTGAACTTTGGATTTCTCTTGACAGATGCGGAGATATTTCAAGACTTTCCGTTAAAGGCGATAATTTCGGATATTTTGCACCCTGCGGATATGTTGCACCGCAGTATTATGATAACAAGGGTGTTGGCTTTTTGAAGTCGTTTACGGCAGGATTTTTCACTACCTGCGGGCTTAATGCTGTTGGAAGTCCTTGTACGGATATGGGTGAGGAGCTTCCTCTTCACGGAACAATCTCTCATATACCATGCGAGAGCTTCGGGCATTGGATAAAGGATGATGAAATTCATATCAAGCTTATGATAAGAGATGCGGCTATATTTTCCTATCAGCTTATGTTAGAGCGTGAATACATTGTTTCCCTTGAAAAGAATGAGATAAAGCTGACTGATAAAATTACAAATATAGGCTCATGCGATGCACCTTTGGAAGTGCTTTATCATTGTAATATGGGTTATCCTCTTTTAAGCGAAAATGCGAAAATATCTATTCCTGCAACAGAGGTTATTCCGAGAAATGGCCATGCAAAAAGCGGAATTGATACTTGCCTTGAGGTAATAAAGCCCCAAAGAGGCTATGAAGAAATGTGTTATTACCATGTTATGAACGGAGAAACAGAGGTTTCGATTTTCAATCCGGATATTAACAAGGGCGTAACAATAGCATACGACACAAAAGAACTCCCATGCTTTACCCAGTGGAAGATGATGGGCGAATATGATTATGTTATGGGGCTTGAGCCGGGCAACTGCTATCCCGACGGCAGAGATGTTATGAGGGAAAAAGGAATGCTTGAAATATTAAAACCTGATGAAACAAAAACACATAATCTTAAATTTAAAATAGTTGAAAAATAAACGGAATAAATAATGCGTAACGGCAAGGAAAACTTGATGTTTTCCTTGCCGTTTTGACTATATTTTCATTATTTCGAATGCATCAAGAACAGATGAAATAAGAATTGCAACAATACAAATTGGTGCTATATATTTAATAACAATAACAAACAGCTTTTTGCGTCTGAATTTTGATGAAAGCTCAACCTCGTCAATGATTGCCTTCGGTTTTATAATATATCCGATAAATATACAGGTTAAAAATGCGACAATCGGCATTATAATACTGTTGCTGATAAAGTCGAAGAAGTCAAGGAATGGGAAGCCTATAATCTTAATTCCATCCAAAACGCCGTAGCCTAAAGCAGACGGAAGCCCCAATGCAACCGAAAGGATGAAGACAGCCAGACAAGCAGTTTTTCTTCCCATTTTAAGCTTGTCGCAGAATATAGAAACAACTGTCTCCATAAGCGAAATGGAGGAGGTTAAAGCTGCGAAAAGAACCAGGATAAAGAATAATGTTCCGATTATCTGTCCGCCATACATATTGTCAAAAATCTTCGGCAGAACGTCAAACATAAGTCCGGGGCCTTTTCCAAGCTCTGCCGGGTCGCCTCCGCTGAAGGCGTAAGCCGCAGGAACAACCATAAGACCTGCAATGAATGCAATACCTGTGTCAAAAATTTCAATCTGACCTACGGACGATTCAAGGTTGACTTTCTTTTTCATATAAGAGCCGTATGTAATCATAATTCCCATGGCAAGGGACATTGAATAGAAAAGCTGACCCATTGCCGCTAAAACAGTAGTGATTGAAAATTTACGAAAATCAGGTGTTATGTAGTAAAGCACTCCGTCAATGGCACCGGGCATAAATATAGAGTATACTGCGATAAAAAGCGAAAGTGCAATGAGAATGGGCATCATAATCTTGCTAACCTTTTCAATACCTTTTTCAACTCCGAAAAGAACAACCAAGGCGGTTAAACCGAGGTAAAGCAAAAACCAGCCGATTGGCTCACCCGTTGAAGAAATAAAAGCATCAAAGAAACCGTTTGAAGCCGCATTAAGTCCATTTCCGCTAATAAATGTAACAAGATACTTTGTAACCCAACCGCCGATAACCGAGTAATAAGGAAGAATGATAATGGGAACAAGGGCGGCAAGATAGCCTAAAAAGGCAAACTTGTTGTTAAGAGCCTTAAAAGCGCCGATTGCACTCAGTTTAGTTTTTCTTCCCAAAGCTATTTCAGCGGTCATTAAGGCGAAACCGAAGGTCACCGCTAAAATAAGATATACAAGCAAAAATATTCCGCCACCATACTTTGCGGCAAGATATGGGAATCTCCAGATGTTGCCAAGCCCGACAGCAGAACCGGCGGCAGCCAAAACAAAGCCGAGCTTACCGGTAAAACTGCTTCTTTTATTGTTTTCCATAATAATCTCCATTCCGCCGCTCTGCGTCGGCACAAATAGTAATGAATTTTCTCTTATCCGCAGAGCAAGGAATGATAAGAGATTATTTTAGTCCATGTGCATTTTTGAGCATAAATGCTCGGAAAATTTTGCACGGACAATAAAATCCGCCGGAGGCTTAACGGGAAAGGAACTTTCACGTTAAACCTCCAAGAATAAATATTTTTTATTATATCATAAAAAATATCCTTTGTCCATAGAAAAAATCTAAATATAGCAGATTATGTCATATATGCATAAATATTTGGTAAAAGGAATATAATTATTAAAAAAGCAAAGGAGAATTTGGTATGACAGAGGCTTTAAGAATGGGTTTCCTGCAAAGAATTTCAAAGACAAAACAGGTGGGAAATAAGGCTGTTGAAAAAGAACTAAAGCAGCTTTATGAACAAAGAAGTCGGGTAAGAGAAGAGCTTGAAAATACTATAAAAAATTATAATTATGTAACGGAAGAAGGGCTTATGGACTATTATATTTATAAGATAAGGTCACAGCAGGTGTTAGAGGAGTATCTTATAAAGGAAATAAGAAAAATTGAGGCAACATATAAAACCGCATAATGACAAGGCTGCAGAATGTCGAAAAACTTGTTCTACCGTAAGCGAATAATATTTATAGGGTAAAGCATAAAGATAGATTTTATAGACTATCCGCATAAAGTAGCAGAGAAAAGGGGCCAGCGCAAAATGCACCGACCACACAAAACACAAAAAGCGAATAAAAAATCATTTTAAAAAGCGTAAATGGCAAAATATGCTTCATAAATTAGGAAAGAAATTCGCAGTTTGGCGAATTT
>SVKF01000024.1 GCA_015068605.1 Oscillospiraceae bacterium
GAAGGAATAAGAAAGTTATAGAACAATATATAAGAAATCAGTTGGCAGAAGATTATTACACAGACCAAATAAGTATGAAGGAATATCTTGACCCGTTTACGGGTAATAAGAACTAATAGGCAAAAAAGACAGCCGCACGTGAGCGGCTGCCAGTAATTGTAATGCGGTACCAAACTTCGATGCCCCTTATAGGGGTTAAGCCTGTAAGAGCCCCTTCTAGGGGCTGGTCAAACCACTAGTTTACTAGTGGTTATGATTATCTTTTCTTGCTACAAAACAAACTTCGCCTCTCGGAGTACCTGCGTACGCCTTCGGGTAACCCAAAGCCTTGGCTTTGGCTCAGTTTGTCCGCTTTAGAGCTTTTTTCCTATCCCCTTAGAACAAAGGCGGTGTTTAAAAAGTCCCTTTGACTTTTTAAACACCGCCTTTGAGTTGCTACACAATTATAGGTAATTATAATCCCACTATAATTTTTAAATTTCCCACCCAAATTTGTTTATGCCGACACATCAATGGAGTTTCCCCAATTATCCCACGAAGCTCCATTGTAAGTCCGACATATCGGGTTATTTTGTTTTTCAACTGATTTTCGGGTGGTTGAAAAACAGGGAATAATGTAAATAATGTAAAAAATGTAAAAAATGGAAAAGCTGATAGTTATGCAGATATTATCATTTTAAAAATAAAAAAGTGTAGCAACCGTATGGAGCTACACATAAAAAGTGTCTCTCCTACTGTTGCTACGCAGTTAAATATTCCGAATCAAGGATATATTTCGTGGAGAAAACACCTTTTTACAGGTATTTTCCCTTGATTCGAAAAATAATTTAACTCGTAGCATAACATATTGTATCACATATTTTTGATTTTGTAAAGGGGTTTTGCAAAAAAATTCCCAAAATTTGTCAATTTTTATTTAAAATCATCAAGACTAAGTTTCCATTCCTCTCTTTTTCGGAATGGTGTTTTGAATTTTTTGGTTAGAACACCCTTTTCTTCAAGATGAGAGTAACAAGCTCTGTCGCAGGCTCTTCCGCAAATCGAACAAGGATAAGCGTGTTGAGCAGGGGGATAGAAATATGTGGCATCAATGATTTTTCTTGCGGTTTCGGGGTCAACCTTTGCCTCGCCGGCGATTATCTCCAGCCTGTTCTCAAACTCCGCATAAGCATCATAAGGCATAAACGGATTTTTTGTCCCGTTAGCGCCGTTATAGTAAACTGCGCATTGCCAGTCGTCAACTTCGCCGTTTTCCGAAATGGCATTTCCCGGACAAGCGGATTTGCATTTTCTGCATTTGTCACAAAGGTGGGGAGAAATAATCGGAGTTTCTTCGATTTCCGCATCGGTAAGAATGAAACAATATCTGACCATAGGCCCGAAATCGTCGGTTAAAAGGGTATTGTGAAAGCCTTTTTCGCCAAGTCCGCATTTGATTGCGGTGTCGAGAAAATCAATCTGGGTTTCTGCAGATTTGTTATGGAAAACGGCGGCGTAATCCACTTCGGGATTTGTTCTGTTGTCGTCAGCCATAATCTGTTGATGGCGTCTTTGAGGGAGTGCAACATAGCCCTCCTCCTCAATCATCATGGCAACCTTAAGCTGTGCCATAGGCATAATGGTTTCTTCCATATTTTCGACCGCCATTGTTGTGTACTGATAATAGGTGCTTCCTTCTTCAACTCCTCGGTAAATTCCTCGAAGAATACGGAACGCAAAGCCTATAACCGTTTTGGTTTCGGGCATAATCTTAAAAATCGGATTATCTTTTTCAAACCTTTCGGCAGGGGCAAATCCCACAATATCAGCACCGTTGGCTTTTGCCAGCTCTATTATTCTGTTTCTCATAATCAAAGCCCTCCTTTCAGGTGCTTGTAACAAGCAATATCACATTTTTTGCCACAGATACAAGCGGCATAACCCCATTGAGTTTTTGGCAGAAACTCAAGCTCGGGATAAATTGCCCTTGCGCTTTCTGAATCAAAGCGTTTTTCACCGTTTAAAATTGCTTCTTTTTCGGGGTGGTCTTTTAAGAAATCATCGGTCATAAACGGGTTTGACTTGTGTGCGCCTTTGTAATAAACACTGCATTGCCATGTGTTAAGCCCGTCTTTGGAAATGGCATTTCCCGGGCAGGCTTTTATACATTCGCCACAGCTATCGCAGACGATTTCGGAAAGTGCTTCATCTGTTTCAAGAGGCATATCCGTTATAATAAAACAATATCTCATAAATGGACCGTATTTTTTATTAATAATTTTTCCGCTTAAGCCCATTTCGCCAAGTCCGCAGGATTTTGCCGCCTTCCCGAAGTCGATTATAACATCAGGGGCAGGTTTTCCTTCCTCAACAGCTTCTGCGTGAATAAGCTCATAAGTGTCGACAACCTCGGGATTGGTAGATTTGTCGCCTTTTATACGAAGGTTGGGAACTGCTTTTTGAAGACAGGCGTCATAGCCTTCGTTTTCAATCATTCCGCCCATTTTAAGAAGAAAAATTTCGGCAAATTCTTCATCAAAATATTTAACGCCCATGGTGGTGTATGTATAAAACTGAGTTCCTTTGTCCATCGCCATGTAAATTCCCTTGGGGACAGCAAAACCGAAACCGATTATGCATTTTGCGTTGGGGAGAATCATAAGTGGGTCTCTTTGCGGATTTTCTTCGGTATAGATTTTACCAATTCCGCAAACGGTTGCGCCCAGTTCTCTTGCTTTTTGCTTTATAATCTCACTTGTTATCATTTCCTAAACCCCCCTATCTGTCAAGCTTCCATGCTTTTTTGGTGCGAAGGGGTTCTTTAAATCGGTTTTCCATGCATCCGCCCTTTTTCTCAAGAACAGAAACGCAGGCTCTTATACAGCCACCGCACTTCGCCATATTATATCCAACCCAACTGGGAAAATATTTCGCCAAAGCACCATAGATTTTCATAATTTCATTTTCGTCAGCTATATCCTTAACACCTTCCATAAGGTCAAGGTCGCCGTTTTCGTTTTTGTCCCAGACTTCCTTCGGAACAAATGGATTATAGTATCTGCCTGCGTGGGTATAAAATGCGTAGCAACGCCACATATCAATGTCGCCCCACTCAATTTCTTTATCCTCAAGGCGAATTTTAACACTTGCGCCGGAGTTGATTGGAGGAATACATCCGCCGGGACACTCTCTGACACAAGCTCCACACTTACGGCAAAGAGGTTTGCCGTCATATATTTTGTCATATTCGTCAAATTCAGCGTCGGTGAAAATAAATGCAACTCTTTGAAGAGGCCCAAATTCGGGAGTTAAGAGCATCTTGCTCCAGCCGATTTCACCAAGTCCGCAGGCAACCGCTGCAATTCTGAACTGGAACTGCAAATCGGGAGCGACATTTCCTTCACGGACAGGTCGGGTGAACTGTACAGTTCTTGTGTGAGCGGTGTTTGTTTTGGCATATTCATTTGCCTCAATCTGCTCCTCGGGAGAAAGAGTGTTTCCCAAAGAGCCGTCCATATCCGAAACGACTCCTCGTGCACCTGTGTTTCGGTAAACAAACGCCTCGTATCCCTCGTCCTCAATAACCTTGCCAACCTGATAAAGAGTGGCAGGGGCAAAAATCTCGTTTATTCCGCCGTAAGCCATTGAGGGATACTGGAAAAACTGTGTTCCTTCTTCAATTCCTCGCTGAACACCACGGGGAATTCTGAAAACAAATCCGATACAGCTTTTTGCCTCGGGAAACAATAATTGCGGATTCATTTCGTCGGGAGCGCCGTCAAACCGTGACATGGGGGCTATTCCGCAGGCATCTGCACCTGCTGACAGCGCCGCTTCTTTAATAAGTTTACTGCTTATCATTTTGTGTCCTCCTTATATTTTAAAAATACACACTTTTTTTATTTACATATTATCTTGATTTTATCACAATTATATGGTAATATAAAGGAAAAAACAAACTAAAATATTAATAAAACAAACTTTGGGGGCGATGAGCAAAATGATGATTGGTGATATAAACCCATTTGTGAGGTTTGCCGGGCAAGTGATTTATACGGCGAAAAACCGACCTGTCTATGTTAAGGACTGCCGTCTTTTTTACATCCTTGACGGGGCGGGCGAAATTGTAACGAAAACGGAAACCTTTGAGCTTAAGAAGAATTCGCTTTTTTATTGTTATGGCGGTGAGGAATATAGTATTAAAGCGTTTATGCCTCTTAAAATATACACGGTCAATTATGATTTAACACGAAGAAAAAGCCATTTGATGTCTGTGTTCGCGCCTGTTAAACCGAAAGAGTGCGAAGAAAAAATAATTATCGACAAATGTGAAATAGATGACAGCCCGTTTTTGAATTCACATTTTTATATGCGGAACGGCTTGGAGTTTAAGAGTGATATTAAGAAAATTATTGATGAATATGAGGAGGAAAGAAGCTATTTTCGTGAGAGCGGAGGGGCAATTCTGAAACAAATCCTTGTTGGTTTACACAGAGCGAAGGATGATTATTCCGAGACCTCCGAGGCGGTAACAAGGGTTGTGGATTACATAAAAGAAAACTATCGTGAGCCTCTTCATAACCGAAACTTGGCGAAAATTGCCGGCTATCATGAATATTATCTGAATCGTATTTTTGTTCGTCAGATAGGGATGAGTATGCATAAATATATTCTGAATTTACGAATAAAAGAGGGGGAAAGATTGCTTTTAAACACCGAAATGTCAATTTCCGAAGTGTCTGCAGAGACGGGATTTAACAGCGCAACCCATTTTTCGACCTATTTCAAGAAGGAAAATGATATGTCTCCTCTTGAATATCGCCAAAAGTTCAAGAATAATATATAAAAGTTTGTTTTTTGAAAAAATAAGTTTGTTTTAGATATTGCCTGAAACATATAAATGTTATAAAATCAAGGTAAACGGAAGTTGGGAGTGGGAAATATGAATGATTTTTTTGTTAAATATCTTGATGGAAAAAGCGAATATGTAAAGGGAAAAGAAAAAGTATTGAGTGACACCGTGACGGAATTATCCCTTTTAGAGAAGCTTGACTATGAGAAAATAGAATATGTTGAAATTATGCTTCACTGTGAAGAAATTTCTGCAGGAGACGAAGGATTTTATCTTGTTCAGGCAGGAAATCTGCGGTGTGAAAATAATGATTACGGAATTGGCTACTATAACGAAAAAGAGGACGGCGACTATATTCTTCGCCACATTATAACTCCCGTTTTTGGAATAAGCCATAAGAGTGACAGCTTTTTAGCCATTGTTACGGGAATGGAAATGGATGTTTGTCAATATGTAAAAATTGAAAATGGAAAATATTTCATGAAAGCAAGATTTGAGATAAACGGAATTGTGCCTTATGAAAATATAAAAATTGAGTTTCACACTCTTTCAAAGGATGCCGATTATAACGAAATGGCGAGAGAGTATCGGAAATTTATTTTGCATAATGGCTTTAAGCCCATTAAAGAAAGACTTAACCCACAGCTTAAATATTCCGTTGACACTCCGAATATAAGAATAAGAATGGGGTGGAAGCCTGTTCCCTGTCAGATTCACGAACAGACCATAGAAAATGAGCCTCCTGTTCATGTTGCCTGCACCTTTGATGATGTTATAAATGTTATGGAATCCTACAAAAAGCATGGCATTGACGGGGCGGAATTTTGTCTTGTTGGCTGGAATATGAAAGGTCACGACGGGCGTTGGCCACAGATTTTACCTGTTGAGGAGACTTTGGGCGGAGAAGAAAAACTAAAAAAACTTATTGCTAAGGCAAAAGAGCTTGGCTTTGCAATCACTTGTCATACCAACAGCACCGATTTATACTCTGTTTCGGAAATATTTAATGAAGACGATATTGCATATCTCCCCGACGGAACAAAGAGCGTTGAGGCTGTTCGCTGGAGCGGCGGAAGAACCTATAATTCCTGCCCGAAGCGTGCGTATGAGGTGGGTGTTTCAACTCTTCCGGATGTGGTTGACTTAGGTTTTAAGGGAATGCACTATATTGATGTTATAACCGCAACAGACGGCAGAGCTTGTTACAATCCTCTCCACCCTGTAAATAGGAAGGAGGCAGGGGAATATTTTGATAAGCTTTTTGCTTGGTGCAAGGAACATTTTGGCTCAAGCGGAAGCGAAGGTCCTTATGTTTACTATATGAAGGAATGTGATTTCTGTCTTTATGTTTCCTTTGCGGATTTCACGGACAAAAACGGAGTGCATCCGCTTTGCGACAAGACAATTCCGTTCTGGCAGCTTGTTTTTCATGGGATTGTGGCGAGTCATCCTTATGCAAAAACTGTTAATATGACGGCAAGCAAAAATCCTGACGATAATCTTAAGGTTATTGAATATGGCGGAAAACCGCAATTTTATTATTACGCACAGTTTGTTTCCGATGGTTCTGACTGGCTTGCAAAGGGCGATTTGCATTGTAATACAGATGAGGAGATTGAATTTGCAACTCTTGCGGTTAAAAAGGCCTATGAGGAATATAAAGAGCTTTCGTATCTTCAGTATGAATTTATGGAAGAACATAAGGAAATAGCTGAAAATGTGTTTGAAGTTACATATTCTGACGGAAGCGTTATAACAGTTGACTATAACACGAAAACATATAAGCTTAAAAAGAATAGTTAAAATTCTTAAAACAGAACAAAAAAGCTCGAAGGTACACATCTGTACGCCTTCGGGCTTTTTTTGAATCATTATCGTCTTTTGCCTTTTGGACTTTTTAAGTCCGGTATCAATATTATAAATCGCCTGCAGAAGAGAACCACGCATCAACCTTCTCTCCGGTTACGGTACCGCCGGAAGGAGCGGTTGGAACGGGGGCTGCCTTAATCTCGGGCATGGGGATTGTTTCAAGCTTTGAAACAATATCTTTTGCCGAAGGTCTGTTTTTAGGCTCAGGGTCAAGCATTGAAGAAACAAGCTCGTTTAATTCTTCCGGCAGATTGGCAGAATCAATAGTCATAGTGCTGTCGTTTAATATCACATCAAAGGCATACTCAAATTCATTCGTGTCAAAATCGGGAAGCTTGCCGCAGAAATATTCGTGGAACATTAAACCTAAAGCAAAAATATCAGCCTTTTCATCAGGGTGAACATCTTCGCCGCATATAGCACGAACAGTTTCGGGCGCAAAATAAGTCAAGTCGCCACCAAGCTCTTCGGGAGTCAAAACCTCATAACGGAAGAAACCTGAATCAAAGTCAATAAGCTTTGCGGTCAAATAACCCCTCGGAGAAGTCTGGAGAAGAATATTGGCAGGCTTAACATCAAAATGAACAATTCCCGCAGAATGTAAATCATTAAAGCAATGAGCAACAGATTTCAAAAGCATTATTTTCTTATCGAAATCCATACGGGAAACATCTTCGGGGGAAAGGGACAAACCGTTAATTCTGTCAGTAACAAGATAATAGCGGCTTCCGTCTCTGAAAAATTCATTAACACGAACAAGGTTTCCGTGACTTGCTCTGTTTATGCAAGTGTAGAAATTGTTAAATTTAGCTTCAAACTGTTCACACAAAACACGACGCTCGTTAAATAATTCCTCAGGCATAATTTCCGGATTGACGGGATAAACGGGGTCGAGAAGCTTTTTAATAAAGTATTGTTTTCCGTTTTTAACAGCAAACCCCCACTCGGAATTACCGCTGTTTTCGTTTTGCCAGCCGTCAGGTAAAACATATCCGTTTATAGTTATTTGCGTATTTGCCATAAAAAGACTCCTTAAAGATAAATCGAATAATCCTTTGAATAGACATTCCAGAGAGTATTAACATCTCCCGTATTGTTTATATATTCATTGTTTAAAAAGCTAAATCTTTGAATAAAGCTTGTCTTGAGATGTTTGAAATCATCAAATCCACAAGCAGCAATACAGAAGGTATAGTCATCTCCGGCAACATCACGGAAATACCCGTCCAAACAGGATTTCCACTCCGAAATGTTGTTTGATTTCATAAGCGATTCAAGAATGATATATTCAAATTCCATAGGCGACTTCAGATAACCAAAGCAACCGTCGGTTGCGGTGAAAAGAAAGCATGGTTGCTTAATGCTTATAACCTTTGTGTGAATTTCAAAAGGCGTGGATGCATTAACAACGTTTGTTATTGCCCCGTCATTTGTGAGGTTGCTCATAGCGTCCTGCCCGTCAAGGTCATCGGCTGTGAGCTGGTGCAAACCGGCGGAATCCAAAGCATAACACCTGGAATCCCCTGCCCAATAGCAGGTGGTTTCAATACAGTCTTTTTTGAAGTTACCTGTGAGAGCGGCAATGGTTGTGGGAAATGCTTTCCCCAATGAACCCATAATACGACCGGATTTATCTGCATATTTCTTGCAAACATTCAGTGCATTATTTACATAATCTGAAATCTCGTCCTTATTTCCGGATTCATCAAACCAAGCCATTATTCCGCCACAAATTGCGCGGGAAGCTATATATGCTCCGGTTTTACCGGAATAGTTTTCATATTTTTTCGAGCCGGAGCCACCGCAACCATCCATGGAAGCGAGAATAAAGCTATCCCCGTCAGCTCTGTAATAAAAGCTGTCCTCTCCATGGTTGGGAATCATTTCCTTTGCAATGGCAAATATCGAACTTAACCCCTGGTTTGTTTTTTTCATGTTTTAACCTCTTAATCAGATTGAGTTTGTAATTACGTTGATAATTTCCTCATATTCAAGATTTTCAAGACCTTTTCCGGCTTCGGAAGGGAAATGAAGAACCTTTTCCCAGTTTTGGGATATAACATTCCAGTCAGGAGCATCAGGAGCGAACAAAAGCAAACGCTTTCCTTCACGGTCAACAAATCCGCCCTGCTGTGTGCCGCCCCACCATGAGGATAATTCTCTGATGTCGCTTGCCATACCGTTAGGATAAAAAGGACTGGTCTTGCCAAATCCGAGAGGGTGAGTCTCAGCATCTGTCCAGACAACTATAATCTGTCTCTTTTTTGCGCCCTCTGTGTTCCAGTTTGACTTAATAGCATATGCGAGAGCTTCAAGCCCGTCTTCAGGGTCATCTCCGCCGCCGTCTGCCCTAAGGCTTCGAACACATTTTTCAAAATTTTCCGCATCCTGTGGAAGGTTAAAGAAGTCCGTAACAAGCATTGCGTCCTTTCCGTCAGCTATATAGTCACGGAACGCAACAACTCGAACTCTGAGCTGGCTGATATGTTTACGCTTTTTATCCATAGCAGCCGTAACATCTGTGTAAAAATTTAATGCGTTGTTCTTTACGATTTCAATTATGTTTCCCATACTGCCCGTACAGTCAATACAGAAAACCATGTCTACGTTATATGTAAGTGCTGAATAATTACTTGCCATTATTAATTTCCTCCTAATTTATCTTATTATCAAAATATATCTGTTAAGTCAGGTATACCCGATTGATTTCCATTATCATTTGACGAATTGCCCTCGCCACGATCCTCTTCGTTATCATCTGTCGGCTCACCCTCGTCAGAATCCTTTTCGTCATCTTTTGTTTTAGAAGATGCGTTTATCTTTTTGAGTTCCTTTAAGACGGTTTTAAGCTCAGCCTTCGTACTTTGCTCGGATTGTTCAACGGAATTAAGCTTTTCTGTCAGGGCATCGAGCCTTTTATTGGTGATACTTGTAATAATAAGTGAACTGATAAGAATTATAACGCATAAACCAACAGAGATTATACAGAACAAAGTATTTTTATTAGTTGAGTTTATTATTTTATCAGAACGATTAATTAATTTTTGCATATCTAAAGCACGCATCCTTTCCGCCTCGCTATCGAGGCCTCCGCCGCTAATCTTTTGGGATTCCGAATAGACCGGCACCGGGGGTTTATAACTGAAAATATCGGCAAAACCGTTATTGCCGGATAACTTTGGCATCTCTGCACCGCAATGTGTGCATTTTGAACCAATGAGTTTATTGTTTTTTCCGCATTTATCGCAAATCATTGCCTACCTCCTATATAGTGTATAGATTTTATAAACTTATTTCATACTATAGCAGTTTAAAATATGAAATTGGATTTGTATTCCATAATATATCGGCAGAATCCATTTCAAAGGAGTTCACCGTAACAGATTTGCTGGTGAAACCGACAGCACTGTGAAGCGGAGCGGAACCAAGTCTTATAATTCTTGACTCAACTGCAAAATAAAACAGCAATACTATGGCTGCGATGATAAGAATGGTAATAAGAATTATCTTTCCGGTATTGTTGTTGTATTCAGCAGGCGGATAACCACCCGGAGAAGTTCCGTAAGGCGAAGTCCTGTAAGGTGATGTTCCGTAAGGTGAAGTTCCACGAGGTGCAGTCCCATAAGGTGGTGTTGTGGGAGGGGGAGTTGGATTATGAGTTCTGATAACATCGTCCTCCGGCTTCCACTGCTTTAAAATTCTGGAATCGGGCGCCTTGTTGCCTTGACATAATATGCATTTCCCGACCGTTGCATTATTCTCCATATCACATACAGGGCACACCCAAGCATCGGTATCTCGTCTGTATTTTAAAATAACTTTAGTAGATGTCATATTTATACCCCAATTATAAAATATACTCCTTCAATTATATCATTGTTTGCGAAAAATGTCAAGTTTTGAAGGTAAGAATATTTCCTTCGGAAATTAGTTGTTTTTCGCATATTCAACCAACTCGGAAATAGCGGATTTATCAGTAAAATCACCGCTTTTATCACAAAGGTCAATCAGAAGCTTTTCCATTTCCGTCGGGTTTTCTTTTCCGCTCATTATCTTTTTAAGAGTTTTAAGTGCCGCTTTGTGGGGAAAGGAAAGCTCGTCAAGTATCATTTTTCCTAAGTAGTTGAAAACTTTGATTTTTTCAAGCATATACGGTTTGAAGTTTTTCTCAATAACCATTTTGCCGTAATAATCACGGCAATCAAGAGGCGTTATTCCCGTAGTGAAAACTATAAGCTTTTTGTCGGACAAAATATCAAAGTTTTTTGTTATAAGGGTTACTCCTGCGATTATTTCGGCATAAAGACCGCCCCCGAATATAATTGTGTCATAGGCGGTTAAATCTTTTACTTTAAGCCCCTTTGCGTTGATGGATTGACAATTAAGCTCCTCGGCAATCCAATCCGCATAAGTCTTTGTCGAACCGTATTTTGATTTATAAATAATAATCGGCTTCATAAAATTCCTCCTTTAAAATTATGTATAGCTTGTTTTTCGAAAATAATGATATTATTTTGCTATAAACTGCGGCAAATCATCGCCACAACTTCACAATGGCTTGTGTGAAGTCTGCGACACTATTGCCGCTGATTTGTATTCCTGTATCTGTATATCGCTACCGCAGAGGAAGCTATCGCTATCATCTCATTAACTACGCCGCCCCACACATTATAATATGCATTGTATATAAGTACCATTGTTGATGTGATGAGAATGCTCTTTCTTAAGTTCTGAACATTTGGAAAGTATAAAAATACCGTGTTTGCAACAAGAGCAACAATAACAAGCAGCGACATTGGTCCCTGCCATGATAAAAGGCCGCCTGTTCCCATAACCGCCGCCAAAGCATAGGGCCAGAAAGAATAGGAAAAAATCTTTATATCTTTTCGGTATATTATGAAATTTCTCACAATGCAGATAACATTTAAAAGCATACCCGACCACGCACTGAGCAGCAGATAGCTTATGCAAATACTCAGCGACGATAAGGTCTGAACAATAAGCAGCTTTTTGTGATCTTTGCACTGGTATGATAAAAATGTCATGAGTGCCGCTACCCATCCCATTATCTGTCCTGCTAAAATCATTAATAACTCCTCCTATCTGTTTTCCGACATAGTAGCACACAGCACTCAACGTGACCATCTTTGTCCAAACCAAAGGTGTCACACTCTAAACCGTTATATAGCAAGGGAAAACGCAGTTTTACGCTTTTGAGAAAACGACCATTTTCACGCTCTTCCGCATATATTTCTACCTTTTCTACCAAGAAACGAATCAACTCTTTTTTCTCAATATCGACACATTGTTCCCATATTGTTTTGAATGACCTTAGAATTTCATAAGCATTGTTGATGCTGGTATTGTCATTTATAATTGAATCAATACGAGCTTGTACATTTTGCAATTCATCCTCTACTCTTGCTTCGTCATCATAAAGCGAATAAAGTCTGACGGTCAAATCTTGACGGATTTTTGCATAATGAGGAGTGTCAATCGAAAGAGAGTCGATTTCCCTTTCTAAACTACTTCTTGCAGTCGAATACTGACTAAGAGATTTTCTCAACATACTTTTTTCATTTTCCAAAGAAGTAATATCTACTTCAACATTCAATTTATCTTTTAGTGCAACAGATATTTTTTCGTTATTGACTAGTTGGAAAAACATTTCTACTAAAGCATTATTAACTTTTGTTTCTAACCAAT